>QHSO01000102.1 GCA_003220475.1 Candidatus Rokuibacteriota bacterium | reverse complement strand
CGCGAGCTCAGGCGACCTCCGCGCGCGTTCACGAAGACGGGCCCTCGGTCCGTCGCGCGCCGGCCGAGATAGGCGTCGAGCGCCCGCGCGGCGGGAGCGCCGTACGGCACCATGCGCTCCTTGCTGCCCTTGCCGAGGACGCGCACTGTGCGCGCCTCGCGATCGATCGCGTCGAGATCGAGCCCGGCCAGCTCGGAGACGCGCAGGCCCGTGGCGTAGAGCATCTCGAGGATGGCGACGTCGCGCGCACGCGCGTCGCCGCCGAGGCCACGCGCATCGACCACGGCCGCGGCCTCGTCGGCCGGCAGAAAGGTCACGAGCTTTCGCGCCAGGCGCGGCGCCCGGACGTCCCGCGCGGGATTGCGCCGCATGACGCCGCGGCGGGCCAGGAAGCGATAGAGACTGCGCACGGCCGCCAGCTTACGCGCGACGGAGACCGCGTCCAGCCCTCGCGCGTGGAGCGCCGCCAGCCAGGCGCGGACGTCGCGCATGGTGGCAGCAAGCATCAGCGCGTCGGCACGCGCGGGCGCAGCGCGCTCTGACTCCACCAGGAACTGCGCCCACTGGTCGAGGTCACGGCCGTACGCGCCGATCGTGTGGGGTGAGGCGTGCTTCTCCACCTCGAGATGGCGCAGGAAGGCCGTGACCGGCGCCTTCATGCGACGGTGATCTCGGCCTCCTGCTTGTAGTCGCAGCCCTCGCGCGGGCACGTGCGGATCTGTTGGCCGCGCGTCACGCGCTCGGTGACGAAGGGCGCGCCGCACTTCGGGCACGGCTCGTTGACCGGCCGCTGCCAGACGACGAACTTGCAGTTGGGATAGGCCGAGCAGCCGAAGAACGTGCGCCCCTTCTTGGAGCGACGCTCGACGACCTCGCCCGTGCAGCCGCTCTCCGGGCACTTGATCCCGAGCGTGACCGGCTTGGTCGTCTTGCACTCGGGATAGCCGGAGCACGCGATGAACTTTCCGAAGCGGCCGTGCTTGATGACCATCGGCTTGCTGCACGTCGGGCACGTCTCGTCGGTGGGCTGGTCCTCGGCGCGCTCCACGCCGTTGAGGTTGCGCGTGTAGCGACACTCCGGGTAGCCCGAGCAGCCGAGGAACTTGCCCATGCGCCCCCAGCGCTCCAGCAGCGGCTCGCCGCACTCGGGGCAGGCCTCGCCCGTCTCCTCGCCCTTTTTGACGTTGCGCATGTCCTTCTTCGCCGCGGCCAGGTCGCGCTTGAACGGCCCGTAGAAGGCCTTGACCGTGTCGACCCACGACACCTGCCCTTCCTCGATCTTGTCGAGCTCCTCCTCCATCTGCGCCGTGAACTCCACGTTCATGATGTCGGCGAAGAACGGCTTGAGGAGATCCGTGACCTCCTTGCCGAGCTCGGTCGGGAACAGCGTGCGCCGCTCGCGGTGCACGTAGCCGCGGTCGTTGATGATCGTGCTCAGGATCGACGCGTACGTCGACGGCCGACCGATGCCGAGCTCCTCCAGCGCTTTGATCAGCGACGCCTCCGTGAAGCGGGGCGGCGGCTGCGTGAAGTGCTGGCGCGGATCGAGCGTGATGACTCGCAGCGTCTCGCCCTCGGTGAGCTCGGGCATCGGACGCTCCGTCTCGTCCTCGACCGCCTCGTTCTCCTCGCGGCTCTCGACGTAGATCGCGGTGAAGCCCTTGAACTTCAGGGTCTGGCCCTGTGGACTTCGGGTCGCGCGCCACGTCGGAGGGACGGATGGCCTCGTGCGCTTCCTGCGCGCTGCCGCGCGACTTGTACACGGGCGGCGTCTCGGGCAGGTACTCCGCGCCCAGACGCTCGCTCGCCCAGCCGCGCGCCTCGGCCTGTGCCTCCTGCGCGATGCGCACCGAATCCGTGCGCATGTACGTGATCAGACCGACGGCGCCCTCGTCGCCGAGCTCCACGCCCTCGTAGAGCTGCTGGGCCAC
Organism: Candidatus Rokuibacteriota bacterium; assembly: GCA_003220475.1. Taxonomy (GTDB): domain Bacteria; phylum Methylomirabilota; class Methylomirabilia; order Rokubacteriales; family CSP1-6; genus AR12. Next base: position 22,456 of record QHSO01000102.1, on the reverse strand, counting down.
CGTCATCGTCTTCTTCGCGGAGAAGCTCAGCTTGCGGCCGGCGTCCTGCTGCAGCGTGGAGGTGATGAAGGGCGGTGCGGGATTGCGACGGCGCTCGCCGCGCGTGACCGACCGAACGACAAAGGGCCGGCCCTCCAGTGTGGCCATGAGCGCCCGCGTGTCGGCCTCGTTGACGAGCGATGCCTTCTCGCCGCGCACCTCGCGCAGCGTGGCCTCGAACTGCGGCGGGCGCTTCCCGGCGAGCGTCGCGTGCAGCGACCAGTACTCGACCGGAACGAACGCCTCGATCTCCCGCTCGCGGTCGACGATGAGGCGCACCGCCACCGACTGCACGCGGCCCGCGGAGAGCCCGCGGCGCACCTTGTCCCAGAGCAGCGGCGAGAGGCTGTAGCCGACGAGCCGATCGAGCACGCGACGCGCCTGCTGCGCGTCCACCTTGTGCATGTTGATCTTGCCGGGCTTGGTGAACGCGGCCTTGACCGCGCGCTCGGTGATCTCGTTGAAGGTGATGCGGTAGATCTTTTTCTTGTCGACCGGCAGCTCCTGCGCGAGGTGCCAGCCGATGGCCTCGCCCTCGCGGTCAGGGTCGGTGGCGACGTAGAGCGCGTCGGCCTTCTCGGCGGCCTTCTTCAGCTCGTCGAGCACCTTCTTCTTCGCCGGCGAGATGACGTACTTCGGCTTGAAGTTTTTCTTGGGATCGACGCCGAGCTGCGACTTCGGCAGATCGCGCACGTGTCCCATCGACGCCTTGACGATGAATTTGGAATCCAGATATTTCTGGATTGTCTTCACCTTCGTCGGCGATTCGACGACCACCAGCGACTTCGGCACGGCTAGGCTCCCTCCGACCGTGCGCCGACCGCGATCCAACGCTGGCCTCCGAGCTGGCGGGCTAACCCGCCGAGCTCGAGCCACGTGAGGATCGCGCCTGCACGCGCGGCGTCCATCCCCGCCCGAGCGATCAGTCGCTCGATGTGTTGCGCCTCATCTCGCATCAACAACTGCAGCATGCGCTCCTCATCACTGCCTTTCGAGGGCTGTGTGCTGTCGATGGGTGCAACGCCGGTGTCACGCACGCGACGACGCCACGCATCTGGTAATTCTTGCACGATGTCGGCCCACGTCTCCACAAGTCTAGCACCGTCCCTCAGGAGCCTATGCGCACCGACACTCGTCGGTGACGTGATTTTGCCAGGCACGGCATACACTTCGCGCCCCAGATCGCCCGCGAAACCGGCGGTCGAGAGGCTTCCGCTGCGCTCCGCCGCTTCGACGACGACGACGCCGAGCGCGAGCGCGGCGAGCGTGCGGTTGCGCGTCGGGAAGTGATACGGCAGGGGCGGTGTTCCGGGCGGAAACTGCGTAACGAGCGCGCCGCGCGCGGCCACCGCGTCCGCGAGCCGCCGATTCTCCGGTGGATACACGACGTCGATGCCGGACCCGAGCACCGCGATCGTGCGCCCGCCGGCGTCGAGCGCCGCCCGATGCGCGGCGGAGTCGATGCCGCGCGCGAAGCCGCTGACGATCGTCACCCCGCGCGCCGCGAGATCGCGGGCGAGCTGCGCGGCAACCTCGAGCCCGTACGGTGTCGCGCGCCGCGCGCCGACGATGGCGATCGCCAGCACGTCGTCGTCGTGCAGCGTGCCGCGCACCCAGAGCTCGGGCGCCGGCGCGAGCTGACACAGGCCCGCCGGGTAGCCAGCGTCGCCGGGTGCGAGCCGATCGATGACGATCGTCATGGCGGCGGCGAGTCTGAGGCGGCCGGCGTCGAGGGTCAACGCCTCACCGCGGATACGCCTAGGGGCGTCGCGCCGCGTGCTGGCGCAGGAGAGCGCGCGCTTTCCCGGCCGCCTCGCTGGCAGGATACTCGCGGACCACGCGTTGCCACACCATCTGCGCGCGCGAGTTGTCGCGAAGGTTCGTGTACGCGAGCCCGATCCGCAGCAGCGCGTCGGCCGCACTCCGCGACGACGGCGCCATCTCGACGACGCGCCGAAACTCTTCGAGCGCGTGCCGATAGTCGCGCTGCACGTAGTACGCCTCTCCGATCCAGTACTGCGCGTTTGCGGCCAGTGGATGTTTGGGGTAGGTCGCGATGAAGTCCAGAAAATCGAGCACCGCCTGCCCGTGCTCGCGCGCACGGAAGTTCGCCACCGCCGCCTCGTATATCCGGGCGGGCTCGTTGGGGTCGGGTCGTCCGGGTCGTTGCGACGGCGGCACCAAGGCCGGCGCCGGAAGCACAAGCCCGGGGGCGGACGTCGCCGGCGTGGCCGCCGCCGAGGGCTCGGACGCGGCCGGCGTCTTGGCCTCGCGCCACTCCTTCTCGGCAGCGTCCAGGCGCGCCCGGAGCCGCGCGGCGTCGGCGGTGTGCTCTTGCAGCCCCGCGTGCAGCTCGGTGTGGCGAGCGTCGAGCGCTCGGAGATCGTCGAGCGCGCGCGCCACCTCGCTCGTCGTCAGCTCGTGCGAGTGGCGCAGATCGGTGACCTCGGCGCGAAGCCCGCCCAGCTGGTCGTGCAGTTGCTGTACGGAGCCGCGCGACGCGCACCCCGCCGCGACGAGCGCAACCGCGCCGATTGCAATGAGCTCGCGAGTCATTGTGTCGCGACCGTAGCACGCACTATAAAAGGATGTCAAAAATCGGGGTCTTGCTTCGAGCAGCGTCAGAGGGGTCAGGCGCTAACTTCCCTCAACACAATGACTTCAACGTTATCCCCAATGGCGATGGACGTGTCGCCTGGCACAACCGCGAGGCCGTCGGCCGAGACCATCGAACGCAGGATTCCGGACCCCTGCTCGCCCGTGAGCCGAGCGCCCCAGCGACCCCGTCGGGCCTCTAGCACCACCCTCAGATACCCACGCCGCGAGCCCCGGTTGACAATCGGCGCCAGCGCGGTCGCCGTGATCGTGGCCCGCGAGATCGCGCGGCGTCCCTGCATGGCGCGGAGCATCGGCCGCACGAACAGCTCGAAGGTCACCATCGCGGAGACGGGGTTGCCCGGCAGGCCGAACACGGGCCGGCCGGCGATGGAGCCGAACGTGATCGGCTTCCCAGGCCGCATGTCGACCTTCCAGAGATGGAGCTCTGCGCCCGCGTTGACGAGCGCCTCGCGCACCAGATCGAGCTCTCCCACCGACACGCCGGCCGACGACACGAGCACGTCGGCCTCCAGGCCACGCGCGATGCGCTCGGAAATCGCGTCCAGCCGGTCCGGCGCGACGCCGAGGTTGAGCGGAAGGCCTCCGGCCTCGACGACCTGGGCCATGAGCGAGTACGTGTTCGCATTTGGGATCTGCGCGGGCGTGGGCTCGGTACCAAGGTCCGCGAGCTCGTTGCCGGTCGAGAGCACGGCGACCCGCGGCCGGCGTCCGACGGTCACCTGCGTGCGCCCGAGCGTCGCGAGCAGTCCGATTTCTGCGGCGCCGATCGCCCGGCCGGCTTCCAGCACCAGGTCGCCCTCGCGCACGTCCTCCCCCGCCGGTCGCACGTACGCGCCCGGCTCGACGGCGCCGCGCAGCGCGATCACGCCGTCGCGCGCGTCGACATCTTCCTGCGGCACGACCGCGTCGGCGCCCGCCGGCATCGGCGCGCCGGTGAAAATTCGCACCGCCTCCCCCGCGGCGACCGCGTGCGTAGGGAGGCTGCCGGCGATCACGCGATCGACTACGCGCAGGATCGCCGACGGGCGCGCGTCGGCGGCGCGCACGGCATAGCCGTCCATCGAGGAGTTGGGCCACGGCGGAATCCGGCGCGTCGAGCGGATCGGCTCGGCGAGCACACGGCCGAGCGCCGCGAGAATGTCGACGCGCTCCGTGGGCAGCACGCGCGCGCGTCCGAGGATCTCGGCCTGCGCCTGCTCGACGGACAACATGCGCGAAGTGTACAACGCGCGAGCCATGTGCCCGAGGAACGCCACGGCTTCGCCGCGGCACTCCGAACGTTGCGGGGTTTGGGGGCCATTTCGGGGCCGCGTGCGCGATCCCGAGGAGCGCCACGGCTTTGCCGCGGCGCTTCCGAGCGTTGGGGGTTTGGGGGCCATTTCGGGGCCCCCATGTTCTTAATGACTCGGGTGTGGGAGGTTGAAGACGGGGCGGACGCGCTGCATGTACAGACGGCGGCTGAGTGCGAAGAGCGCCAGGAAGCCGAGGGTGACGAGCAGGTCGCGGACGCCGAACGGCAGACGACTCTGCGGCGAGACCGACGGGAACACGACGAACACGCGCTCGAGGAAGATTGCCACCAGTCCCATCACCGCGACGATCACGAGCGGGGCGTGTCGCTCCGGCGGCCGGCCGGTCAGGCGCTTGACGAGATACGAGAACGGGAGCAGCCAGCCGATCGCGAAGATCACCCAGGCGAGCGTCAGCCATGGCTGCAGCAAGAACCGGTGCACGAAGAAGCGCGTCTCCACGGGCACGTTGCCGTACCAGATGACCAGATACTGCGACCAGAAGAAGTACATCCACATGATCGACATCATGAACTGCAGCTTGGCCACGTCCTGCACCGCCGCCGGCGGGATGGCCGCGAGCCCGCGCGCGTTGGCGCGCACCGTGAGCAGAGCGAGCAGGCAGAAGGCCGTGTAGAGCGAGCTCACCGCGAAGTAGCCGCCGAACAGCCCGCTGTACCAGCGCGGATCGAGCGACATGACGAGATCGAAGCCCCAGAGCGAGACGGTGACGACCCAGAGGAAGAGCAGCACGGTGGCCAGGCGGTTACGGTACACGCGCACGCGCACGTCGCCGGGCGGGACGGTATCGCGCAGGATCGCCGCCGCGAACGCGAAGCATACGACGAAGAGCGCGGCAGCCAGTACCAGCGTGCGTCCGAAGAAGAACTTGGTGTTGAGCCAGGACGCCTTGACGGCGATCGGATGCGAGACCCACGAATAGAGCACGTCGCGTCCGACGAACAGCACGATCAGCAACACGAACGAGACCGGCAGGAAGCCGACGGTGGTCACCGCGATGCGTCGCACGCTCGGAGACCAACGAGCCTCCGTCAGCTGCATCATGGCCGCGATGGCCGGGCCCGTGACGGCCAGCGACGACCAGAAGACGAGGTTGACGAGATAGATCGACCACGCGGCCGGCGCGTCGGCGGAGCGTGCGCCGAGCAGGAAGGCGACGGCGCCGATGGCCGCGAGCACGCCCCAGACGGCGGTCACGGTTTGGTCGCGGTCCTGGCCGCGCCGCCCGGCGCCAGCGAGCGCAGGTAGTTCACGACGTGCCACGCCTCCTGCGACGAGAGTGCTTCGCCGTATGCCGGCATGACGGCGCCGCCGACGACGATGTAGCTGTGCCAGTAGCCGTCGGTGCGCTGCCGCTGCAGGTCGGCGTTGGTGAGATCGGGCGGCGGGATGAACTTCGTGGCGACCGGTCCCGTCACCCCGCCCTTCGCCTCGGGCCCGTGGCACGGCACGCAGAAGATGGCGAAGCGCTCGCGGCCGAGCGCGATCGATTCCGCCGAGGGCTTCACCGGGTTCGGCTCCTTCGCCGCCGCGTCGCGCTGCTCCTTCGGAATGATCGCCGCTCCGCCTCGCGGGACGACGCCGACGGGCATCGAGAAGTTCCGCTCGCCGGGGAGGATGCGCACCGTGTGCGTCATGTCGTTCATCCACCGGTAGGCGATGATGGTGACCATCAACCCGGCCGCGCCCGCCACACACAGCAGCACGAGAACGAACAGGTACTTCACGCGCGCACTTCGTCGGCGCCGGCGTGGCGGAGGATGTCGCGCACGGACGCGCCGCGCTCGGGAGCGCAGTGCACGGCGACGCCGAAGCGGTCATTGGTGAACCGCGGATCGAAGCTCGAGGACTGCCGCAGGCGCGGCAGGCGCCCGAGCACGACCATGCCGATGACGGTGGCGACGCCGCCGAAGAGCACCATCATCTCGAACATGATCACCACGTAGGGCGGGCTCACGGGCAGTCCGATCGCCGGCTTGCCGCCGACCACGAGATCCCATTTCATCGAGGTCCACTGCGTGAGCAGCCACGCCGAGGCGAGACCGATGAGGCTGCCGATGAGCGTGAAGATGCGCACGCGGCTCACCGGACGATCGCGCTCCAGCACGTCCTCGATCTCGTGGACGGGCACCGGGGTGTACACGGTGAGGTCGTGGTAGCCCTTCGCGCGCAGCTCTTCGAGCGCACGCACCGTCGTGTCCACGTGGGCGAAGACGCCCAGAACGGTCTCAGTGGTGGCCATCCACGACGTCCTTCATGGGCGGCGGCAGTGTTTCCTTCACCTCGACCACCGAGAGTGAGGGCAGCACCCGGATGAAGCCGAGGAACAGCAGGAAGAACCACGCAAAGCTGCCGATGATGATCGTGGAGTCGGTCACCGTCGGCACGTAGATGCCCCACGAGTACGGATAGAAGTCGTGGCCGAGCGATGGCACGATGATGTTGAAGCGCTCGAACCACATGCCGATGAGCACGAGCACCGAGACGCCGAAGAGGATCACCGGATTCGTCCGCGCGGGAGCCCAGAAGAGGATCAGCGGCGAGATGCAGTTGCAGAAGTACATGGTCGCCAGCGCCCACGCGTACGTGCTCGTCAGCCGCCAGAACAGCGAGGCCTTCTCGATGTGATCGCCGCTGTACCAGGACGTGAACAGCTCGCACGCGTAGAAATACGTGAGCACGAGTCCCGTGACGAGGATCAGCTTGGCCATCGCGTCGAGGTGCCGTGGCGTGATGTAGGGCTGCAGGTTGAAGAAGTAGCGCATCGGCAGCACGAGCACGAGCACCATCGCGAAGCCGGAGAAGATGGCGCCGTCGACGAAGAACGGCGCGAACAGCGTGGAGTGCCAGCCGGGAACCAGCGCCATCGCGAAGTCCCAGGACACCACGCTGTGCACGGACAGCACGAGCGGCGTGGCGAACGCGGCGAGCAGGCCGTACGCCCGGCGGTAGTGCCGCCACTGGCCGTCCGTCCCCTCCCACCCGAGACACAGCATCGAGTAGATGCGTCGCCGCCAGCCGGTGGCGGCGTCGCGCAGCGCGGCGATGTCGGGGATGAGCCCGACGATGAAGAACACGGTGCTGATCGACAGATAGGTCGAGATCGCGAACACGTCCCACACGAGCGGCGATTTGAAGTTCGGCCAGAGGTAACGCTGGTTGGGGTACGGCAGCAGGAAGTACGCGAACCACACGCGCCCGGCGTGGATCATCGGGAACAGGCCCGCGGTCATGACCGCGAAGATCGTCATGGCCTCGGCGGCCCGGTAGATCGAGGTGCGCCAGCGCGCGCGGAAGAGATAGAGGACAGCGGAGATGAGCGTGCCGGCGTGGCCGATGCCGATCCAGAACACGAACGTCGTGATGTACATCGCCCACATCTGCGGCGTGCGCTTGCCGGCGGCGCCCATGCCGACGTAGATCTGATAGCTCCACGCCAGGAAGAAGCACGTCAGCAGCAGCCCGACGATGCACATCCAGGCGAAGTACAGCGGCCCCGGCGTGCGCAGCGTGGCAATGACGTCGCGGTTGACGTCGCCGTACGTCGGTGTGGCCGGCGGCCGCGAGGTGGCGACGCTCACGCGTGGCCGCCCTTCCGGGGCGCGCCCGGCGCGGGACTCTCGGACGCCCGCACCACCTTCTGCAGATGGATCACGCTCGGCCGCGTGCCGATCTCGTCCAGCACGCCGTAGGCGCGCGGCGAGCGGCGCAGCTTGGCGATCGCGCTCGTCTCGTCCTTGAGGTTGCCGAAGGTGATCGCCTGCGTCGGGCACGTCTGCTGGCAGGCGGTGAGGATGTCGCCGTCCCGCACGCGGCGCTTCTCGTCACGATGCGCGTGGTCCTTGCCGGCGATGATCCGCTGTATGCACATCGTGCACTTCTCCATGATGCCGAGCTGGCGCACGGTGACATCGGGGTTGAGCTGCACGTCGAGCGGCGCAGGGAAATCGTAGTTGTACCAGTTGAACCGACGCACGTGGTACGGACAGTTGTTGCCGCAGTACCGCGTGCCGACACACCGGTTGTACACCTGCGCGTTCAGCCCCTCCTCGGTGCGATACGGCGCGAACACCGGACACACCGGCTCGCACGGCGCGACCTCGCAGTGCAGGCAGAACATCGGCATGAAGGAGCTCGTTGCGTCGGCCGGCGCACCGTCCTCGAGCCAGCGCTCGACGCGGAGCCAGTGCACCTGCCGCCCGTACGCGGCCTCGGCCTTGCCGACCACCGGGACGTTGTTCTCGGCGATGCAGGCAACCACGCAGGCGGCGCAGCCGACGCAGGCGTCGACGTCGACGGCCATGCCCCAGCGGTAGCCGGGATAGCGCTGGTCGCTGTACATCGAGACCTGCTCGTGCGTCTCTGGCGTGCCATGCAGCGCCTGCTCACGCGCCGCGGACAGCTCGACGTGACGCGCGAGCTCGCGGTGATCCTGGTCGAACGTTGCCTGCAGCACGGCCAGCGGGCGGCGCGCACCGGTCTTGGCGAGCGTCACCCGCACGCCGAGATACTGCACGCCGCCGCCCTGCGCCTCCGGCGTGCCGGAGAGCAGCGCCATCGGATTCTGTGTCGTGGACGGGCGGCCGACGTAGCGCGGCACGTGGTAGCGCGCGTAGCGATGACCGATCGGGATCGCGATCGCCTTGGGATGCAGCGTCGGCGTCGGGTACGCCGGCAGCTCGATCGCGCCGTGCGGCGACGTGACGCGCACGACGTCGCCGCGCGCGATGCCGAGCGCGCGCGCCGTCTCGGTGGCGATCTCCACCCACGCGTCCCACGCGACCGAGGTCAGCGGATCAGGCGCCTCCTGCAGCCACGCACGCGACGCGCTGCGGCCGTCGTACATGCGCAACGAGGGATAGGCCAGCAATGCGTAGCCGCCCGCGTCACCCTCGAGCTTCGCGGGCGCGGCGGTGACGGCCATCGGCCTGGCGCCACCGACCGATGCGGCAGCCACGTCGCGCCAGACGCCGCCCTGGCGCTGCGCGGCCGCGAGATCGCCCTTGGCCAGCGGCTCCCACGCGGCTTTGAGATAGGCCTCGAAGCTCGGCCACGGCAAGGGCCCCTTGCCTTCCTCGGTGCCGAGGACGGCGCGCGCCACGCTCAGCAACACGTCGCCGAACGGACGCGAGTCGCGGATCGGCTTCATCGTCGGCTGCATGAGGCCGTTGACGCCTTCGCGCGGCACGTAATCGCCCCACGACTCGAGCCAGTGGGTATCCGGAAGAACGAGATGCGCGAGCGCGCTCGTCTCGTCCGGCTGGTTGGCGAACGAGACGACGAACGGCACCTTGCCGATGGCCTCGGCAGCCTTGAGGCCGCCCGGCAGCGTGAACGCGGGATTGACGCCCGGACCGAGCAGGAGCACTTCGATCTCGCCGGCGGCCATCGCCTGCACCAGCTTCGCGACCTCTGCGTACGGCGTCGCCTTGCCGTAGGCCCAATCGGGACCGAAGCGCACGGTCTTGCCGACGTTGCCCAAGGCCGCGTTGAGGAGCGAGACGACGTACTGCAGCTGCGTCGCGTCGGGCCCGCTCGCTGCGGCGCCGCCGGCGATGACGAGGCTCGGCTTGTTGCGCGTCAAGGCGCTCGCGATGGCGGTGAGCGTCTCGAACGGGACGCCGCTCTCTTCGGCCACCTTTCGCGGATCGACCTGCCCCACCGCGCCCGCGCGGTCGGCGCCGCCCGCTTCGCCGACCATCCTGAGCAGCGCGGCGGCGAGCATCAGCTCGGTGCCCGGAGCATTGAGCACCCAGCGATCGGCATTGGCCGCCGTCAGCGACTGCCGTGGCTCGATGTGGATGTAGGTCCCCGTGCGGCCCTCGCGGAAGGCGTGCATGCGCGCGAAGCTCGCGGGCAGCGCGACGTTGTTGATCCACGTCTCGACCCAGTCGGCGCCGAAGTTCACGATGACCTGCGCGTCCTCGAAGGCGTAATACGGCACCGCGTCGCGGCCGAACGCGGCGCGGTTGGCGGCGCGGATCGCCTCGTGGGCGAACGGCTCGAACGCCACGCGGGACCGTGCGCCCAGCGCCTGCGTCCACCGATCCATCAGCGTGCCGAGACTTCCGGTCTCGAGCTGCGTGATCACCGCGATGCCGCGCGCTTTCCCGCCGCCGCGCGCCGCGGTCACCTTGTCCGCGAGCGCCTTGAGCGCCTCGTCCCAGCCGACCGACGTGAAGAGCGCACCGTCGCGGCGCTGCGGTCCGGAGAAGCGATCGGGGTGGTAGAGGCCCTGCAGCGCGGCCTGGCCGCGGATGCAGAGGCCACCGCGATTGACGGGATGGTCGGGATTGCCCTCGAGCTTGACGACGCGTCCGTCGCGGTTGCGTGCGAGGACGCCGCAGCCGGCCGGACACTCGCGACACACGGTGGCGAACCACGCGGCGACGCCAGGCACGAGCTGCTCGTTGGGCACCACGAGCGGCAGGATGGTCTCCGTCGCCTGCTGGCAGCCGCCGGCAGCGGCGGCGGCGCCCGTGCCCGCCACGATCTTGAAGAAGTCGCGTCGCTTCACGCCGGACTCACGCAGGCTCGCCTCATCGCTCGAAGCGCTTCGGCTCGCACTCCCTCGCAGGCTCGCCTCATCGCTCGAAGCGCTTCGGCTCGCACTCCCTCGCAGGCTCGCCTCATCGCTCGAAGCGCTTCGGCTCGCACTCCCATCCTCAGTGGTGGCACGCGATGCAATCGAGCGGAGCGTGCGCGTTGCCCGTGGCGTTGTACTTACGGTGGCAGTCGACGCACCAGCCCATGCTCAGCGGCGGCGGCGCGGCACGGAAGCCGGCCACGTTGAGCAGATCATTCGTGAGCGTCGGACCGGTGCGTGCCGACACGGTGGTCATCGTCTCCACGGGGCCGTGGCACGTCTGGCACGTCACGCCGAACTGCACGTGCGCCTTGTGCGGAAAGTACGTGAACTCCGGCAGCTTGTAGACGCGCGCCCACGGGATCGGCTCGCTCCTGGCGCCGTATTCCGCGAGCTTCTTGATGTCCGGCTTGTCGGCGGCGACGATCTTGTGACAGCCGAGACAGCGCTGCACGGACGGCAGCCCCGCGTATTCCGAGCGGCGCGCGTCGGCGTGACAGTACTGGCAGTCGATCTTGTACGTCCGCACGTGGGTGTTGTGCGGAAAGTTGATCGGCTGCGACGGCGCCTTGGCGGCGGCGGGCCGGCGGCTCAACGAGGACACGGCGAGAAAGATGAGCACGGCGAGGAGAACGACGCTCAGTGCGCCCACGCCCGCCTTCGTCATCGACGGTCGCACGACCTCCCACGAAATGAACTGGATTGCCTGTGACTATATACACGACGCGTCGGCGTTCGTCTAGCGGATTTGCCCGGTCAGACGGCGGCGGCCATCGCGTCGACGGCGGCGCGCGCGGCGTGATCGAGATCGTCGTCGCTGTGCGCGAGCGAGACGAACGCGGCCTCGAACTGCGACGGCGCCAGGTACACGCCGCGATCGAGCATGCCGTGATAGAAGCGCGCGTAGCGAGCGGTATCGGCGGCCTTCGCACCCTCGTAGTCACCCACGGGACCGGCGCAGAAAAAGCCGGTGAGCATCGAGCCCACGCGGTTGACCGTGAACGGCACATCGGCCTTGTCGGCGGCCTCGCGCAGGCCGCGCTCGAGCCGCGCGCCCAGCGCGTCGAGACGGGCGTAGCCTTTGCGATCCTCGAGTGCCTTCAGCGTGGCGAGTCCCGCGGCCACCGCGAGCGGATTGCCCGACAGGGTCCCCGCCTGATACACGCCGCCGAGCGGGGCGACGTGATCCATCACGTCGCGCCGACCGCCATACGCGCCGACGGGCAGGCCGCCGCCGATGATCTTGCCCAGGCATGTGAGATCGGGCCGCACGCCGTACAGCTCCTGCGCGCCTCCGAACGCGACGCGAAAGCCGGTGATGACCTCGTCGAAGATCAGCAGCGCACCGTATTGCGCAGTGACCTCGCGCAGGCCAGCGAGGAATCCCGGCGCGGGAGCCACCACACCCATGTTGCCCGCCACCGGCTCGACGATCAGTGCGGCGATCTCCGCGCCGCGCGCCGCGAACAGCTCGCGCACCGCGGCCAGATCGTTGAACGGCAACGTGAGCGTCAGCGCCGCGAGTACGCCGGGCACGCCGCGACTGTCGGGAATGCCGAACGTGGCGCCGCCGGAGCCGGCCTTGACGAGCAGGCTATCGGCATGGCCGTGATAGCAGCCGTCGAATTTCACGAGCACGTCGCGCCCGGTGGCGCCGCGCGCGACGCGGATGGCGCTCATGGCCGCTTCCGTGCCGGAGGACACCAGCCGCACCATCTCCATCGAGGGGTACGCGGCGGCGATCGCGCAGGCGAGGTCGACCTCCTGCGCGGTCGGCGCGCCGTAGCTGGTGCCGCGCTGTGCGGCCGCGGTGATGGCGTCGACCACCGTGCGCGGCGCGTGGCCGAGCACGAGCGGGCCCCACGAGCCGACGAAGTCGAGGTATGCGCGCCCGTCCGCGTCCCAGAGCCGCGCGCCCTTGGCCCGCGCGACGAAGCGCGGCTCGCCGCCGACGGACCGGAAGGCGCGCACCGGGCTGTTCACGCCGCCCGGGATACGATGCTCCGCGGCCGCCAGTAGACGGCGCGAGGCCGCGGACTCGCCGGGGCCGAGATCGCCGGCGTCGGCGCGCTCGAACACGCGGCGTTCGGCGTTCCAGCGGTAGGCGGCGAACGCCTTCGCGGCGCGGCCGACGACGGACACGACGACGTAGACGGCGCCGGGGTACGCCGGCTCGCCCTTGATGAGCGCCTGGCTGCGATCGGTCTCGGAGAAATACGCGCCGGCGTTCGGATGCGAGTGGTAGATGACGGCGAAGGCGAAGCCCTCGTCGACCAGTCGATTGAGCCTGAGCGCATCGAGCGGGTCCATGTAGTAGGCGTTGCGCGCCGTGCGCGGAAACGTCACGGGGTCGCGCGCGTGCATCTGGTCCTGCACGTTGCGGCACGGCAGGTGGCGGCGCTCGGCGCCGCGCACGAGGATCACGCCGCAGCACTCGTTCGGGTACTCGGCGACCGCCTGCCGCTCGATCGCGGCCGACTCTTCGGCGGTGATCAGCACGCGCCGCCCGCCAGCGCCGGAATGATCGCGACCTCGTCGCCGTCCTTGAGCGGCGTGCCGAGGCCCTCGATCGCCTCGCTGTTGACGTAGATCGACACGTGACGGTGCAGCTCGCCGCTGTCGCTTCGGACGAGGCCCTTGAGCCCGGCGTGCGCCGTTTCGAGCTCGTCGAGCATCGTGCGAACGTCTTTCGCGCGCACCTCGACGCGGTCGCGGTTGCCGGTCGCGCGGCGGAACGGCGTGGGGATGTACACGGTAACGGCCATGATCGGCGGAACCTCCTACCCGAGACTGAGGTAACGCTCGCCGGTGTCGGGCAGGACCGTGAGGACGAGCTGCTCGGGCCGCATCGCGGCCGCAACCTCGCAGGCGGCCCAGGCGGCCGCGCCGGCGGAGATACCGGCGAGCACACCTTCCTCGCGTGTCAGCCGCCGGGCCCAGGCCGTCGCGTCCTCGTCCTTGACCGCGATGATGCGATCGATGATCGCGCGGTTGAGCACGCCGGGGACGAACGACGCGCCGATACCCTGGATCCCATGCGGCCGGGCCTGGCCGCCGGCCAGCACCGGTGACTTCGCGGGCTCGACGGCGGCGATGAGCAGGCCCGGCATCTTGTCCTTGAGCACCTCGCCGACGCCGGTGAGCGTGCCGCCGGTTCCCACGCCGGCGACGAACGCATCGAGGCGGCCGCCGACGGATTCTAGGATTTCGAGCGCCGTCGTCCGCCGGTGTACGGCTGGGTTCGCGGGATTCTGGAACTGCTGAGGTATAAAGTAGCCGGGATGCTCGCGAACCAGTTCCTCCGCCGCGAAGACGGCGCCCGTCATTCCCTCGATGGCGGGCGTGAGATGGAGCTCGGCGCCGAAGCGGGCAAGCAGTCGCTGGCGCTCGACGCTCATGTCTTCGGGCATCGTCAGGATCAGGCGGTAGCCCTTCACGGCGGCGACCATCGCGAGGCCGATCCCGGTGTTGCCGCTCGTCGGCTCCACGATCGTGCCGCCAGGCTTCAGCGCGCCCGTGCGCTCGGCGTCCTCGATCATCGCCAGCGCGATGCGGTCCTTCACGCTGCCGCCGGGATTGCGCGACTCGATCTTCGCCACCACCGTCGCGCCCCCGGGCTTGGGCAGTCTGTTTAGGCGCACGAGCGGAGTACCGCCGATGAGCTCCAGCACCGACGTATGGATCGTCATGGGCCCTTTTTGTTAGATGTGATACATCGGCCGCGCGCGGCCGCGCCGCTCGCGCGCCCGCCCGACCAGCTCTCCGAACGTCACGCGATCGACCACCTTCGACACCGCCTCGGACACTTCCAACCAGAGGTCCGCGAGATCGGGCGACTCGCTGGCCTGGAACGTGGAACGCGTGCCCTCCACCGCACGCAGCACCGCGCCGACGGTGATCTCCTCGGGGTCGCGTGTCAGATGATACCCCCCGGTCGAGCCCCGCTTTGACGTCAAGAGCCCCGCGCGCTTGAGCGAGAGCAGGACCTGTTCGAGATAGCGCTGCGGAATCTTCTGCCGGTCGGCGATCTCCTGGATGGGGATCAGCCCGCGCTCGCGCTGCAGCGCCAGGTCGAGCATCGCTTTGATCGCGTACTCGCCTTTCGCCGAGATCCTCACCGCGGTGTCCTCAGCGCCCGCCGAGCCCGCGCTCGAGCAGGCGCGCCGCCTGGCGAGCGAAATACGTGATCACGATATCGGCGCCGGCGCGGCGGATGGAGGTCAGCGCCTCGAGTATCGCGCGCTCCTCGTCGAGCCAGCCGAGCTGGCCGGCCGCGCGGATCATCGCGTACTCGCCCGAGACCGAGTACGCGGCCAGCGGCACGCCGAACTCGAGCTTCGCGCGGGCGATCACGTCGAGATACGGCAGCGCGGGCTTGACCATCACGATGTCGGCGCCCTCGTCGAGGTCCAGCGCGATCTCCCGCATCGCCTCCTGCGCATTCGCCGGGTCCATCTGGTAGGCGCGGCGATCGCCGAACTGCGGCGTCGACTCCGCGGCGGCGCGGAAGGGCTCGAAGAAGCACGAGGCATACTTCGCGGAGTACGCCATGATCGGCGTCTCCGCGAACGATGCCTCGTCGAGCGCCTCGCGGATGGCGCCGACGCGGCCGTCCATCATGTCCGACGGTGCGACCATGTCCGCGCCCGCCTCGACGTGCGACACCGCGGTGCGCGCGAGCAGCTCGAGCGTGGGATCGTTCTTCACCGTACCGTCCTCGACCACACCGCAGTGGCCGTGACTGGTGTACTCGCAGAGGCAGACGTCGGTGATCACGAGCAGGTCGGGCACGGTGTTCTTCACGGCCCGCACCGCCTGCTGCACGATGCCGTCCTCCGCGTAGGCCTCCGACCCGCGTGGATCCTTCTCCGAGGGGATGCCGAACAGCAGCACGCCCGGAATGCCCATGCCCGCGGCGTCCTTGCACTCCTTGACCAGCTCGTCGATCGAGAAGCGATGCTGGCCGGGCATCGGCGCGATCGGCTCGCGCACGCCGCGGCCGTGGACGACGAACAGCGGGTAGAGGAAATCGTCGACCGCCAGCGCCGTCTCGCGCACGAGCTTGCGTAGCAGCGGCTTCTCGCGCAGACGACGCGGGCGGAACATACCATGGGCCATCAATCGCTCCTTCTGCCCCGCCGCTCGGGGCGCTTCGGGATGCGGGCGAACCAGTCGACGATCGCGCGCGCGAGCGCGGGGATCGTGTACTCCGCGGGCATGATATCCGTCGCCAGCCCGTATTCCGCGGCGGTGGCGGCCGTGATGGGGCCGATGGAGGCGACGGCGACGCGGCCGCGCCACGCGAGACGCTCCGCCTCGCTGAACATCTCGGCGAAGTTGCGCGCGGTGGACGACGACGTGAAGGTCACCGCGTCCACCGTTGCGGCCGCCAGCGCCTCGCCGAGCCGCGTGCTGTTGCCCTCCGCGCGACGCGTCGTGTACGCCGGCACTTCCACCACGTCGACGCCGAGCGCGCGCAGCGATGTCACGAGGACGTCGCGCGTCTGGGCCGCGCGAGGCAAGAGCACGCGGTCACGCTCACCGAGGAGCCCGCGCAGCCGCTCGACGAGGCCTTCGGCGCGATATTCGGCCGGTACGATGTCGACGCCCACGCCGTGTTCGCGCAGCGCGTCCGCAGTGGCCGGCCCGATGGCGGCCACGCGTTGGCCCGCGAGGTTCGACCATGTCAGTCCCAGCGCGCTCAGCCGGCGATCGACCATGCTCACGCCGTTCACGCTCGTAAAGACGAGCCAGGTGAACGTGGAGAGTGCGCTCAGGGCGGCGTCGAGCAGCTCCCACGACGCGGGGGGCGCGATGACGATCGCAGGCGCCTCGATCACCCGAGCGCCGGCGGCCTCGAGCAGCTGCGTGAAGCGCTGGGCCTGTGCCGCCGCGCGCGTGACGACGATCGTGCGGCCCTCGAGCGCGCGGCTGCCCTCGCCGGCGCCACGGGCCCGGGCCGACGCGCGTGCCGCGGCGCCACGATCAGCGTCCACCACTCACCTCCACGGGACGCAGCGCGACCACGCTGGCGGCGCCGCGCGCCAGCAAGGCCTCGGCGACGCGTCGGCCCACGGCGGCGGCGTCGGCGGCCGGCCCGTCGCCGTGCTCGCGGAGCACCTCGCGTCCGTCCTCGCTGAGCACGAGCGCGTCCATGACCACACGCCCCTCGGCGTGGCGCGCGTGCGCCGCCATCGGCGTGACGCACGAGGCGCCCAGCCGCGCGAGGAACGCGCGCTCCGCCAGCGCGCAGGCGCGCGTCGGCTCGTGATCGAGCGGTCGAAGCGCGGCCAGCGTCGCCGTGTCGTCGGCGCGCGCCTCGACGCCGAGCACGCCCTGGCCGACGGCGGGAACGAACACGTCGGGCGCCAGCGGCGTCGCATGGTGCGGCGCGAGCCCCAGTCGCCGCAGACCGGCGGCGGCGAGCAGCACGGCGTCCCACTCGCGCGTGGCGAGCTTGGCGAGCCGCGTGTCGACGTTGCCGCGGATCGGCGTCACCACGAGATCGGGGCGCAGCGACAGCACGATCGCCCGGCGGCGCGGACTCGAGGTGCCGATGACAGCGCCGCGCGGCAGCGCGTCGAGGCCGGCCGTGTCGCGCGTCACGAGCACGTCGCGCGCGTCGTCGCGCTCGGGAAACACCGCGAGGGTCAGGCCGGGCGGGAGGTCGGCCGGCAGGTCCTTGAGGCTGTGGACGGCGACGTCGGCATCGCCGCGGAGCAGCGCCTCCTCGATCTCGCGCACGAACAGACCTTTGCCGCCGACGGCGGCGAGCCGGGCCTCCGCACGGCGATCGCCCTCCGTGCGCATCGGAACGATCTGCACGCGCGCGCCCCCGCTCTCCAGCCTCTCGGCCACCGTACGGGCCTGGGCGAGCGCGAGCGCGCTGGCGCGGGTGGCCACGCGGATCATCCGCGTCGCCTCAGGCCGAACAGCTCGTTCACGACCGCCAGCCACGAGCGGTGCGCGCCGGCGCGCGACGACTCGCGCAGCTTGGTGATCGGCGTGTGCAGGATCTTGTTCACGATCCCCGCCGACAGGGCCTCGATCGCGGCACGCGTCTCGGCGGAGGCGTCGGGCAGCCGCGCCAGCGTCTTGCGGACCTCACCGGCCCGGATTTCCTCCAGGCGCTCGCGCAGCGACACGATGGTCGGGATGATCTCCACGTCGCTGAGACGCGCGCGGAACTTCGCCACCTCACGCTCGACGATCGCCTCCGCGCGCTGCGCTTCGCGCAGCCGCTCTCGAATGTTGGCGTCGACCACCGATTTGAGGTCGTCGATGTCGTAGCGGTAGACGTCACCGAGGCGCTCGACGCCCGCCTCCACGTCGCGCGGCACGGCGATGTCGATGAAGAACAGCGGCCGCGTGCCGCGGCCGCGCACGACGCGGGCCACCATCTCGCGCGTGACGATCGGTTTCGGCGCGCCCGTCGACGTGATGACGATGTCGACGGCGCCCAGCGCGGTGCCGAGCTCTTCGAAGGGCACGGCGGTGCCGGCCAGCGCCCGCGCGAGCTCCTGCGCGCGCGACCAGGTGCGGTTGACCACGTAGATCGGAAACGCGCCCTGCTCCACGAGATGCCGCGCCGCCAGCTCGCTCATCTTGCCGGCGCCGACGAGCAGCACGGCGCGGCCAGCGAGCTGCGCGAAGATCTTTCGGGCGAGCTCGACGGCGGCAAACGAGACGGACACGGCGTGGCGCGCGACCTCCGTCTCGCTGCGCACCCGCTTGGCGACCGCGAACGCCTGCGTGAAGAGCGTATGCAGCGACGGCCCCACCGCCTCGCACGCCTGCGCGAGCGCGAAGGCGTCCTTCACCTGCCCGAGGATTTGCGGCTCGCCGACCATCATGGAATCCAGGCTCGCGGCCACGCGGAACGCGTGGCGGATCGCGTCGTCCTCGGCATGGATATAGAGGACGGCCTCAACGGCTGCCGCGTCCACGCCGCGCTGCCGGCACAGATGGCGGAACGCGGCGGCGCGCGCCTCGCCCGGCACCTCGGCGACGCCGTAGACCTCGACGCGATTGCACGTCGACAGCATCACGGCCTCGCGCAGCGCGCCGCCACCCACGAGGTCGCGCAGGATCTCGCGGACCTTGTCCTCGTCGGCCGCCAACTGCTCGCGCAGCTCGACCGGCGCGTTCTTGTGGCTCAGCCCTGCAGCGAAGAGCGCCATCAGGCGCCGTGCCGTCCGGGCAGGAACAACCCCGCGCCGAGCGTGACGACGAGCGCAGCAAAGCCAATGATCGCGAAATACGCGGCGCGGCGCCCGTGCCAGCCGCCCGCGGCGCGGCCGGCGAGCGTGCCGGCGTAGATGATCCAGGCCACGAGCGAGAAGAACGCGAGCGGGTCGAACGTGAAGACGCTGCCCCACGCCGTGCGCGCCCAGACCGCGCCGAGGATGAGGCCGGTCGTGAGAAACGGAAACCCGAGCGCGAGCGTGCGATACGTCCAGTGATCGAGCGTCTCGAGCGGAGGCAGGCGGTGATAGAAGCGGCCGGGGCGCTTGGCGCGGATCTGCCGGTCCTGCAGCAGGTACATGATCGCGCCGGCGAAGTTCAGCACGAAGGCGGCGATGCCGACGAGCGCGAGCGCGATGTGGATCCAGATCCACGCGTTGCCGAGCGCGGGCGCGAGCGAGGCCGGTCGCGCCACGGAGGCCTTGAGACTGAGCATGACCACCACCGGCATCACGAACGCGCCGAGTACCGTCACGCCCGACTGCCGCTCGACGAGCATCTCGAGCAGCACCACCACCCAGACCACGACGGACACCGCGTTGGCGAGCGTGCCGAGCGGCGGCCGGCCGACCTCGATTGCCAGGACGATCAGGGCCAGCGTGTGAGCGACCCAGCCGATCAGCGTGCTGAGCGCCGCGAGACGGTGGACGAGCGGCTGCCGCTGGACGAGGTGGGTCAGCGCCAGTCCCATGGCGCAGACATAGGCGACGATGGCGATGCTCTGTAAATGAGGATGCATGCCGCTCAAAACGTCAGTAGCACCGCGAGTTTACCACATTCCCGATGCGGTGATGGAGATCAGCGGGCGGCGAGGTCGAGCAGCGCGGGCAGCGGCTTGAGGAGCCCTTCACGGCGGGCGACGACGTCGAGGTGTGGCGAACCCCAGTCCTCCAGCAGTGGAGGGCCGCCGTTCCAGCGCTCGCGGCGATCGAGCTCTTTCACATAGGCATGGCAGGCACGGCAGCCGGCGATGACATAGCCGGCATCCTCGCCTTCCGCCTGAAGACGCTGCAGATCCGTGGTGCCCTCGACGCCGCACAGCGGACACCGCAGCTTGGCGAAGCTCCAGGCGCCGCCGCAGAAGTGACACGCGAGCCGGCGGTGGCCACCCTCGATCACGTCGACGAAACCCGGCGGCGCCCCACAAAACGGACAGACGCCGCGTCCCCAGTGCGCGTCGGCGAAGTGCGGTCGCGTGGGCGCGAGCCAGGCTTCGAGGACGGGCCGAAGGGTCGCATAGGCGAGGAACGCCACCGCCGCGGCGTCCAGGCGGCTCGCCGCTTCGATGCTTCCATCGCCGATGCCCTCACGGCGCGGCAGCAGCGCCTGGGGCCCGAGCGCACCCGCGTCCCACGCGCCGGCCAGCCGCTGCAGCGCGGGGGCGCGCGCGGGATCGAGCGCGGCGACGGCCTCCATGGCGTCGCCGAGCAGGTCTTCGAGGTGTGCGGCGTCCAACGGTGGCCGAGCCTCGGCGGCGAGCGGGACACCGCGCCCCCACGTCTCACGGCATCGCTCCGCGCTCCAGGAGAGGCCCTGCGCCGGCGGCGCGTACGCCGCCCAGCGCGCGAGCAGCTCGCCATACGGCGCGAGGCTCGGCGCGAGCGCCCACCGGCGGGCGAGGATGTCGCGCCACGCGTCGCGCAGATGGATCATGCCGTGCCGTTGAGCCGGGGGTCGCGAGACCCCCGTGGACGAATCAGTCGTCGGCTCAGCCCTGGATCGACATCACGACGACGTAGCGGAGAATGAAGCCGCCGACGAGGACGAGTACAGCCGACACGAGCCCGAGCGCACGCACGCGGCTGCCGAACAGGTTCAGCAGCAACGGCACGATGAGCCCCGCACCGACGAGACCACCCCAGAAGAGCCGCGCGAAGTGACCGGTGGTGATCGGCTGCGCGGCGGCGCCGAGCAGGCCGAGGAAGAGCGCGAGCACGAGCATCTCGACGAGCATCGAGTAACGGTCCGCGACCTCGATCTTGTGCCACGCCTCGCCGACGGAGCGACCGGTGAGGAACATGATGAGCGCCACGGCCGCCATGCCCGTGGAGCCGCCTGAGGCGAGGAACAGCGCGCCCATGAGTCGCGAGTCGCCCCAGAACGGCATGGCGGAATTGCTCAGCAGGATGCCGGTGTACCCGGCGAGGAAGAAGCCGAATAGCATTCCGACCAGTGAGATCCTGCGCCGCAGCTGCGCCATGGACTCCGAGGAGGTGAACGACAGCACGGACGATACGAAGGTGAACGCGCCGAAGATGCCGACGGCCCACGCGCCGATGGACATCGGGTCCCAGAACTTGAAGTGCAGGATCATGTTCATGAAGCGCTTGGGGACGCCGAGATCGGCGATCAGCAGCACGCCGCAGACGGCGACCAGCGGCAGCGAGAGCAAGTACCCGACGCGCGCCACCGCCTGATCGCGCCGCGAGCCGACGTTGTCGGCGATGGCGGCGGTGAAGTACGCGCCGCCGGCGATGCCCCCGAGGAAGAAGTACCAGACGATCGACATCTCCCAGCCCGGCATCTTCAGCATCTACGCGCCCCCCTTCCCGCGCTCGCGGAACGCGAGAAGCGCGCCGACGCCGACGAGGATCGCCGAGCCGATGGAGAACAGCGAGTCGACGACGACGTTGCGTTGCGGACGCTGCGGGTTCTCCGGCAGATTGTAGGTCGCCGGCTTCGCCAGCAGCAGGAAAAACGCGTTGAGGCCGCCGAGGAAACCGTTGCTGTCCGCACCGTAGAGCTGGGCGTCCTTGAAGCCCATCGCCTTGAGAGCCTCCACGCGCTGGTTCGCCTTGGCGACCAGCTCGTCGCGGAATCCGAACTGGATCGAATCGGTCGGACACGCCTTCGCGCACGCCGGTCCGAGTCCGTTGTGAATGCGGTCATTGCAGAACGTGCACTTCTTCGCGGTACCCGTCTGCTCGTTGAACGACACGACGCCGAACGGGCACGAGGCGACGCAGTAGCGACAGCCGTTGCACACGTCCTGGTTGATGTTGACGGTGCCGTACTCGGTCCGATAGATGGCGCCGGTCGGGCACGCGTCGAGGCAGCCCGCCTGCGCGCAGTGCTTGCAGACGTCGGACATGAGCAGCCACGCGAGGTCGCCATTGGGCTTGGCGCCCGGCGCCTCGATGAACCGCACGAGCCGGAATGTCTTGTCCGTGAAGTGCGCGTGATTCTGGTACGTACCCGTCCACTCGGGCTCCTCGAGCCCGAGTTCGTTCCACTGCTTGCACGCCACCTGGCAGGCACGACAGCCGATGCAGAGCGACGTGTCCGTGAACATTGCGAGCGTGCGCGCCATGACTACACCACCCCCTTCTGCACGTTGCAGACGAAGGCTTTCGTCTCCTGGATGAAGACGTTGGGATCGCCCACAGTGGAGGACAGGTCGTTGGTGATGTCACCCTTGCTGCCGGGCAGCTGGTCCACACCCTTCCAGCCCCAGTGCCACGGCACGCCGATCTGGTGCACGGTCTTGCCGTCGATCACGAAGGGCTTGAGGCGGTTGGTGACCATCGCGGTGACGTGCACCTTGCCGCGCGGGGTCGACACGGTCACCTTCTCGCCGTTCTGGATGCCGAGCTCCTTCGCGAGCTCGTGGCTGATCTCGGCGAAGTGCGAATGGTGCAGCTCGGCCAGCATCGGCAGG
>QHSO01000280.1 GCA_003220475.1 Candidatus Rokuibacteriota bacterium | reverse complement strand
GGCGGATCTCGTACGACCCCGCCGCCGGCCCGCGCGTGAACTTCAGCAGCTGCACTGTCGGCCGGTGGTAGCGCGTCTCGATCTGCGCCTCTTCCTCGATCACGCCGCTGCCCCAATGCAGCGCGAATGTCTTGGCTTTCTTCATGGCTCGCGTCTCCCGCATCGGTTAGTATTGGGCTCCCCCCGTACCATCCAACCCGGGAGGCACGACATGATGAGGCGTTACACGATTTTCGCGCCGGTCCTCGGCCTGGTTCTGATCCTCTCCGCGACGGCGGTCTCGGCGCATGACGACGAGACCAAGGCGCGCGGCGAGAAGCTCGGCCGCGTCGTCTTCAAGACGTCCTGCTCGCCGGAAGCGCAGAAACAATTCGAGCGCGCGCTGGCGATGCAACACTCCTTTTTCTTCCCGGAGACGGTCAAGGCGTTCACCGCGATCCCCGAGACGGACTCGAGCTGCGCGATCGCGTACTGGGGTATCGCCATCAGCCAGCGCCCGAACCCGCTCGTCCCGCCGTTCCCCGCGGAGGCACTGAAGAAAGGCCTGGAGGCGATCGAAAAGGGCGAGTCCATCGGCGCCAAGACCCAGCGCGAGCGCGACTGGCTCGCCGCGCTGAAGGCGTTCTACAAGGACTACGAGACCGTCGATCAGGACACGCGGACGAAGAACTACGAGAAGGCCATGGAGGCGCTCGTCCAGAAGTATCCCGACGACGTCGAGGCCAAGGTCTTCTACGCGCTGGCGCTGAACGAGACGTTCGATCACAAGAACATGGATCCGTTGCTGAAGGCGATCGCGATCCTGGAGCCGATCGACAAGAAGTATCCCGACCATCCGGGCGTGACGCACTACTTGATCCACAGCTATGACTTCGCCCCGCTGGCGAACCGTGGCGTCCCCGTGGCCAACAAGTACGCCAGGATCGCGCCGGCGGCGCCGCACGCCCAGCACATGCCCTCGCACATCTACTCGATGGTCGGCATGTGGGAGCAATCGATCATCTCCAATCAGCGCGCGATCGCCGTGTCCGCGGACTACGCTACCCGCGCGAAGCTCGATGGCGTGCTCGCCGGCGTCCCGCACGGCTACGATTTCATGAGCTATGCCTATCTCCAGCTCGGGCAGGACGCCAAAGCTCAAGCCCGTCGGCACCGGTCTGCCGGCAGCCGAGGCGATCACCCACTTCGCCCGAGCCATCGGCGCGGCGCGCAGTGGCACCCCCGCCGCCGCTCAGGCGGACATCGACACGCTGAAAGACTTGCGCGGTCAGCTCGAGAAGGCCAACCAGGGCTACTGGGCCGGCCAGGTCGAGATCCAGGTGCTCGGCGCCCAGGCGTGGACGGAGCAGGCCACGGGCAATCGCGATGAGGCGTTGAAGCTCATGCGCGCGGCCGCCGATCTCGAGGACAGCAGCGAGAAGCACGTGGCCATGGAGAACCGCCTCTACCCGATGCGCGAGCTGCTGGCCGACATGCTCATGGTCCAGAATCAGCCGAAGGCCGCGCTGACGGAGTACGAGGCGTCGATGAAGAACTCGCCGATGCGGTTGCGCGGATTCTACGGCGCGGCCAAAGCGGCCGACGCGGTCGGCGACACGAAGAAGGCTCGCGACTATTTCGACAAGTTGACGCGCCTCACCCGCAACGCCGAGAGCGATCGGCCGGAGCTGCAGGAGGCTCGCAAGCGCGTCGCGAGCCAATGATCCACGCGCGTGAAGGTCGTGCGATCGTCGCCGCCGTGCTGCTCGGTCTGGTGCCGGGGTGGCCGGTGGCGGCGATCGCCGACCCCGTGACCGAGGATCCGAGCTCCGCCGTCGATCCCGACTTCGCGGCCGGCCGTGCGGCCATCGACGCCAGAGACTGGCCCGCCGCCATCCGCGCCCTCTCCTCCGCGGCGCTGCGCGATACGCGCAACGCCGATATCCAGAACTACCTCGGCTACGCATATCGCCACACCGGCCAGATGGACCGCGCCTTCGAGCACTATCAGCGCGCCCTGCAGCTGAACCCGCGGCACCGCGGTGCGCACGAGTACCTCGGCGAGGCCTACTTGCTGGTCAACGACCTCCCGAAGGCGGAGGTACATCTGGCGGCGCTGGAGAAGATCTGTCTCATTCCGTGCGAGGAGTACGACGACCTCAAGAAGGCGATCACCGAGTACCGCCGCAAGGCGGCGCGCTGACTCACCGCGCCCAGGCGTCCCACATCCGCGCGGCGAACGCCAGCGACGTCTCGACGTCCTCCTCGAGCAGATAGCGCTCCTTCACCAGCGACAGCGCCGCGGACCGCACGCGCGCCAGATAGTCGTCGCGGGACGCGTAGCGCTCGGCGATGGACGGCCGCGGGTCGCCGCTGCGCTCGCGCTCGCCGCGCGTTTTCGCAAACGGCAGCGTCGCGCCGGCGAAGACGAGCAGCTGCTCGACGCCGCCGATCTCGGCGTGGCGCAGGTTCCAGCCCGTGTGCGTCGCGACGGGCACGGTGAGCTCGGGGAGCACGATGCCGGCGACCTCGTTGCCGTCGCTGTCGACCGCGGACACGCGCGTGCCATAGGGCGCGCCCACCCGCGGCGGGGCGAGCGTGATCCGCCGCATCTCGGCGTCGGCGCCGAAGTCCTGGCGCCGTGGCCGCGCGTGACGGCGCGGATAGCGCGCGCCGGGGATCGCGTCGAAGGTCTTGGCGGGCGCGTCGGGGGCCACCGCGGTGCCGTCGTCGATTCGCGGATGCCGGTTCGGGGGCGGAGCGATGCCCTCGGTGACCCAGCGATCGAGGTTGATCAGGCACGCGCGCAGCAGTCGCCCGTAGTTCACGACGCCGCGCACGTGCTGCGAGCGCTCGACCCAGCCGTGCGGATCGGCCGGCGCCGGCTGCGTGTCCGCCGGCGGCCAGATGCCGAGCCCGTGCTCGGTGCCGGCGAAGTGATAGACGCGCACGCTCTGGCCGTGCTCGACGTCGCGCCCGCCGTCCGGATCGGTGTGAATCAGCGACGCGTCACCGCGGTGATATTCCGCCGACGTGTTCGTGTACATGACCTTGAGCCGGCCGCGCGGCTCGACCTGAAACGGCTCGAGGTGGCACATCGTCCACGGCCGGTCCTTGCTGTTCTGGCCGAAGCGCTGGTTGAACTCGCCGCGCATGGCGCCGGCCACGTTGGCGATGACGCCGTCGAAGGCGTCGCCGCCGACCTCGGCCTCGTTGAGACCGTAGTGGATCAGCGTGCGCAGCACCCGTCCCGTCTGCGAGCGACCGTAGGCGTAGACCCAGCGTGCGCGCGCCGGGGCCTCGGCGCCTTTGAGCCACGCGGCGCAGGCGCGCAGCGCGACGAGGCCGAGCCCGACGACCTGCGCGCCGGTGCCCGTATAGGCGAGGTGGTAGAGCCGTCCCTTCGCGAAACCGTCCTCGAGCCAGACGTGATGCGGATCGGGCGTGACACGACCGTTCACCACGCGCGCGAACTTCCAGCGCGCGCGCGGAATCACCTCGGGCTCGGCGTCCGGCATGTCGCGCACGGTCAGCGTCGCGTCGCGCTCGTCGAGATCGGCCGCGGGGTAGGCCTGGTGCGCGCGGTCGGACAGCAGGAAGTCGGTCACGTCCTCGGGCGCCTGCAGTTGCACGTAGACGCGGCCGCGCAGCGGCTGCCCGTGCTCGCGCGCCTGGGCGCCGTAGAGGCGGATCAGCCCCGGCACGTCCGGGAGATCGAACTGCCAGCCGCACGACGCGACGACGTAGCCGCGGCGCATGAGAAAGCCGTCGCCGACGTCGATCGGCGGGTTCGGATCGCTGCCCGGTCCGAACGCAGGACGCGTGGCGTGGTTGAAGTTCGGCACGGCGACGGTGTTGCCGCGGTTGACGACGTCCACCAGCGCGCGTCCACTCACCCGTGCGCGATCGACGGGAACGAGCAGCGAGAGATCCGCGGAAAACTCCACACGCCCCGCGCCGTTTCGCGGCGCGAGTGCGAGATCCGTCACGCCCCGGTTGGCCGCGTCCGTCGGGTCGACGGCGTAGTGCAGC
>QHSO01000279.1 GCA_003220475.1 Candidatus Rokuibacteriota bacterium | reverse complement strand
CCTCGAGCTGCTGGCCGAGTACACGAAAGCGCCCGACATCACGCGCAGCCGTCTCTACCTGGAGGCGATGGAAAGGATCCTTCCCAAGGTGAAGAAGTACGTCGTCGATTCCGAGCAAGGCCGCCAACCCGTCAACTTGCGTCTGAATCCAGCCCGGCCGTGACCGCGGACGTGGTCGTGGTCGGTGGCGGGGTGATCGGTACCAGCATCGCGTTCGCGCTGGCGTCGGCCGGCGTCAAGCGCGTCGTCCTCCTCGAGAAGAGCGCGCTGGCCAGCGGCGCCTCCGGCCGCTCGAGCGCGCTCGTGCGTATGCACTACACCAACGTCGAGGACGCGCGGCTGGCGTGGGCAAGCTATCCGCTCTTCCGCGACTGGACGGAGCGCATGGACGGGCCGCCCGTCTTCCGGCGCACCGGCTTCCTCGCGGTCGTTGGGCCTCAGGATGCCGGCGCGCTGAAGAGCAACGTCGAGATGTTGCGCGGCATCGGCATCGACACCGTCGCGCTGTCGCCGGGCGAGCTCAAGACGCTGCAGCCCTTCGTCAACGTGGACGACATCGGCGCCGCCGCCTATGAGCCGGCGAGCGGCTACGCGAGCCCGGCCGACGTGGTTGAAGGCTTCCGGCGGCAGGCGCAGGCGCGCGGCGCGCAGATCCGCCAGTGGACGCCGGTCACGCGCATCTTGCGGCGAGAGAGTGCCGTGACCGGCGTAGAGACGCCGTCCGGGCGCATCGACGCCGGTGCCGTCGTGGTCGCGGCGGGCGCGTGGGCGCCCCGGCTGTGCAAGGAGATCGGGCTGCCGCTCGAGGCGCGCCCGAAGGCAATCGACACGATGCTGGTGACGCGACCGCCGGAGCTGGCGACGCCGCACATGGTCGTGATCGACCACGTGCTGGGCACCTACTTCCGGCCGGAGAGCGACGTGCTCACCATCGCCGGCGTGCCGTGCCAGGTGTGGGACGTCGATCCCGACACGATGCCGACCGGCTTACCGCCCTCGGCGCCGATCGAGGGTGCGCAGCTGCTCACGCAGCGATTTCCCGCGATGGAGCGCGCCGAGCTCGCCCGCGGCTATCGCGCGTTCGACTGTTACAGCGCCGATCGCCACGCGATTCTCGGCGCGGCGCCGGGGATCGACGGGCTCTACCTCGCGACGGCGTTCAGCGGCTCGGGCTTCAAGATCGCGCCGGCGGTGGGCACGTGCATGGCCGAGCTGATCACCGAAGGCCGCGCGCGCAGCGTCGACATCAGCGCGTTCCGGCCGGCGCGATTCGCCGAGGGCAAGCTGATCGCGGGTCCGCATCCCTACAAGCCGCGGCGCGACCATCTCGAGCCGGCGCGCTGACGTGCGCACGCGGATCACCGGCGGCTGGGTCGTCGGCTTCGAGGGCGGCACGCACACGCTGTGGCGCGACGGCGTGGTGGTGCTCGAGGACGATCGCGTGCTGCACGTGGGCCCGCCGTTCGATGGGCATGTCGACCGCGAGATCGACGCGCGCGGCAAGCTGGTCTCGCCGGGCTTCATCGATTGCCACGTGCACAGCGGGCATCGCGCGTCGCATCGCCTCATCACCGACACCGGCCGGCCCGACTACTACGGCCAGCCGTTCCTCGATATCAGCGTGCCGCGCGAGGGCACGCGCGTGGGCGGCGATCCGCGCTATCTGCGTCCCGACGCACCGGACGCCGAGGCGGGCACGCGACTGCACGCGGAGTTCACGATCGCCGAGCTGCTGCGCGGGGGCACCACGTCGTTCATGGAATTCGGCAGCCAGCTGCGCGTGCAGGAGGCGCTGCTGGCCGAGGTCGAGCGCCGCGGGCTGCGCGCGTGGCTCGGGCCGGGCTTCGATTCGGGCCGCTGGGTCGGCGACACGCGCGGGCGGCTGACGCGCGTGGTGGACGAGGCGGCCGGCTCGAAGGAATTCGAGGCGGCGTGCGCGTTCATCCGGCGCGTGCACGGCACGTGCGACGGTCGCGTGAGCGGCTTGCTGGTGCCCCGCGAGGTGGAGACGTGCACGCTCGACCTGCTGCGTGCCACGCGCAAGGCGGCGGCAGACCTGGGCGTGCCGATCACCATTCACGCCGCCTACAGCGTGATCGAGTTCCATGACATCGTGCACGAGCACCGTATGACGCCGATCGAGCTGTTGGACTCGGTCGGGCTGCTCGGCCCGGACGTCACGATCGGTCACGGCAACATGCCGGCGGAGAGCTATCGGTTTTTCGCCGGCGGCCGCGACGTGGAGCTGATGGGGCGCCGTGCCGTGTCGATCTCGCATTGCCCGGTGAACATCGCGCGACGCGGCCGCACGCTGGACTCGTGGCAGCGCTATCGCGACGCCGGCGTCAACATCGCGCTCGGCAGCGACACCTACCCGCGCGACATGATCATGCAGATGCGCATGGCATCGTACTTCGGCAAGGTCACCAGCGGCGATCTCGGCGCGGCATCCGCCGCCGACGTCTTCGCGGCCGCGACACTGGGCGGCGCGAGCGCGCTGGGCCGCGATGATCTCGGTCGCCTGGCGCCGGGCGCGAAGGCCGACATCGTCATCGTGGACATCGGCGGCCGCGACACGCTGCGCTGGGGCCCCGTGCGCGATCCGATCAAAAGAGGAGGTCTGGTCGCGTCTCGCGGAATGGGACCCGCTGCGCCGCACCGCGGAGCAGATGAGCCCGTGGTCGTTCCCGGTGAAGGAAGACCGCTAGAGCGTACGGACGATCAGCGACACGCCGGTCACGCCGAGCGCGGCGGCGACGATTCGCGCGAGCATCGTGGACGGCAGCTTCGCCTGCAGCTTGTTTCCGACCCATACGCCGGCCCACGCCACCGGGAGCAGGAGGGCGACCGAGGTCCACAGATCGCGCCCGAACAGCAGCCCGGCCAGCGTGAATGCGACGACGCGAAAGCCGACGTTCAGGATGACCATTTGCGAGATCGTTGCCCGTTGTCTCGCCGGGTCCGTGATCCGGCCCGTCAGGTACATCACATATGGTGGGCCGCCCACACCGAACAGCGCCCCGAGCACGCCGCCTGCAATGCCGGCGGGCACGGCCCACATTCGCCCCAGTCGCTGCCGCGTGTCGCGACGAACCGTCGCGTAGACCGCATAGGCGCAGACGAACGCGCCGAGCGCGCGAAGCGCGACGGCGCGCGGGAGATTGACGAGCAGCGTGACTCCGAGCACGAGCCCGAGCAGCGTGAACGGAATCAACACCAGCAGCTCTCCGCGGTTGGCCTGCCGGCGTGTGTGGATACCGAGCGCGAGCCCGGACGCCAGATCCAGGATCGCGGCGAGCGAGAGCACGAACGTGAGTGGCAGGACATGCGCGAGCAGCGGTACCGTGAGCGGTGAGGCGCCGAATCCCGTCACGCCGAACACGACATAGCCGACGAAGACGACGATGATCGCCACCACAAGCGCCTCGATCACCGCGGACGCTCGACGAGCGCGCCTCGGTGAATGGCGAAGATCCGATCGGCCACGCCCACGACCTCGCGGCCGTGCGTCACCATCACCACGGTGCGGCCGGCCTCGCGCACGAGCGTGTCGAGCAGGTCGAGCACGCTCGCGGCCGTCTCGGCGTCGAGGTTGCCGGTGGGCTCGTCGGCCAGGATCAGCGCCGGGTCGTGGATGAGCGCGCGCGCGATGGCCACGCGCTGCTGCTCGCCGCCCGACAGCCGCTCGGGGTAGCTCTCACCGCGCCCGCCCAGGCCGACGCGCTCCAGCAGCTCGCGGGCGCACGCGACGCCCTTGGCGTCCGCGCGGTTGTTGAGATCGAGCGGCAGCAGCAGGTTCTCTTCGACGGTCAGCAGCGGGATGAGATTGAAGAACTGGAAAACGAACCCGATGTGCCGGCGGCGAAAGCGCGTACGCGCCTGCTCGTCGAGCGCCGTGAGATCCGTGCCGTCGACCATCACGCTGCCCGCGCTGGGCCGGTCGATGCCCGCGATCACGTTGAGCAGCGTCGACTTGCCCGAGCCGCTGCGCCCGAGCAGCACGACGATCTCGCCCGGCGCGATCGTCAGCGAGACGTCGCGCAGCACGACCCGCTCGGCCTCGCCTTCGCGATACGACTTGCTGATCTGCCGGAGCTCCACGGCGGGCGGCGCCATGCCCGCTCATTCTACGTGGCGATCCGGCGATTACGTCATCGTGCCACCGGTCGCTCCACCGGCGCTCTCGTCGTCGGGACCTTGCTGGGCGGCGTGGCGGGCGGCGTCTCGACCTTTGCCGGCTCCGTACACGTGGTCGTCGTCGCCGTGCCGGGGACGAGCACTTCCTGTCCCTTGTTGTTGAGGTCGCACACCGCCGACTTGCAGACCTGGCAGTTCGACTTCGTGGGATGCGTGCTGCAGGTTTTGTTGCCGCACGCGTAGGGCTTCGCGATGGCGGCTCGCACTCCGAGACCGGTGACTACCGTCACGGCGAACGCGATCACGACGTACCGCGAGCAATTGCGGAGGTTCATCGCTGTCCTCCCGTTGATCGGCGTGTGACTTCTTGCGGCTCGGCGGTGCGACTTCGCAAGACACCTGCCACGTGCTGCCCGCGGGCAAACGCCGACAATCTGGTGGTTGCTACGGCGGCCGAGATCCGGTGAGCTGCTGATCCGGGCTAAGCGCCCGACAGTGGAGAGGAGAGTCGCCCGTCACGACCGCGGCGCGCGCTCGGTCGTCGCCGCGTGATCAGGCCGAAACCGGCTGCGCCGGCGTTCGGCCGGGCACATGCGCGTGACATCTCGGCGGCGGGCGAATGACCTGTAAACGTTTCCGACATTTGCGGTGACCGGACGCCGACGGCCACGCCCGTACAGCGGGCCGGCGACGGCGCGCACGCCGTCGTCAAGCAGCCGATCAGACGGCGACGGCGGCGACTTCCTCGGGCTCGGCGGCGACCGCCTCGGGCTTGGGGTCCTTCTTCACGAGCTCGCAGTCGACCATCTTATAGAGAAGCGCTTTATAGCTGATACCGAGGTAGCGCGCGCTTTTCGCCCGGTTCCAGTTGGTCCGCTCGAGCATGTCGCCGATGGCCAGCCGCTCCGCATCGCGTGCGGCCCTTCGAGCGATCGCTTTGAGGTCCAATCGTCCCTGCGCGTCCGCCATCATCGGCATCGACGTCGCTGACGAGGGCTTGCCGGACGCCGCCGCCAGCTCCTCCGAAACCCCGGCCGCGGTGCCGAGGACCACGATCCGTTTGACGACGTTCTGGAGCTCACGGATGTTGCCCGGCCATGCGTACTCAAGGAACAGGCGCCGCGTGGACGCGGGGATGTCGAGGGCGCGACGATACTCGGTGTTCGCCGTCTTCAAGAAGTAATCGACGAGGGTCGGGATCTCGTCGCGTCGCTCGCGCAGCGGGGGAATGTGCATCTCGATCACGTTCAGCCGGTAGAAGAGGTCCTCGCGGAATCGGCCGGCGCGGATCTCCGACTCGAGGTCACGGTTCGTGGCGGCCAGGACCCGGACGTCGGTCTCGAGCACGCGCTCGCCGCCCACGCGCGCGAACTCGCCGTCCTGCAGCACGTGCAGGAGCTTGGCCTGGAGCCGCAGGGGGACTTCGCCGATCTCGTCGAGCATGAGGGTGCCCTTCTCGGCCTGCTCGAACTTACCCGGCTTGTCGCGATATGCGCCCGTGAAGGCGCCGCGCTGGTGGCCGAACAGCTCCGACTCCAGCAACTCCTCGGGCAGGGCGGCGCAGTTGACCTTCAGAAACTGGTTCATGGCGCGCGACGACAAGGCATGGATCGCCCGCGCGACGACCTCTTTGCCGACGCCGCTTTCACCCGTCAACAGGACGGTGGCGTTCGTCACAGCGACTTTCGCGATCATCTCGCGGACCGCGCGCATTCCGGGGCTCGTGCAGAGGTCCAAGGGATTCATGGGCGGTATGCATTGCAGTGACCACGCCAAAGTCGTGCAGACACCGATCGGAGCGTTTTCGTGGTGTTGCGAACTTCTATGCGCATCCGACGATGGAGAAATGCACTAATTACACGCCCGCGCGGTGTAAGACGTACACGGCGCACGGCAGAGTTCTCGTAGCGACGCCGGTCACTCCACGTACAGCCGCCCGGCGATGGTGTGCACCCCATCAGCGCCGCGACGGAACACGACGAGCTCCCCCATGCGCACGTTCAGGCCGGCGAGATCGCTGACCACGCTGCCGTG
>QHSO01000004.1 GCA_003220475.1 Candidatus Rokuibacteriota bacterium | reverse complement strand
CGCGTTGCCGGCGGCCGCGCTGCCCGGCCGCACGAGGTTCTTGAACGATTTCTCCTGGTCGGCCTTGTAGAACGCCGCGCGCTCCAGCGGTCGAAGCTTCGCGCGGATGCCAACCGCACGCAGGTCGTTCACGACGGCCTCGGCGGTGGGCGCGTACACGGCGTCGGTGGAGAGGTTGCCGGCATCGAAGCCGCGCGCGTAGCCGGCCTCTGCGAGCAGCTGCCGCGCGCGCGCCGGATCGTACGCGTACGGCGGCGCCGGCCAGTAGAACTGGAAGTCGCGTGGGATGATGCTGGAGGCCGCGCGCGCGAAGCCGAGGTATTCGGACTCGTTGATCGCCTGGCGATT
This sequence comes from Candidatus Rokuibacteriota bacterium, assembly GCA_003220475.1. Lineage (GTDB taxonomy): Bacteria > Methylomirabilota > Methylomirabilia > Rokubacteriales > CSP1-6 > AR12. Next base: position 76,801 of record QHSO01000004.1, on the reverse strand, counting down.
GATCGCGAGATTCGCCGCGAGGCGCACGCGCCGATCCGCCCACGGCGACTTCGGATCCCACTGATCGACGAAGACGAGCCACTCCGTGAAGGTCGGATTCAACGCCTTCAGCGTCAGGCCCGGCGTGCGGCGCACCTCCTCGGCGAGCGGCCCACGGATCTGGTAGGCGATGTCCGCTTCCCCGCGCTTGAGCATGGCCAGGCGCGTGGTGTCGTCCGGCACCGAGCGGAAGATCAGGCGCTTCACGGCGGGAGGCTTGCGCCAGTACTGCTCGTTGGCTTCGAGCACCAGCTCCACGCCGGGGTTGAACGACACGAAGCGGTAAGGTCCGGCGCCGATCGGTGCGCGCTTGAAGCCGTCGTCGCCGACTTTTTCGACGTACTTCTTCGGCACGACCCAGGCTGCGCCCGTCGCCGGGGTGCCGTAGAAGGTCATGAAATCGGGCCATGGCTGCTTGAGCCGGATGCGGACGCGCTGCGCATCGACGACGTCCACGCCGGCCACGCGCGCCTTCAGCGTCGCCGCGCCGCCTCCGCGGTACCGCTCGAGCGAGAACTTCACGTCCTCCGCGGTCACGGGCTCGCCGTTGTGGAACTTGACGCCCTTGCGAAGGACGAACTCATAGGCGAGGCCGTCCTTCGACATGCTCCACGACTCGGCGAGGCTCGGCGCCATCGGCTGCCCGGGCAACGGCTTCACGACCGCGTCGTGCAGCGCGTACAGCATCATGAACGGCGTGATCACCGACGGCGTCTCGGCCGGATCGAACCACGTGGGCGCCAGCGAGATGTGCACCGCCCACGTCACGTCGCCCTCCGGCGCCGCCGTCGCGGGCACCGCGATGACGAGCAGCGCGAGCACCAGCATCGCCGCGCGCACGCTCACGTGATCACCGCCGGGCGATCAGCCGCCGGAACACGGCGCCGTAGCCAAACCCGTAACCCTCCGCCAGTGCCGCCGCGCCCTTCTTGAGCCGCGCGCCGATCGTCTCGCCGGCCGCCACGTTGAAGCCGGGCATCTGGCTCTCGTGCCGCACGAGGGCGGCGATCTGGCGCTCGATCGAGTCGCTGACGTCGACGATGACGTTGGGCTCGTCGGCGCCCCAGTACCACAGCTCGCGCACCTTGTGCGGGCTCAGGCCTTCCCGCGTGATCTGCTCGGCGAAGTGCAGGTGGTCACGCGCGAACGGATAGACGGCGTCGGTGGTGGTGAGGCCGGCCTTGCGATGGTCGCGGTGCTGGAAGTTGCGGATGCGATACGGATCGTGCACGAAGACCGTGTGCGGCCGGTACTGACGGATGGCGCGCACGACGTCGCCGAGGAACTCGCGCGTGTCCTCGAGAAATCCGTCCGGGTAGCCCAGCATGACCACGTGCTTGACGCGCATGAAGTCGGCGGCGGCGCGCTGCTCCTCCGCGCGCCTGGCGGCGAGCGCGGCGGGCGTCAGCGAGCGCTCGGTGGTGCCGGCATCGCCGTTGGTACACAGCACGTAGGTCACCTCGCAGCCGGCCGCGATCCACGCGGCGACGACGCCGCCCGCGCCGATCTCCGCGTCATCGGGATGCGCGAACACCACCATGGCGCGCTCGGGGACGTCGGTGGCCACGTCGAGCCGCCCGCTGTCCGCTGACATGCCGCGCATTCTACAGGAGGGCCGGAGTACACTCTCGCCCTGGACGCAGCAGGCATTTCGCAGACGAGGAGATGACCATGGCCGACGTGCTGACGGTGGTGGCGAAGATTCGGGCGGCGAAGGGCAAGGGCGACACGCTCGCAGCGTTGCTGAAGGAGCAGGTGGCGGCCGTGCGCAAGGCCGAGCCGGGCTGTCTCGTCTATCGCCCTCACCGCTCGACGAAGGACCCCGACCTGTTCCTGTTCTACGAGCAGTACAAGGACGACGCCGCGTTCGACGCGCACCGCAAGGCCCCGCACCTTGCCGCGTATCGCGAGCGCCGCGAGCGCGAAGGTCTCACCGAAGGCGCGGTCGAGGTCGAGATCTACCGGTCGGTCACGGACTGATTACTGAAGCGCGCGTTGGATGTGACTCACAAGGCGCCCGGCGACTAGAGCGAGAACGAGCAGAAACAGCTAAGGCGCCGAGCGCGGCCGCGCAGAGAACGAGGAGGACAGCGCCGACGTTCGCGGCGCGCCGCGCTTCGCGGGATGTCTCAAGTCGGCGTATCCCTGCTATGGGTGGCGGCGTGGACGTGAGTGGTAGCGTCCTAGAACTTTGCGGTACCCTCCCCGTCTGGAGGTGACTGAATGGCCACCACGGCGCTCGACCTTGAGACGCTGAGACGGCACGTCGGCCGCACGCAGAGCGCGAGCGGCGTGCTCCATGCCGGCCCCGCGAATCTGCTGCGCCTGACGCTGGGCCGGGCGCAGCAGCCCGAGCTGCGCGACGGCGATCCGCTGCCGCCGGCGTGGCTCGCGCTCTATTTTTTGCCGCGCTTCGCGACGGGCGATCTGCGCGAGGACGGCAGCCCGCGCGACACCGGCGTGATCCCGCCCATGCCGCTGCCGCGGCGGATGTTCGCGGGCGAGCGCGTGCGGCTGCACCGGCCGCTCGTGATCGGTGAACCCGTGCGTCGGGAGACGACGCTGGCCGATCTGTCGGTGAAGAGCGGCGGCACCGGCACCCTCGGGTGCCCTGGCGGCGGACCATCACGCCCGATCCGGTGCTGCTCTTCCGCTTCTCGGCGCTCACCTTCAACAGTCACCGCATCCACTACGATCGCCCGTGGGCGATGGACGTCGAGGGCTATCCTGGCCTCGTCGTGCACGGGCCGCTCACCACGACGCTGCTCGTGGACTTCGCGCGCGACTTCAACCGCGGGCGCCGCATCGTCGGGTACGCGACGCAGGCGCGGGCGCCGCTGTTCGACACCGCGCCCTTCGAGCTGCGCGGCCGGCCGACCGAGCGCGGCTGCGAGTGCTGGGCGGTTACCCCCGAGGGGACGATCGCGATGTCGTGCGAGGTGGACGTGGCCTGATCGCGGCCGCCGGCCCGGGCCGGCTCAAGATGACACGCCCGTCCGTGACAGGACGCTACGGCGAGCGATGATCCGCGCGCCAACGTCGCGCCTGACATGCCGTTCCCCCAACGCCAAGCGTGGCGCGAAAGATGCTCCCTGGCTCAGCGCCCACCTACAGCATCGACGTGATCTCAAACCGCGTGGCGGAAGGGGGTGACGAGCGATGGCCGATATGTTCAAGTGCACGAAGTGTGGCAAGACGGCGCCGAAGTTCACGAACTGCTGCGGAATGCCAATGAAGAAGGGCTAGCTTCCCCGATGACGCCGGGGCCCGCATGGGCGCCGCCCGGGCGGGCCCTGAGCGTCTCTCACCTGAACGCCGCGATCAGCTCCTCGAACGCCAGCATCTGGCCACCGCGCGTCGACGAGGGGACCAGGATCACCGTCTTCACGCCCGCAGCCCGCCACGCCTCGACGCCATCGCGCACGTCCTTGGCGCTGCCGAACAGCGTGACGTCGCTCAGCCAGCGATCCGACATCGCCGCGCGCACCGCGTCGTCGTCGCCGCGCGCGACGGCCGCGCGCACCGCCTTCATCTCGACCTCGTAGCCGGCCTCGATCCAGTAGTTCTGGTAGTTCGGCAGCTTCACGTACGAGGTCAGCACGCGGCGCATCACGGCCGCCGCCGCCGCGCGATCGTCGTCGATCGCGACGGGGACCATGTCGCCGACGAAGAACGCCGGGTCCGAACGCTTGTCGGCCGGCAGGTGGCGCAGCGACTCGGCCATGTGCGAGCGCGCGGCGTTGGCCCACACGGCGCCCTCTGCGATCTCGCCGGCGAGCGCGACCATCTTCTTGCGCAGCGTCGCCAGCGTGATCGGCGGCAGCGCGCCGACCTGCGGCGCATAGCCCTTCAGCTCGGTGACGAACGTCCGCATGTCGGCGAGCGGCTTGCCCGGCTGCAGGCCGAGGCGCGCGTGCGCGGGAGCATGACTCACGCCGACGCCGAAGCGGAAGCGGCCGCCGGACAGCTCGTGGATGACCGCGGCCGTCTGCGCCCACTCGAAGACGTGGCGCGTGTAGATGTGAGCGATGCTCGTGCCGAGCGGGATCTCGCGCGTCGCCAGCGCGAGCGCCTCGCAGAGCGCCATGCCATCGCCGGGACTCGGACAATAAATGCCCGTGAACCCCTCGTCCTCGAGCCTCCGCGCGAGATCGAGCGTGGCGCGTCGTCGTCCGGCGACGGCGACGAGACTGACCGCCGGCTTCGTTGTCACGCGTGGGAGTCTATACGCACCGATGCGTATGGGCCTCTGGTTCCTCGCCGCGGCCCTCGCCGCCGGCTGCGCGCGCGGCGACGCGGTCCGGCTGTCGTCGGCGCCGGATTCCGGCGGCGGCCTCGTCGACATGCGCGTCGTGCGGCCCGACGGCCCCGGGCCATTTCCCGCGGTCGTGTGGCTGCACAGCTGCGCCGGTCTCGTGCGCGGGGCGCGCCACGCGGAGGATTGGACGCGGCGTCTGCGCGGCCTCGGCTACGTCGTCGCGATTCCCGATAGCTTCTCGGCGCGAGGCTTTCCCAACGGCGTCTGCGGGTACGGGATGCGCGTGCCGCCACGTACGCGCGCCGACGACGCTTACGCGGCGCTGCGGCACCTCGAGGGCACGCGTTCGCCGCCGCGATCGCCTTCTATCCCGAGTGCGCGGCAGGCGCCTGGGTGCGAGGATATCGCGCGATCGCGCCGCTCCTGATCCTCGCCGGCGAGCTCGATGACTGGACGCCGGCGGCGCCGTGTCAGCGCCTCGCGGACCGGGCGCGCGCCGACGGCCAGCCCGTGAGCATCGTCGTGTACCCGCGCGCGTACCACAGCTTCGATTCGTACGCGCCGGTGACCCGGATTCCCGAAGCGTTGCAAGGGCGCGGCGCAACCATCGGCGGCGACAACGCCGCGCGTGAGGACAGCATCACGCAGGTGGAAACGTTTCTCGCGCGGTACCTGCGCTGACGGCGGCGATCGCCGCCGGGCTCACGAGCCGCGCAGGCGCGGATCGAGCGTGTCGCGCAACGCGTCGCCAAGCAGGTTGGTGCCGAAGACCGCCAGACTGATCGCGAGGCCCGGCCAGATGACGAGCCAGGGCGCCCGCTCCGCGTATTCCGCGGCGGCGATCGACAGCATGCGCCCCCAGGACGGATACGGCTCGGGGATGCCGAGGCCGAGGAAGGACAGCGCGGCTTCGACGAGGATGGAGCCACCGAGCTGCGCGGTGGCGAGCACGATGAACGGCCCCATCGTGTTCGGCAGGATGTGGCGCAGCGCGATACGCACGTGACGCGCGCCGAGTGCGCGCGCGGATTCGACGTAGGTCAGCTCGCGGATGCCCAGCACGCTGGCGCGGATGACGCGCGCCGCGCGCGGGACGATCGGGATCGAGATCGCCACGATCGCGTTGGGCAGCGAGGGGCCGAGCGCGGCGGCCAGCACCAGCGCCAATACCAGAATTGGCAGCGCCTGCATGATGTCCATCACGCGCTGGCTCAGCAGATCGGTCTTGCCGCCGGCGTAGCCGGAGATCAAGCCGATGAGGCCGCCGAGGACCGTGCCGACTATCGTCGACGCGAGTCCCACGAGCAGCGAGATGCGCGAGCCGTGCACGATGCGACTGTAGAGGTCGCGGCCGAGGTTGTCGGTGCCGAGGAAGAAGTCCGCGCCCGGCGCCACCAGCACGTTGGTCGACGTGCGCACGGGATCGTGGGTCGACAGCACGTCGGCGAGCACCGCCGTGCCCACCAGCAGCAGGACCAGGATGCCGCCCGCGGCGCCGAGTGGCTTCTTGCGCGCGAAGCGGCCGAGAGCCGAGCCGCGGGGACGCTCGATCGGCAGGATCTGGGTATCGGCGACGACGTCGAGCGCGCGCACCTGCGCCATCACGCCTTCTCGTACTTGATGCGCGGATCGGCCCACGCGTAGAGCAGATCGACGGCGAGGTTCGCGAGCACCACCACGACCGCGATGAACATCGTCAGATTCTGCACGACGGGGTAATCGCGCAGCAGAATGGCGTCCACCAGGTAACGCGCGACGCCGGGCAGGTTGAAGACGGTTTCCGTGACGACGAGCCCGCCGATGAGGAACGCGAATTCGATCCCCACCACGGTGATGACGGGCAGCGAGGCGTTCTTGAGCGCGTGGCGCCACACCACGAGCGTCCCGCGCTGCCCCTTGGCCCACGCGGTGCGGATGTAGTCTTCGCGCAGCACCTCCAGCATCGCCGAGCGCGTGATCCGCATGATGAGCGCGGAGGAGCGGTAGCCCACGGCGAGCGCGGGCACCGTGAATTGCCAGAGATTGGCCTTGAGGTCCACGAACGGCGAGACGTAGGTGATGGACGGCATCCAGCCGAGGGCGCGCACGAAGAACAGGATGATGATCATCCCGAGCCAGAAGGCAGGCATCGACAGCCCCGCCAGCGACAGCACCCGCAGCACGTAATCGAGCGGCCGATCCTGACGGACGGCGCTCAGCACGCCGAACGGGACGCCGAGCAGGATCGAGAAGAACAGCGCGAGGAACGCGAGCTCGAGCGTGACGGGCAGCCGCGGCTTGATGATCCTCCAGGCGGGCATGTCGTAGCGATACGACTTTCCGAGATCGCCGCGCGCGACCTCGCCGACCCAGCGCGAGTACTGCACCGCGAGCGGGCGGTCCACGCCCAGCTCGCGCTCGAGCTGCTTCTTGTCGGCCTGATCCACGTAGCCGGCCGACTCGAACAGGATGTCGACGATGTTGCCGGGCGCCAGCCGCATGAGCGAGAAGATCACGATCGACATCCCGAACAGCGTGACGACGGCGATCAGGAGCCGCTTGGTGACGTAGCCGCGCATGCGGAGCGCCTTCTACTTGTCCAGCCAGACGTCCTGCAGCCTCCAGACGTTGAAGATCGAGTTCTCGTGCTGCGCGAACGCCTTCACCCGCGGCCAGTAGACGGCGTACTGCTTGCCCCAGCCGAGGATCGGACGCGCGCCCTCGGCCTGCAGCTTGCGATCGATCTCGTGCACGAGCTTGAGCCGCTTGGCGTGGTCGAGCGTCTGCGACTGCTCGACCATCAGCCGATCGATCTCCTCGGAGCAGTACCCTGAGAAGTTGCGCTGCGAGCCGCAGCGGTAGTTCTCGAAGAACATCGCGTCGGGGTCGTCGACGGCGGTACCGGTGAGGTTGAGCGCCACCTGGAAGTCGAGCCGCGTCATCTTCGGATGCCACACGCCGGTCTCGATCTGCTCGAGCACCGCGTCGATGCCGACCTGCCGCAGCTGGTCCACCATCCAGCTCGCGGTGTCGACGTAGATGGCGAGCGCGCGCGTGGAGACGGTGAGCTTCATCGGGTTGCTCGGCCCGTACCCGGCGGCGGCGAGCAGCTTCTTGGCCTCGGCCTTCTGCTTCACGGGATCACCCATGCCCGGCAGCGTGCCGACCTCCGCCTGCGGCAGGCCCCACACGCCCGACGGCCGCGGCTGCATCGCGCCGCCGAAGGTCGCCGCGCCCTGGCGTGGCCCCACGAGGTACGCCTTGCGATCGAGCGCGAGATTGATCGCGCGGCGCACGCCCTCGTCGGTCAGCGGCGCGCGTTTGGCGTTGATCAGCACGTTGTCGTTCACGTTCGAGTCGCTCTCGATCACGGTCAGCTCCGGCTTGCCCTTCTTGGCCGTCTCGGCATTCGTGCGGTTCCAGCCGCTGCCGGCGACATCGAGTTGCCCCGCCTGCAAGGCGGCGATCTGCGTCGAGCGGTCCTTGATGTGCACCCACTTCACGCCATCGAGATAGGGACGGCCCTTCACGAAGTAGTTCGGATTCCGCACGTACTCGACGAACTCGCCGGGTCGGTAGTCCTTCAGCTTGTAGGGCCCGGTGCCGACGCAGGTGGTTTTGAGGTCCGCGATCGGCACGTGGGCCGGATAGATCGGCGAGTAGCCGGAAGCGAGCAGGAGCACCAGCGAGGGCTGCGGCCGCTTGAGTCGGAACACGACCGTGTGCGGATCGGGCGCCTCGATCGCCTCGACGTTTTCGTACCAGAGCTTGCGCGGATTGATCCGCAGCTTGACCGGGGCGTCGGGGGCGCCGCGCACGACGTCGAACGTGTACTTCACGTCGCGTGAGGTCAACGGCTTGCCGTCGTGCCAGGTGACGTCGCGGCGCAGGAGGACGACGAGGTTGCGATAGTTGTCCTGCCACGACCACTTCTCCGCCAGCTCGGGGATGACGGTGTCGATGCTCTCCTGCTTCTTCGCAGGATCGAAGTAGACGAGGTTCGAGTAGCACGCGCTCACCTGCTGCACCGTCGCGATCGTCGACTCCTCGTGCGGCGAGAGGCTCGGCGGCGCGGTGAGCGGGTGGATCGTGAGCACGCCGCCGGACTTCGGCGCCTGCGCCGGCACCGGCAGCGTGAGGGCGAGCACGAGCACGAGGGCGAGCGCGGCGAGACGGACGGAGCGTCGGAGCGGCGTCATGGGGGCCAACCTCCGCGAGCGCATCGTTGGGCGTCTGTGAGTGCGCGAGTCTACAGCATGCGCAGATCGGGGTCCACGCCGAGTCCCGGTCCCTGCGGCACCGCGATCCGTCCGTTGACCGGATCGATCGCGGCGCCGAGCGGATTCTCGGCGAAATCGCAGTAGAAGCGCTCCACGAGCGTCTCGCCCGGCATGGCTGCGATGCAGTGGATCGAGGCCAGCAGGCCCGGGCCGAAGTACGCGGAATGCGGCACCACCGTGACGCCGAACGTCTCGGCCAGCGTCGTCACGCGCCGCAGCTCGGTCACGCCGCCGATCTTGGTGACGCTCGGCTGCGCGTAGTCCAGGGCGCCGGCCTCGAACGCGCGGCGAAAGTCCCACACGGTGCCGTAGTTCTCGCCGGCCGCCGTCGGAATGCCGCCGCGCTGGCGCACGAGCGCGAGCCCCTCGACATTTTCCGGCGGAAACACCGGCTCCTCCAGCCAGCGCAGGTCGAGCGGCGCCAGCCGCCGCGCCATCTCGACGGCCTCGACGACGGTCCACGGACAGTTGGTGTCGAGCATGATGCGCGCGCCGGCGCCGGCCACGTCGCGCGCCGCCTTCACCTCGGGCAGCGTGATCTCGTGCAGCTTGATGTCGCGATAGCCGCGCTTGAGCGCCTGCTCGGTATAGAACGCGACGGCCTTCGCGTCGCCGTAGCGCAGCAGGCTCGCGTACGCCGGCAGGTCCGCGCGCGGGCCGCCGCCGAGCAGCCGGTAGAGCGGCAGCCCCGCGACTTTGCCCGCGATGTCCCAGAGCGCGATGTCGATGCCGGAGAGCGCGTAGATCGTCGGCCCGTTGCGTCCGATGCCGTGCAGCAGCCGCTGCAGGTCGTCGTGGATCGCCGCGATCTGCGTCGCCTCCCGGCCCACGCACATCGGGCCGAGCACGGTGTCGATGGCCGCGCGCGTCGCGGGGAAGATGCGATGACCGAACGACTCGCCCCACCCGCTGATGCCCTCGTCGGTGTCGATCCGCACGAGGAGGACGTCGATGCTGGTCACCGCGCGATCGCGCAGTCGCGGCGTCGCGCCCGTGATGACCATCGGCAGCGTCACGACCTGCGTCTCGACGCGGGTGATCTTCATGGCCCGCGTATGCTACACCGCCGCCGCGAGGGCGGGGCGGGGGAAGGTGCCCCGCCTCTCACCTCCCTTGCACGGCCTCGTTGTGACCGTGGGCCCCGCCGTTCTCGGCAGGGGGCTCGTGTACGTCGCCGCCGGTTTTTCGCAACGCCGCGAACGCGCGATACGCGGTCGGCGGATTGCCGGTCAGCCGATGGAACATCATCGAGAAGTGGCTGCGCGTGCGAAAGCCGACCGCGCGCGCGATGGCATCGATCGACATCTGCCCCGCGGCCAGAAGCTCGCAGGCACGCTCGATGCGCCGCTGCACGACGAAGCGGTGCGGCGGCAGCCCGGTGCTCTCCTTGAACAGCCGGGCGAAGTGATACTGGCTCATGTGCGCCTCGGCACTGAGGTCGGCGAGCGGCAGCGCCCGGGCAAGGTTGTCGTCGATGAATTCCGTCACGCGCCGAAGTCGCGCCCCTGGCAACCCGTTCATCGTTTGGTCATCCTCCCTGTTCATTCAGCCTCCGTGTCCGACGGCTCGCCGCCCGCGTCGGCCGCCTCGATGCTCCGGATGAGCCAGCCGTCGCGCTCGTGGACGAACTCCAGCTTCACCAGCTCGCCTTCCTGCAACTCCTCCAGCATCTGCGCGTCGGCGGCGCGAAGGCGCAGGCCATCACCCATCGTGACCGTCTGGTGCGTGCGATCGATCGACCGGATGGTGCCGATCGCCTGGCCGCGATAATCGGGCTCCGGTGCCGCCGCGCCGGCGACGCCCGCGATGGCGACGACGATGGCGCTGATCGCGACGCGGATGAGCGGCCGCATGCTCATGCCTCGTGCTCCGTCACTCGCTCACGGTGCTTCGGTATCGATGGACCGATCCGAGTTCGCATCGCTCGACGGCGACGCGGACGTGCCGTCGGGCTCCGACGAATCGGTCGAGGTCGAGTCGGCAGGAATCCGCGAGCTGCCGAACCCGGACCGCCCGATCATGTAGCGGCGCGACGTGTCGCACGGCAGCGGGCCGATCTCGGGCGTGTCGGTTTTGCCCTGCAAGTAGATACAGACGTCCCCCTCGGTCGCCGCAGATCCCGCCGCCGGGGTTTGGGCCGACGCGATCACGGGCGCGCCGAGCACCGCCGTGGCCGACACGACCATCACGAGTCGAAGGAATCGATCTCTCCTGAGCATCAGCATCAGCGCTCCTCCTCACTTCCGGTGTACCGGGCGAGGAGGACCCCCGCAGTTAAGAGTTCGACAAGAAGTGTGAAGTTACGGGGGCGGCTAGATCTGCAGGGCGGGCAGCGTCAGCTCGACGACCAGGCCGCCGCCCGCGACGTTGGCGGCACGGACCGTGCCGTCGTGCAGCTTGAGGGTCCGGTGCGCGATGGTCAGCCCCAGGCCGACGCCGCCGGTCCCCCGCTCGCGGGCGTCGCCGACGCGGTAAAACGGCTGGAAGATGTAGGGCAGCGCCGCCTCGGGGACGCCGCTGCCGTGGTCGCGCACCCGGATCCGCACGCCGGCCGCACCCTCGCGGCGCAGACTCACCTCCACCGCGGTTCCCTCGCGCGTGTGGCGGACCGCGTTGCGGACGACGTTCTCCACGGCGCTGCGAAGCAGCTCGGGATCGCCGCGGACGAGCGCGTCGCACGTCTCGGTGAGCTGCACGGCGCGCCCACGGCTCTTGGCCTCGAAGGCGGCGTCCTCGACGACCTCGTGCACGATGGCGATGAGATCGATCGTCTCGCGCACGGCGCTCGTGGTGCCGCTTTCCATCCGCGCCAGCATCAGGAGCTGACCGATGAGCGAGTTGAGACGATCGGCCTCGCGCTCGATGCGGTCGAGCGCGCCCTGGTCGTCTCCCGCGCGCTGTCGCGCGAGGCCGAGCGCGACGTTCAGACGCGCCAGCGGCGAGCGCAGCTCGTGCGAGATGTCGCGCAGCAGCCGGCGCTCCGCGGTGACCAGCGCGTCGAGGCGCCCGGCCATGCGATCGAAGTCGCGGCCGAGCTCCGCGAACTCGTCGGCGCCGCGGCCCATCGTGGATCCCACGCGCACGGCGAGATCGCCGCGGGCCAGCGCGCGCGTGGCGCCGCGCAGGATCGCCAGCGGGCGCGTCACGTACCGGGCCAGGCCATAGCAGGCGGCGGCCGCCGTCACCATGACGGCGAGCAGTCGCAGGAGCTGGGCGACGGGTCCATCGTGCAGGAGCCGCGTGATACCGACGGGCACCGCCGCGACGAGAACGTAGCGGCGGCCGCCGCTGACCGCCACCGCGCGTGCCTTGACCGCCGCTTGCCCGTCGGCCTCCATCTCCGTCTGACCGGTGTCCAGCGCGCGCGCCGCCACCGCGATCGCGCGGGGCGGGACCACGCGTCCGGCGACGTCGCGGCCGTCGGCATCGAGCAGCCGCGCGTGGACGTGCGTGGTGCGCTCCAGCTGGTCCAGAAACCGCGCGACGCCCGCCGGTCCGTCGCGATCGAGGATCGCCACCGCCTCGCGCGCGCGGCCGCTGAGCACGCTGTCGCTGAAGCGCGCGATGCGCACCTCGACCGGCGTCGTCGTCGCGGTGATCGCGAGCTCGAGCGCCAGCGCAACGAGCACGAGCGACGTCCAGAACCAGAGGAGGATCTTGACGAAGACGCCGCGCACGCTCAGCCTCCGCTCGGCTCGCCGGCGCGCGTATAGAGGTAGCCCACCGCCCGCAGCGTCGTGATCCGCTCACCGCCGTCCGGGCGCGGGCCGAGCTTCTTGCGCATGCGGCTGACGTGGACGTCGATGCTGCGGTCGAAGGGCAGCAGGTTGCGGCCGAGCGCGCCGCGCGCGAGGTCGTCGCGCCGCACGACGGTGCCGGCCGCGCGCATCAGCAGCTCGAGCAGCGCGAACTCCACGGCGGTGAGCTCGACGGCGGCGCCGCCGCGGCGCACGAGGCGCCGGCCGAGGTCGACGACGACGTCGTCCACCGTGAGCCGGTCGGCGCGCTCGCCGGCCACCCGCGTCTCCGGCTGCGTGCGGCGCAGCACCGCGCGGATGCGCGCGACGAGCTCGCGGGGATTGAACGGCTTGGACAGGTAATCGTCCGCGCCGAGCTCGAGCCCCACGATGCGATCGACCTCGTCGCCGCGCGCGGTGAGCATCAGCACCGGGATGTGCGAGCTCGCGCGGATGGAGCGCAGGACGTCGAAGCCGTTCACGCCGGGCAGCATCACGTCGAGCACGACGAGCTGGTGATCGCCGGCGACGGCGCGGTCGATGGCGCGCGTGCCGTCCACCTCGGCCTCGAGCGCGAATCCCTCGCGCGCGAGGTATTCGCCTACGAGCTCGGCCAGCTCGGCGTCGTCGTCCACGAGGAGGACGCGCGTGACCGCGCTCGGGGCGCTGGGCGATCCCACGTGTCCCATTGAACACCCGGAACGCGGGAGCCGCACGTCACGGACGGTTAAGAAGTGTGAAGCGCCGGCCGGTCAGAACCTCACCGGCAGTGCCTTCAAGCCGCGCAGCGTGAGGCTCTGGCGGTACTCCGGCTGCGCGGTCGCCAGCTCGAGCTTCGGCATGCGGCGCACGAGCGTGCTGATCGCGATCTGTCCCTCGATGCGCGCCAGCGGCGCGCCCAGGCAGAAATGGATGCCCCAGCCGAAGGCGATGTGCCGGTTGTCGGCGCGACCGATGTCGAGCCGATCGGGATCGGGGAACTGCACGGGGTCGCGGTCGGCGGCGCCGATGAACGGCATCACCATCTCGCCCTTCGCGATGGTGCGGCCGCCGATGACGATGTCCTCGCTCGGAATGCGCGCCGTCCGCTGCACGGGCCCGTCGAAGCGCAGCAGCTCCTCGATCGCGCTGGCGGTGAGTCCCGGATCGCGCTGCAGGCGCTGCAGCTGATCGCGATGGCGCAGCAGCGCGAGCGTGCCGTTGCCGATCAGGTTGACGGTAGTCTCGTGGCCGGCGATCAGCAGCAGGATGCACGTGGCGAGCAGCTCGACCTCGTTGAGCTTGTCACCGGCCTCCTCGGCGGCGATCAAGCCCGAGAGCAGATCGCCGCGCGGTGCCGCGCGGCGCTGCGCGATGAGGCCGCGGAAGTACTCGGCCAGTGACTGCCGCGCCGCGACGCTGCGGCGCCCCACCTCGGACTCGGGACCGAGCCAGATCAGGTCGAGACCGCGCGCGATGTCGAGGCTCCAGCCCTTGAAGCGCTCGTGGTCCTCGACCGGCACGCCGAGCATCTCGCAGATGACGATGACGGGAATCGGATAGGCGAACTCTTCGATCAGGTCCATCGACCCGCGCGCGGTCACGCCGTCGAGCAGGCCGTCGACGATCTGCTGGATGCGCGGCCGTAGCCCCTCGACCACGCGCGGGGTGAAGGCCTTGCTGACGAGCCCGCGCAGCCGGGTGTGGTCCGGCGGATCGCGGTCGAGCATCGACAGCCCCATCGCCGGCACGGGCGCGCCGAAGCGTGCGGCCACGAACGAGGCGATCGCTTCCTTGGCCAGGCGCGGATCGCGCAGCGCCGCCACCACGTCGTCGTACCGCGTCAGCACCCAGAACCCGAGCGCGCTATGGTGCACGGGATCGTCGGTACGCAGACGGTGGTACATCGGGTAGGGATCCGCCACGAACTCCGGATCCATCGGGTTGAACTGGATGTCAGCCATCAGCCTGCCCTCCCCTTGCCGCCCCGGTCGGGACACTCTACACGATCGACCCGACGGCGGTATGCTAGGCGCCAGATCCCAGGAGGCCCCATGGCGAAGATCAAGCACATCGCGCTGTCCACGCAGGATCCCGACGCGACCGCCAAGTTCTATGTCGACGTGTTCGGGTTGAAGCAGGTCGGCCGCATCGACAATCCCAACACCAGCGGCTACTACCTCACGGACGGCGAGATCAACCTCGCCATCCTCAAGTTCAAGAACGACAAGGTCGCCGGCGTCGAGCGCGGCAAGGACTGGTCGGGCATCCATCACTTCGGCTTCCAGGTCGACGACCTCGACGACACCAGCGAGCGGCTCGCCGCCGCCAACGCGCCGCGCCGCGACGACATCAACGAGGCGCTCGGCGTGGGTGGGCATGCCGAGAGCGGGGCCAAGCGCTACGGCAACGTGGAGGTCAAGTACACCGGCCCCGACGGCGTCACGGTCGACGTATCGGAAACCGGCTGGATCGGCACGCAGAGCTTTCGACCCGAGTAGGCGCGGGGCGGCTCAGCGCGCGATCCCGCGCGTGAGGCGCTCGCGCCTCGCGCGCTGCGCGGCGAGGTAGCCGAGCGGGTTGGCGAGGCGCTCGCGGGTCAGCTGCAGATTCCTGTGCGCCTCGGCATACGTGGGCTCGGCGCGTATCGCCGCCTCGAAGTGCGCGACGGCCTCGTCGAAGCGCCAGACGTTGCCGAGCGCGATGCCCCAGTTGTTCTCGGCGTAGGCGCTATCCGGCCGCAGCCGCACTGCCTCGCGGAAATGCCCGATTGCCTCCTCCGTCCGCCCCTCGGCATCGAGCAGCACGCCGAGCTTGGCGTGGGCGACCGACGACGGGCTCACCGCGACCGCGTGAGTCCACAGCGTTCGTGAGTCGCGCCAGACTCCGCTCTGCCGCCACGTGAGCACGCCGAGAAGGACGATGACCACGAGCGCGGCGGCGCCGGTGGCCCGGGCGGCCATTGGGGACTGTACACCGTGCAGCACGCGGAGCACGGCGGCGCCCGCGAGCAGCGCGAGGACGAGCCCGGCGAAGTACGTGTTGCGATCGGCGACGATGTGCAGGCCGAAGTGCAGCAGGCCGAGAACCGGGAGCAGGAGCACGACGAACGCGGCGCCGGCGGCTGTCACGCCGGGCCAGCGGCGGCGCACACGCACGAGCGCGACCGCGCCCGCGGCCACGATGACGGCGCTCGCCGCGAACCACGGCGTCAGCGTCGCCCCGTCGTACGGCGTCTCGTAGAGCGGCGCGAGCCCCGTCGGCACCAGCGTCTTCCATACATAGAAGACGAGCCCATAGGCCGCCAGCCCGAGCCGCTCGGCGATGCCGACGTCGCGCAGATCGCTCAGTGTGCCGACGGAGCGCTGGGCGACGATGGCGAGTATCGCGGCCGCCGCGCTCAGCAGCGCGAACGGAAGCTTCTCGAGCCACACGTCGCGGCGCAGCCAGCGGCCGGGGCCGAGACGGCCGAGCGGATAGACGTCGAGCAGCAGCAGCACCGCCGGCAGCGTGACCGCCATCGCTTTCGACGCCAGCGCGAGCGCGGCCAGGGCGACCGCCAACCAGTACCAGCGCCGCCGCGCGCCGCTGTCGAGCGCGCGCAGGTAGCACAGCACTGCGAGAAGGAAGAAGACGCCGCAGAGCACGTCGCGCCGCTCGGTGATCCACGCCACGGACTCCACGCGCAACGGGTGCACGGCAAAGATCAGCGCCGCCACGGCGGCGCCGGCGCGCAGGGCGCCCGCCTGGACCGGTCCCACGGCCGCGGCCAGGACGCGGCGCGCGACGAAATACGCGATCACCGCCGCGAGCGCGTGCAGCCCCACGTTGACGGCGTGATAGCCGGCCGGGCGCATGCCCCACAGCACGTAGTCGAGCCCGTGCGTCAGCCAGGTCAGCGGCATGTAGTGGCCGGACATGACCGTGAACATCCAGCGCAGCTGTGCGGGGCCGAGGCCGCGGTAATACGGATTGTGGAGGAAGTACGCGTCGTCGTCCCACAGCACGAAGCCGGCCCAGAGCGCCGGGGAGAAGGCGACGACGACGAGCTGCGCGATGACGACGGCGATCAGCCAGTCGGCGAGCCGATCGTGGGACTCGAGACTGCCAGCGTCGCGCCGGGCGGTGCTGGTCACCCCCTCATCGCATCATGCTTGGCAGCCACAGCGCAAGCCACGGAAACGCCACCAGAATGGCCAGGCGCAGGACGTCGGCCCACATGAACGGCAGCACCCCGCTGAAGATGGTCGCCGTGCTGAGCTCGGGGATGAGCGTTCGCAGGACGAACATGTTCATGCCGACCGGGGGGCTGATGAGGCCGATCTCGACCACGCACACGATGATGATGCCGAACCAGATCGGATCGAAGCCCAGGTGCACGATGACCGGGAAGAAGACCGGGATCGTGAGCAGGATCATCGACAGCTCTTCCATGGCCGTGCCGAGCACCACGTAGACGGCGCAGATCGCGGCCACGACGACGGTGGGCCGCACGTTGAAGTGCGTGACCCACGCCTTGAGATCCGCCGGCATGGTGGTGATGTTCACGAACTCGGCGAAGATGAGCGCGCCGATCAGGATCATGAACAGCATGGATGTCGTGCGCGCGCTCTCCAGCAGCGCGGCGTAGAGGGTGCGCCACGTGAGCGCGCGGCGCCAGAGCGCGAAGATCATCGCGCCGAACGCGCCCATGGCCGCCCCCTCGGTGGCCGTGAAGAGCCCACCGTAGATGCCGCCCATCACGAACAAGAACAGCGCGCCGACGGCCCACACGTCCTTCAGCGCGCGCAGGCGCTCATGCCAGCTCGAGCGCTCGCCGCGCGGGCCGGAGGTGGGGTCGCGCCAGGTCATGTACTGCACGGCGCCGCAAAGCAGAATGGCGCCGACGATCCCGGGCACGATGCCGGCGGCGAAGAGCTTGCCGATGTTGGTCTCGGTGAAAATGCCGTAGATGACCATGATCGTGGAGGGCGGGATCATGATGCCGAGCGTGCCGCCGCCCGCGACGACGCCGGCGGCGAGGCGGTCGGAGTAACCGAACTTCTTCATCGATGGGTACGCGACCTTGGCGAACGTCGCGGCGGTGGCGATCGACGAGCCGCAGATACCGCCGAAGCCCGCCGAGGCCCACACCGTCGCCATCGCCAGCCCGCCGCGCAGGTGGCCGATGAACGCGTACGCGGCGCGGAACAGCTCCTGCGACATGCCGGCGCGGGTGACGAAGTTGCCCATCAGGATGAACAGTGGCACCACGGACAGCGTGTAGTTGCGGCCCGTCTCGTAGAGCTTCGTCTGCGTCATCGCGAAGGCCACCGTCCAGTTCCAGTCGCGCATGTACGCGTAGCCGGCGATGCCGACGATGGCCATCGCGAATGCGATGGGCACGCGCAGCGCGCAGAGCAGCATCATGATGCCGAGACCGACGAGTCCTTCGATCACCGGCGCGCCACGGCCTTGCGGAGGTGGATGAGACCGGCGAGCGCGAGCGTGAGGACCATGAAGTACACGAACGGGCCGTACAGGATGCGCAGGACGTCGGTGGCGTCGCGATAGGCCCAGATACGGTCGGCCTTGACCCACATGAGCCACGCCATCAGGAACATGAAGGCCGCGCTCGCCGCCTCGACGGCGCGCCGCAGCCACCGCCGCGCCCGGGTGCCGGTAACGCGATCGATGAAGTCCATGACCGCGTGCTCCTCGGAGAACGACACCAGCGGCAGTCCGGCGAAGATCAGCACGACCAGCATCAGCTCGGTGACCTCGAAGGCGCCGCGCACCGGCCGGCTGAAGACGTAGCGCGCGACCACGTCGACCACCGTCAGCAGCATCATCGCCAGGAGGATTGCGGAGGCGGCGATGCCGAGCAGCGCATCGGCGCGCGGCTTGTCCGGCGGCTGGGCGGCGACGGGCGGCCCGGCTAGAGCCACGGGAGAACGGTCTGCGCGAACAGCAGGGTCCCGTCGGGCCGCGGCGCATCGGCGAAGTTGACCGTCAGGCGCTGCGCGCCCTGACGCACGATACGCTGCAGCGTCTCCGTCACCTGCGCGGGCGTGCCGGCGAGCCGGATGTCGCTCATCGGCCGAACGCCCGGCGCGGTCTTGAGTCGCTCGACCTCGCGCTCGGTCTCGGCGATCAGGATGCCGACGCGAACGACCTGCACGATCGAGTCGTAGTCGCGTCCGACCTCCTTGCAGTGCGCCCTGAGGACCGCCTGCTTGTGCGCGTAGAGGTCGTGCTCGGTGAAGCCGTAATTCCACCAGTCGGCGTGCCGGGCGACTGCGCGCAGCAGATGCTTCTCGCCGTGGCCGCCGACCATGATCGGCGGAATCGGCACCGGGGGCGGCTCACAGTGGGCGTCGGCGATGCGATAGTGCTCGCCCGCATACGACGCCGGCGAGTCGCTCCACAGACGCCGGATGAGCTCGATCGCCTCGCCGAGCTGGGCGATGCGCACCGGCGTCGGCGGAAACGGCCAGCCGTAGGCGAGATACTCCTCGCGATTCCAGCCCGCACCGATGCCGAGAATGACGCGGCCACCGGAGAGCGCCTGCGCGGTGGCCACCATCTTGGCCGTGTGCGCGGGATTGCGGAAGCTGTTGCAGAGCACCTCGTGGCCGCACGTCTTGTCCGGGTAGCGCGCCAGCGCCCACGTCAGCAGCGTCCAGCCTTCGGCGACCTTGTGGCCGTTGTACTGAACGTGATCGGGCAGCCACACGGAGTCGAACGGACCGACGGTGCGATCGAAGTACGGAAAGGTCGCTTCGACCAGGCGCGACCAGACGTTGAGGCCGACCGGAACGGTCACTTGCCGGCGGCGGCCTTCTTCAGCTCCTCGTGGAACTCCTTGAGGATCTTCGCCGCGTCGACGCCCTTCGCGCTGGCCTTCGTGATCCAGTCGTCGACGATCGGCGCCGAGCGCTTCTTCACCTCGGCGACGAAGGCGGGACCGGCCTGCACGATCTTCACGCCGGACTTCTTGAGCGCCTCCAGGCCCTTGGCGTCGGCCTCGTCCCAGGATTTGCCAGCCAGCCGCGCGATGTGCTCGCCGGAGATCTTCTCGATGGCCTCCTGATCCTGCTTCGGCAGCTTGTTCCACTTGTCCTCGTTCATGAAGAAGCCGAACGACGACGAGTACATGCCGCCGGGAAAGAGCGTGGCCTGCTCGAGCACCGTGTCGAGCTTGAACGAGATGATCGACTCCAGCGGGAAAAAGACGCCGTCGGCGACGCCGCTCGACAGTAGCTCGTACGATTCCGGCGCCGGCTTGACGAAGGCCGAGGCGCCGAGCGCTTTCCCGACCTGCTCCGCGATGCCGCCGCCCGTGCGGATCTTCAGACCCTGCACGTCGGCGATGCCGTTCACCGGCTTCTTGGTGAACATCTGCCCGGGCCCGTGCGTGAACACGCCGAGCAGCTTCACGCCCTTGTACTCGCCGACCTTCTGGAAATACTTCCAGTGGATCCGCGAGTACGCCACGGAATTGGCGAGCGCGGTGTCGCCGGCGCCGGGCAGCTCGGCCATGAGCGGCAGGATGTGGCGCGCGGGTGTGTACGACGCCGTCACGTACGAGAGATCGACGAGACCGTCGCGCACGGCGTCGAAGGTCCCGGGCGGCGCCGACGGGTGCTTGGGCAGCATCGTGAACTTCACGCGGCCGCCGGTCGCCTTCTCGACCTCGTTGGCCCAGCCCTGCAGAACGTTGGCGGTCAGATGATGCTGCGGCGACACCCACGACGACATCGTGAGCGTCGTGGTCTGCGCCGGCGCGGACGACACGGCGACGAGCACGCCGAGCGCGGCGGCCATCACCGATGGGATTCGCTTCGACATGCGCTCCTCCATTCGCGGCTCTGGGTCGTCGGTCGGCCGGTAGTGTATCAGCACGCCGTGCGCCGGAAGCGGCCGGTCACGCGCCTGTGGTACGCTTCCGCCCCACCATGCCCAACCACGTGATCCGCGTCGGCGACGTCGAGATCATGGCGCTCTCCGACGGCTCCCTCGAGTTCGACCTCTGCAACTTCTTCCCGACCATCCCCGAAGAACAGTGGCAGCCGTACGACGCCCATCTCACCGACGAGCACAAGGTCCGCTTCAACCTCGGCTCGTATCTGATCCGGGCGGACGGCCGCACGATCCTGATCGACACGGGACTGGGCCCGCGGCCGAAGGAGACGCCCACCGCGATCACGTCGGCTGGAATCTCACCGACGCGGGCGGGCGCTGGGTGCCGACGTTTCCGAAGGCGCGGTACTGGGTGAGCACCAAGGACTGGGAGGCGTGCCACCAGCCCGACGTGCAGCCCACGCGTTTTCCGAACGCGCCGACATGCGTCTGGCCGCTCGCGGATCTCGGTCTGGTCGAGTTCATGAAGGGCGAGCACGCGCTCACGCGCACGCTCACCGCGGTGCCGACGCCCGGCCACACGCCGGGCCACATGTCGATCCTGGTCACCTCGCACGGCGAGCGCGCCCTCGTGCTGGGCGATGCCGCGCACAGCCCGGTGCAATTGCAGGAGCCCGACTGGGTCTCGCGCGCGGACATGGATCCGGACCTCACCCGTCAGACGCGGCGCACGCTGCTCGATCGGGTCGAGCGCGAGGAAATCGTCGTCGCGGCAGGCCACTTCGAGGCGCCGGGCTTCGGCCGCATCGTGCGACTCGAAGGCCGGCGCTACTGGCGCGGACTCTAGGAGGACCCATGCGTTACGAGATGATCTCCGCCGATTGCCACCTCGACCTCTGCTGGCTGCCGACCGATCTCTTCGTCTCGCACGCCTCGGCGGACATGCGTGACCGCATGCCGTACGTGGCCGACGATCCGAAGGGCAAGCGCTGGGTGACGAAGAAGGGCGCGAACCTCGGGCTCGTCAACGGCATGGGCTCCGCAGGACGCGAGTACGTGCCGGGCCGCATCCATCGCGCCGACCGCATGGCGGCGACGGGACTGTACGAGGACGGCAAGAAGGGCATCCGGCGGCTGAGCGATCCGGACCTGCGCCTGAAAGATCAAGACCGCGACGGCGTGCAGGCCGAGGTGCTCTACGGCATCCTCGGCGCGACGAGCCGCATGAACGATCCCGAGGCCACCGTCGAAGTGATGCGGGTCTACAACGAGTGGCTCGCCGACTTCTGCTCGGCGCACCCCGAGCGCTATGCCGGCCTCGCGTCGATCCCGAACCATCCGCTCGATGCCGCCATCACGGAGGTCGAGCGCGTGGCCAAGCGCGGCGCGCTGCGCGGGCTGGACATCGCGAACTCGCCCGATCTCAAGCCGCTGTGGGATCCGTACTGGAATCCGCTGTGGGAAGTCGTCAACGCGTCGGGACTGCCGCTGCACTTCCACACCGTCGGCGGCTACGTGCCCGACCACATCCGCAAGATCATCTTCGTGGGTAGCGATCCGTCGCGGGCGGCGCTGCCCGATGCGCCGGCCGTCGAGCTGCCCGTCGCCCGCGCGGCCTTCGCCACGAGCATCACGCAGTTCCAGGTCAACATGGCGAACATCCTCGCTTCGATCATCTTCTCGGGCGCGCTCGAGCGCTATCGCGGGATGCGCCTGGTGCTCGGCGAGTCGGGCATCGGCTGGATCCCCTACATCCTCTGGCGCATGGACGCCGAGTGGGAGGACCAGTTCAAGGACCTCTCGCTGACGATGCCGCCGAGCGAGTACTGGAAGCGGCAGTGCTGGGCCACGTACCAGACGGATCCGATCGGGATCAAGCTCATCGACGAGCTCGGCGTCGACAAGATCATGTGGGGCTCGGACTTCCCGCATCCCGACGGCGTGTGGCCGGACTCGCGCGAGTACGTGCAGCGCGAGCTGGGCCACCTGCCCGCCGACGTCCGCCGCAAGATCGTCTGCGAGAACGCCGCGCAGCTCTACGGCTTCGCGCTCGAGGGCAGCGCGCGATGAAGAAGACCTGGCGGCTCTACACCGGGGCGGACGGGCAGTCGCATCTCGAGCCGATCGACATCGAGAAGAAGGGCGACTGGCTCAAGGGCCTGCCGACCACGCAGATCTCGTTCAGCGTCTGGCCGAAGGATCGGTTCCTCGACTGGCACCCGGCGCCGCGCCGACAGTTCGTCATCATTCTCTCGGGGCAGCTCGAGATCGGCTGCGGTGACGGCAGCACGCAGGTGTTCGGTCCCGGCGACGCGCGCCTGGTCGAGGACACCACCGGCAAGGGCCATACGACGCGGGTGGTGGGCGGCGAGCCGGTGCTGACCGCGACCGTGCCGCTGGCGCAGCAATGAGCCCCCAGGCCGCCACGGCGCAGCCGACGAAGATTCTGTTCGCGCCCAAGCAGGATCCTGTCATCACCGACATCGCGAAATCGCTCACGCCGCCCGGCTTCGAGCTGGTGATGGCCGACTTCGGCACGCCGGAGTTCATCAACGCCGCCGCCGAGGCGGAGTACTTCATGGGCCTGGCCCGCAACATGGGCGGCGAATTCTTCCGCTCGGCGCCCAAGCTCAAGCTCGTCCAGCTGCTCAGCGCGGGCTACGATCGCGTCGACGTCGAGTCGGCCCGCAAGGCGAAGGTCCCGGTGGCCAACAACGGCGGCGCCAACGCCATCGCCGTGGCCGAGCACACGATCCTCCTGATGCTCGCGGTGCTCAAGCAGCTCGTGCGCTTCCATCAGGACGTGGTGGCCGGCCGGTGGCGGCCGCCGGCGTCCTCGGAGGCTCCTGTGCTGGAGCTGGCGGGGCGGACGGTGGGCGTGGTCGGGCTCGGCAACATCGGCAAGAAGGTGGCGCGGCGCGCCCGGGGCTTCGATGCGCGCGTGCAGTACTACGACGTCCTGCGCCTCACCGAGGCCGAAGAAGACGCGCTCAGTATCCGCTTCGTGCTGTTGGCCGAGCTGCTGCGGAGCTCCGACATCGTGACCCTGCACGTGCCGCTCACCGACGTCACGCGCGGCATGATCGGTGCCCGCGAGCTGGGCCTGATGAAGAAGGACGCGATCCTGATCAACACCTGCCGCGGACCGGTCGTGGACGAACCGGCCCTCTACCAGGCGCTCCGGGACCGCAAGATCGGCGGCGCCGGGCTCGACGTGCTGGTGGACGAGCCTCCGGCGAAGGACAATCCGCTGTTCACACTCCCCAACGTCACGCTCACGCCGCACTCCGCGGGACCGACGTGGGAGAACTGGCTCGGGCGCTTCCGCAACGGTTTCGACAACATCCAGCGCGTCGCCGCCGGCCGCAAGCCGTTGTGGATCATCCCCGAGCTGATCGAGCCGCCCAAATGATCACCAAATTCGCGACCGTCTACGCCGGCCACGTGGACCTGCCGGACATGGGCCAGGACGCGACGCCCGCCAACGAGCGGCGCTTCTCCAACGAGCGCCTGGCGTCCGTCTTCGACAAGACCGACGCCATCGCGAAATGCATGGACGAGGCGGGCTATTACGCGATCTGGCTCGCGGAGCACCATTTCCAGCACGAGGGCTACGAGGTCATTCCCAACCTCTTGCTCCACGCCGTCCACCTCGCCCACGTCACGAAGCGCATCAAGATTGGCTGCGGCTTCAACATCGCCCCCATGTGGCATCCGCTGCGGTTGGCGGAGGACTATGCCGTCGCCGACATCCTGACGAAGGGCCGGGTCATCTTCGGCCTCGGTCGCGGCTATCACTCGCGCGAGGTCGAGACGTTCGGCGCCCCGATCCTGGATCAGGAGGCCAACCGCGAGCTGTTCGAGGAGCAGGTCGAGATCATCTTCAAGGCGTTCGACAACGAGCGGTTCTCGCACCAGGGCAAGCACTACACGTTGCCGCCCGCCGTGCCGTACCGCGGCTACGAGCTGAAGGAGCTGACCCTCGTACCGCGCCCGATCCATCGCCCCGTCGAGTGCTGGCAGCCGATCGTCAGCGCCAAACCGCGTGCGCTGGATTTCATGGTCCGCCACGGCATCAAGGGCATCATCGGCGGCGGCGCCGCCACGATGGCCGAGGGGCCGTTCCACGCGTATCGGGAGGCAGGCGCGCGCGCCGGCAAGAACCTCAAGCTCGGCGAAAACCTTTGCCTGGGGATTTTCATCCATCTGGCCGAGACGCGCGAGAAGGCCATCCGCGAGATCAAGCCGTTCTACGAGGAGCACGTGAAGATGTTCGGGCCGCTCGGCTTCGTACCCGGCATCACGCCGTCGCAGCTCGAGGCCTCGACAAAGCGCGGCGGCTGGGACGCCGCCGGCGTGCCGACGGTCGAGCACTACATGAAGAACGGCGCCTGGTTCGCGGGCCCGCCGGAGGAGCTCACCGCCTACTTGAAGGACATCGAGTCGCGGTATCCCGGGCTGGAGTACGTCAACGTCAGCATCAGCATGGGCACGCCGAAATCGGTGATGCTGGAGCAGCTGCGCGCGTTCGCGACCGACGTGATGCCGACGTTCACGAAGCGCTGATCCGGCGGGCCTTCAGATCGCTTCGGGGACCGAGCGAACCACCGACGATGCGTCCGCCGACACGTGCACGACGATGCGGTTCATGCCCTCGTGCTGTGCGCGCCGCAGCGAATCCTCCGCGTCTCGCAGCACGTTGAACAGATCGACGTCGGCGCGTTGCGGCTCGGCGATGCCTGCGCTGATCGTGCCGCCAACTGTGCGCTGGACGATCACCGGCGCCTTCTGACCTGATTTCGTCGGCTGCGCGACCTTGACGTCCAGGGTCACGTGCTCGACGGCACGCCGGACGACATCGAGGTGGCTGGCGGCCGTTTCCGGCGACTTGTGCCGGAACACCACCGCGAACTGATGGTCCCGCATCAGGTAGAACACGCGTCCACCGCCGCCAATCTTGGCGAGCTCCTGCGCCACGCGCCGGAGCATCCGGTCGGCGACTTCGGCTCCCTGCTCCTGGCGAAACGACCTGAAGTCGTCGATGGCCACGCAGGCGAGCGCATAGTGCCGTGACAGGTGCCGCATCATCTTGTTGAACTCGAGGCTGGCCGGTAATCCGGTGACGGGGTCGCGATGCACCATGGGCCGCGGCTCGAGCACCGTGCCGAGCGCGAGCAGCATGCCGGCCGCCGCGAAGTGGAGCTCGGAGGGCCCGCCCGCATCACGGCGAACGCAAAGACGGCGAGCTGTGGGAGAGAGGTCCACGTGCCGCCGCCGACGGCGACGAGCGGCTGCTCGAGCGAGGCATCGAGCGCGGTCGGATGCAGGACTTGAAGGAGCCCGACGAGGCCGGCCTGGAGCAGGATCAGCCCCAGCCACGACGCTCCGCGACGCGAGAGCGCGCGTGTCTCGCCGAACCACGCAATCACGCCGAGATTGAGCGGCAGCAGCAGCGCCGCCGCATAGAACGTCGTGCGCGTGCCGAAGTTGATCAACGCCGCCGTCGTGAGCGCCAACACCATCAATCCGAGCAGCAAGCGGCCGCGTCCCGTCATGAGTCCGAGCAGCGCGCCGCCGCCGAAAACGAGCAGCGGTGCGGCATGGACGACGACCGAGTCCCGAACGCCCGGCGTCATCGACACCAGGGCCACCGTCGGCAGAAGCAGTGCAGGAGCGATGAGCGATGATGCCGATCGCTTGATGGCAGTCTCCTCCGGGGCGAGCAAAACGCCCCGGGGCGTCACAGAGCAATGCGAGTACCAAACCGCGCATGCCGGGGGGAAGTGCTTTCGCGCCGATGAGTTAAGCTCCCGCGCGCGCCGTGGCGGCCGGATGGATTCTGACCAAAATGCTGGGCGTCGTGACAGGCCGCTGCCCGCTTGACCCCGCCGCGAAGGGGTGCGGCTACAATACCGGCCGGGAGGAACCAGGCATGGCGATGTACTGGCGGGAAATCACGGTGAACTGGGGCGAGTCCGACCCGTTCGGTCTCGTCTACTATCCGCGCATCGTGGCCTGGTTCAACGACACCGAGCACGAGCTGTTCCGCATCATCGGTTATCCGATCGAGCAGATGATCAAGAACGATCGGACGACGTTCGTGATGGGCGAGATCCACTTCCGCTTCATCGGTCCCGCCGCCTACGGCGATCGCATCCTCACGACGATCACCCTCGCGGAGATCGGTGAGCACACGCTGCACTGGAACTGTAAGGCCAAGAACGCGATGACCGGCGCCGCGGTGAGTGAGGGTCGCGCCACGCGCGTCTACGCGCGGATCATGGAGGACGGCACGCTGAAGGCCATGCCGATTCCGACCGAGATGATCAACGCCATCCGCGAGGTCGGCGACCTCAAGCACCTGGGTCCGAACAGCGCCGCGAAGAAGCGGTGAGGCGAGCGCGTCAGTGCCGTGGCGGATGGACGGCGAGGCCGGGAATCGAGAGCACGAGATGCAGATAGCCGCCGAGCTCGTTGATCCGCCGCATGTCGCGGGCCGCGAAGGCGGCGCGCTCGTCGGCGCTGAGATCCGCGTCGGCAATGGCGGCCAGCGGGTCCGCGCCGAAGCGCGCGCGAAACTCGGGATCCTTCTTGAGCCGGTACAGCAGGCTGTTCACGGCGTAGCGGCTCACGCGAGGTTCCACTCCACGGCCGCCAGGTTGATCCGCGGCAGCTCGCCGAAGTAGCGCACCTCGGCGCGCGCGGGGCTCACTGCGCCGAGCAGCACCATCCAGTTGAGGAACTCGTGACTGCCGCTCTTGTGCAGCTCGTCGCCGCTGAGCGCCTGCAGCGGCTCGTGCTCGCCCCGCTCCATCCAGTGGATCAGCCTGCCGTCGAACACGCTGTCGGTGTCGCCGATGCGGGCCACCGACAGCTCCGGGAAGTGCGAGAGTCCGCCCGTCGCGATGATGCCGACATTCCAGTCGCCGCGCGCGACGACGCGCGCGATGTGCTGGCCGAAGGCGAAGCAGCGCCGCGCGGTCGGCTGCGGCGCGACGAAGCAGTTGATCCAGATCGGCACCAGCGGCGGGATCGGGCGCGTGCCGTGCATCGTGTTGACGGGGGCCAGGAAGGCGTGGTCGACGGGCGCCTCCCACGACAGCGCGAGGTCGAATCCTGCCGCCGTGCCCTGCTCGAGAATCGCGTTGGCGAGCGCCTCGTGCAGCGGATAACTGATCGGCATGTGCTCGAGCACGGCGTCGAAGGCCTCGGCGTGATCCTGACGCATGCGCGGCACGTCCCGGCCGATCCGCACGCATATGGCGGGCACGCAGTTGAACGAAAACGCGTTGAGGTGATCGTCGGCCACGACGACGAGCGCGTCGGCGCCCGTCGCCGAGAACCGCTCACCCATCGCGGCGATGGCGGCCATGGCCTCGTCGGTCTTGCGTCGCCCCACGGCGCCGCACACGCGTTCGTAGTAGTCGGGATCGAGGACGTGGGACATCGCGGCGGCGAACACGATCCGGCCCATCGACTCTCCTGGCTCAGCGCGCGGTCAAGTCGCTCCAGAGCGCATCGGCGCCGCGAGCGGCGACGGCGTGGCCCAGCTCGCGTGCCCACGCGCTCTCGCTGCCGAATTCCGCGCGCCACGACCACAAGCGGCGCGTCGCGAAGTGCAGCGAATGCTCGTAGGTGAACCCGATGGCGCCGTGCGTTTGATGGGCGATGCCCGCACCGACGCCGGCCGCCTCGCCCACGCGCACCTTGGCCACCGCGATCTCGAAGCGCGCGTCCCCGCGCTCCGCCGCGCGGAACGCGGACTCGGCCGCGATGCCCGCGGCCGCGACGTGCCCGGCGAGCACGGCGAGATTCTGCTGGATCGCCTGGAAGCTGCCGATCGGACGGCCGAACTGCTTTCGCTCGGTGGCATAGCGCACCGATTGCACCAGACACGACTCGAGCGCGCCCGCCATCTGCGCGGCGCGCGCCATGGCGCCGAGCCGCCGGATGGCGTCGGCGGCAACGTCCGCGGGCGCGGCCGCGACCGCGCGCGCCTCGCGGAAGATCAGCGTGTCGCGCGGCTCGAGCGCGAGGTTGCGATCCTCCTCGATCGTCGCGGCGCCGCGGGCGATCAGCGCCACGGTGGGGCGACCGTCCAGATCGCCCACGGTCACGACGTGGCCGGCGTCGCGTCCCCACGGCACCCGCGTGACACGGCCGTCGACGGTGACGCCACCGCCGCGGTCGGTCAAACTGAGCCGCTCGGCGCGGCGCACCGGGGCGAGCGTGAGCGGCCCGAGACCGCCTTCTTCGAGCGCGCGCCAGAGCTTGTCGGGCCACGTGCCCTTCTCGGCGGCCTCGATCAGCTCCTTGGTCGCGAGATCGGTGAACAGCCGCGTGACGGTGTCGGAAAGCAGCGAGCGGAGGTCTTTGGTCACTGTAGCGGGGTCCACGAGGTCGGCTCGGTTCGTGGGTGGCCTGCCCTAGGTGGGCGCGGCTGACGCGCACTCACCGTAATCCGAGACCTCGGGCGATGATGCCGCGCAGGATTTCGCGCGTGCCGCCGCGCAGCGAGAAGGAGGGCGCGGTTTGCGTGATGTAGCCGAGCACCTGCTGCAGGTCGGAGCCGCTCGTCAGCGTGGGCTCGAGGTCGAGCAGCGCGTGCGCGAGCTCGGGGATGGACTGCTCGAACGTGGTGCCGACGTCCTTGACCGCGGCCGCCTCGAGGTTGACGGTCTCGCCTGCCTGCAGCATCCCGGCCACCGACGTCGACATCTGCCGCAGCGTCGCCAGGCTCGCGACCATTCGGCCGATCGACTCGGTTCCACGGTCGTCGGGATGCGCGCTCACCTCGCGCACCACCTCGCGGATCAGCGCGATCGACGACAGGTAGCGCTCGGGCCCGCTGCGCTCGAAGCCCAGCTCGGTGGTCACCTGCTTCCAGCCGTCACCCTCGTTGCCCACGCGCGCCTCGTCGGGCACGAACGCGTCCGTGAAGTTGACCTCGTTGAAGTGATGCTTGCCGGCGAGGTCGATGATGGGGCGGATGGTGATGCCCGTGGTGTTGCGCAGATCGACGAGGAACTGCGTGAGGCCCTCGTGCTTCTTGTCCGGCACGACCTGGGTGCGGAACAGCGAGATCGCGTAATCGGACAGGTGCGCGTTCGACGTCCACACCTTGGTGCCGTTGACGAGATAGCCGCCGTCCGTCTTGGTGGCGCGCGTGCGGATCGACGCGAGGTCCGAGCCCGAGTCGGGCTCGCTCATGCCGATGGCGAACGCCAGCTCGCCGCGCACGATGCTCGGCAGGATCTTCTGCCGCTGCGCCTCCGTGCCGAAGCGCAGCAGCAACGGCCCGCTCTGCCGGTCGGCCACCCAGTGGGCGCTCACCGGCGCGCCGGCGGCCAGCATCTCCTCCATGACCACGTAGCGCTCGAGGAACGAGCGCTCGTGGCCGCCGTACGTCTTGGGCCACGTCATGCCGATCCAGCCGCGCGCGCCCACGCGACGCGAGAACTCGCGGTCGAACCCGCCCCACGACTTCGCGCGCTTGACCGGCGCGGCGCCGCTGAATTCCTTGCGGAGGAACTCGCGCACCTCCGCGCGGAGGCTCTCCGCCTCCGGCGGCAGGTCGTTGAGCGCGAAGCGGAAGACGGCCGGCATGGCGGGGAGTGGACCACAACGCGCGCGACGGCGCAACGTGGTCGCGGGTGATCGCGCTATCGCGGTGCTGGTGCCGATCCGGGTGGTGGCGGCGGTGGCGGTGCGCTGGCGGGTGGCGGCACGCTCGGCGCGGCCGGCGGCTCCGACGTCACCGCCGGTGGCGTGCTCGGCTCGGCCGCCGCCGGTGGGCAGCGGAACACGATCGCGGTGATGCGCTCCAGCCGCTCGGTCGGAAACGACAGCAGCGCCGTGTCGCCTCCGAGCCGAACGACCTTGACCCGCAGACGCTTCACGGAGTTGTCGTCCACGGAGCCAAGGGGCGTGCAGCCGACGGGAATCTTGGGGTCGGTGGTCAGCCGTAGGCGAGCCATGGCCAGCCGCATTGCGTCGTCCGCCGTCGCGAGCTCGGCGCTCAGCAGCACGACGAGGACGGCGAAGATCAGCGCCACGCGTCCACCGACTCCGTCGTTTGATAGTTGCAGCCCATGATCCGCCAGTAGCCGTTGGTCTCGCCGCCGACCACGATCACGTGGATGTCCTCGCGGCGGAACATGGGGATTTCCTCGTCGGCGGCCGCCTCGAGCTTGCTCGCCCACGGCTCCTCGCCGAACGTCGCGCGCGGATAGATGTAGTTCTGGATCAGCTGATAGTCCCAGTACTCGCCGGCGCGCATGCGCGCCGCGTCGTGGAGCCAGTCGATCAGCGCGTCCTTCTTGGTGAACCCGCCGCGGTCGACGAACTGGCGCGCGGCGATCGGATCGAGCAGCAGCGCGGGCGGCCCGTGCGGGTCCATGCCGCGCAGCAGATGGCCGACGTGCTCGCGCCAGTGCTTCTCGCGCAGTCCGAGCGTGAACGCCGTCGAGCGCACGCCGGAGAAGACGCTCACCGCGCTGTCCGAGAGGGCCAGGCCGTGCTGAACGTGGAACGGCTCCCACGGGCTGCGCTCTTCGTTCTCGGCGAACGTCACGCTGTTGTACGCATAGTTGTTGCCCTGGTTGCCCATGTACGAAAGGCCGGGCACCGAGCCGCCCTGTCCGTTCTGCGACAGCAGGCCGTACGCCCGGCCGATCGTCGCGTTGGCGTGGTTGTAGGGTCCCATCGCACCGGTGCCGGCGTTCATCCCGATCTCGCGACGAATCGGCCCGTTCACCACCGCCATCGCCGCCACCGCGCTCGAGGACGACCCGCGTGCGGTGACGCCCGTCGCCGCCAGCGCGAGAATCACGGGGAAGTACTCCGGCCGCGCCCCCGCCATCACCGCGTTCACCGCGACCTTCTCGACGGTGTACTGCCAGTACTCGCGGAAGTGCGTCGAGCGCATGCGCCCGACGATCTCGTCGGGCTTGCGCCGCGTGCCGCCGAGCATCGCGCCCACACGTTCTTCCGTCGGCAACACGATCGGCAGCGTGTCCGTCCAGTTCCGCTCGAGGAAGAGGCGATGCAGGTTCTCCTCGGAGTCGGGCTCGACGAGGCGCGGCGTCGAACGATCGTACTCGCCGGCCCCACGCCCGCCGTCACGCGGACGCGTGAGACCGTCGATCACCTCCTGCATGACGTGGCGGCCGCTGATCGGATCGGTGCCATCGACGTACGCGCGCAGCTGCGCCGGCGTCTTGCCCATGATCGGCTGCGGTACGAACACCTGCGCGAGATCGGGCATGCCGCTGACCTCGGCCACCGAGCGCACGACCTTGTCGAACTTGTCGGTGTGCACGGCCACGGTGGGCACGCCGTACTTGGCTTCGAGCGTCATCGCGTGCGCGGCGACCGCCGGCGCGCAGGTGCTTCAGTGGCCGACGCCGAGGATCGCGGCGTGGCCGCGCGCCCGGATCTCCTCCCACGTCTTCGGATCGTCGACGAGATACACGCTGGAGATCGGCTTCAGCACGGTCGTCACGCCGGGCAGGTGCTCGGCGAGCCACGCCCGCATCTGCTCGAGGAACAGCCCGGAGTCGTCGAAGCGACAGTCGACGAGATATACCGTCCTGCCGTTCAGCGTGTCGAGTCGCGGCGCGAGTTGCTTGGCGGAGATCTTCGGCGGATAGCCGGTCGGGTCCAGAACGGTCATGTTGCTCATGCCGACTTCCACGAGAACGGCGCGAAGTGGCCGTTGTTGCGACCGGACGTGTCGTCCCAGTTGATCCCGAACGCGTGCATGTGGCTGCGCGACGCCTTGGCCAGCGCCAGGCGCGAAGCCGCCGGATGCCCCACGTTGTCGAGATAGATCGGCTCCCCCTGGTTGGCGCCGGGAATCCCTTCGACCATGAGGTCGAGGACGCCTGGAATGGACACCGAGCGGCGCATCCCACTGCTCTCGATCTTGATCGGCTTGGCCTCCGCGCCGGCGAACTTCCCGATGAGCGGTGCGAGGGCGGCCATCGGGCCGCCGCCCTGGCCGCTCGCGATCGTCGTGAGCGCCTCGCGCTGCTCCTTCGACGCGCGCTCGTCCAGGATGAGGCCGACCGTCCAGTTGCCCTGGATCATCGGGCCGGGCGTGTGCAAGAGTACGGCGAAGCTGAGTCCGTCGAGCGTGCTACTGCCGTAGCGACCACGCTGAACCTGGAACACAAGGCCGGCGTCGCACACACCCTTGGTCGGACGCGCCGCCAGGCCCGACGTCGGACACGGACACACCGAGTCGCAGTTGCACGCCTCAAAATACTCGCCGTTGATCTGCCACTGAACGTTGGCCATCACACGCCTCCGTTGACCACGTCGAGCACGGTCACATCGCCCACGCGCGCAGCAGCGCCGCCAGACCTGGCTCCGCGGCGACTGCGACGCCGAGCAGCGCGAGCGCCACACCGGTCATGCGCGCGATCCACTCGCCGCGCGGCAGGATCTTCTCGGCGGCCACGACGCACGCGATCAGCAGCACCCACGGCAGTCCCATCGCGCCAGCGACGACGAGCACCACCATCAGCGCCCCGCAACAGCCCAGACAGTAGAGCGCGTGCGCCCATCCCATGCTCACGGCGCCGCGCCAGCCCGCGCGCCAGTGCCCGAGCAGGAATCCGAGCGGGCTTCGGCAGTGCCGCAGACAGACCTGTTTGAGCGGTGAAAGCTGAAAGACGCCAGCGACGATCAGGACGGCGGCGATCGTGTAGGCCAGCGTCGCCGGCGCCACCGCCATCAACGCGACGCTCGCGAAGTAGATGGGCACCCCCGTCAGCGCCCACAGCGCCACGTACATCAGTGCAAACGCGCTGACCGCGACGCTGGTCCTCGTGGCGTTCACGGCGCTGCGCTGTGTCGCCGCGTAGAGGCCGATCATGGGCATCGCGCTCGGCAACATCATCGCCGCCATCATGATGGCCCATGCCGCGACGAACGCGACGCCGTCGCCGAGCGTCGGCGTGATCGCCATCTCCATGCCGGCCATGTCTTCGCCGGCCATCGGTGACCAGAACATTGCGAGCCAGGCGGCCGCGGTGACGACGAGGAGCGCCGCGTACGTGATGACGGTCGCGCGATCGGCCGTCGCGAGCACTCAGTCTCCCATCACCATGCCGCCGTCGACCTTGATGGCCTGGCCCGTCATGTAGTCCGAATCGGCACTCGCGAGAAACGCGATGACACCGGCGACGTCGTCCGGCGTCTCGGGGCGGCCAAGCGGAATCCCGGCGATCCGCCGCTTCCACGCCTCGCGCGGCCCCCAGCCGTGCAGCGCGCCCCATTCACGGTCGATCTGCTCCCACATCGCGGTGTCGACGGCGCCGGGACAGACGCAGTTGGACGTGATGCGATCGGCCGCGAGCGCCTGCGCCGCCGAGCGCGTGAGGCTGATCACGCCCGCTTTGGACGCCGAGTACGGCGTCATCAGATGATTGCCGCCGCGATAGCCGGCGATCGACGCCGTCTGGATCAGCTTGCCGCGCAGCTCCGAGCCCGGCATCGGCGACTGCGTCTTCATGCGACGCGCGACCGCCTGGAGCACGAAGAACACGGCCTTGAGATTGACGTCGAGGACGCGGTTCCACTCGGCCTCGGTCACGTCGAGCAGCGGCTGCAGACGGATGACGCCGGCGTTGTTGAAAAGCACGTCGAGCCGGCCCCAGCGCTGATAGGGCTCGTCGACCATGCGCGCGATGTCGGCGGCGTTCGTGACGTCGGCGCGCACGGCGACGCCGCCCAGCTCGGCGGCGAGCTTCTCCACGCCGACGCCGTCGACGTCGGACAGCACCAGCCGCCCGCCGTCACGCGCCAAACGGCGGGCCGTCGCCGCGCCGATGCCGCGCGCGGCGCCGGTGATCAGCACGGTGCGACCGTCACGCTGCGCCATGGACCCTCCTCACGAACCGGCCGATGACCTCGATCGCGCGCTCGGCCTCGTCGAGCATGGGCAGGAACCAATGCCAGACGTGGATCATCGAGGGCCATTCCTCCAGCGTGACGTCCACGCCGGCCGCCTTCGCGCGCTGTTCGAGGCCACGCGCGTCGTCGAGCAGCACCTCGTCGCCGCCGACCTGCACCAGCAGTGGCGGCAGATGACGGAGGTCGGCGTAGAGCGGCGAGACCAGCGGCGCCTTGCGATCGCCGGCGCCGATGTAGGCCTGCGTCAGGCCCTCGATGGCGTCGCGCGTGACGATAGGGTCGGCGGCCGCCCGTGTGACGTAGCTCGCGGCGCTGTTCGTGAGATCGACCCAGGGCGAGATGCAGACGCCGCCGGCCGGCCGCGGCAGCCCTCGGTCGCGCAGTGCGAGCAGCGTCGCCACCGTCAGTCCGCCGCCCGCCGAGTCGCCGGCCACGACGACGCGCTCCGGCGCGATGCCCTGCCCGAGCAGCCACTGATAGGCGGCGACGGAGTCCTCCAACGCGGCCGGGAACGGATGCTCCGGCGCCAGCCGATAGTCGAGCAGCAACGCGCGCGTCCCGGCCGAGCGCGCGATGGCGGCCGCCAGGTGGCGATGCGAGCGCGGCGAGCCGATCACGTAGCCGCCGCCGTGCAAGTAGAGCACGACGGCGTCGGTGCGGACCCCCGGCGGCGTCAGCCACTCCGCGGGGCGCGCGGGCGCCGCGATCGTCTCGACCTTCACGTCCGGCGGCGTCGGAAAGACGCGCTCGGCGCGCTCGTACTGGGCCCGCCGCTGCTCGATGGTGAGCGTGTTCGGCGGCGGCAGCTTCGCCAGATGCTCGCGAACGAGATGAATGCCTTTGTCGCTCATGGCGCGACATGGTACGCCAAAAGGAGACGCCGGACCTCTCGTGCTACAGTCTGGCCCATGGCCCACAAAGGAATGAAGTTCGGCATCTTCCTCGCCCCGTTTCACCGCCTCGGTGAAAATCCTACGCTCGCCATGGCGCGCGACATGGAGCTGATCGAGTGGCTCGACTGGCTCGGCTATGACGAGGTCTGGGTCGGCGAGCA
This sequence comes from Candidatus Rokuibacteriota bacterium, assembly GCA_003220475.1. Lineage (GTDB taxonomy): Bacteria > Methylomirabilota > Methylomirabilia > Rokubacteriales > CSP1-6 > AR12. Next base: position 41,713 of record QHSO01000004.1, on the reverse strand, counting down.
TCACTCGGCCGGCTGGGAATTGATCGCGTCGCCCGAGATCTTCATCGCCGCCGCCGCCGAGCGCACCCGCCACATCATGCTCGGCTCGGGGGTGACGAGCCTGCCGTATCACCATCCGTTCCTGGTCGCGCAGCGCTTCGTGCAGCTCGATCACATGACGCGCGGGCGCACGATGCTCGGCTGCGGTCCGGGCGCGCTCGTGTCGGACGCGTACATGATGGGCATCGAGCCGGTGACGCAGCGGCCACGCATGGACGAGGCGCTCGACGCGATCATGTTGCTGCTGAAGGGCGACGAGCCGGTGACGCTGAAGACGGACTGGTTCGAGATGCGGCAGGCGCGCCTGCACCTGGCGCCCTACACCGAGCCGCACTTTCCGATCGCCATCGCCAGCGTGATGACGCCGTCGGGCGTGATCGCCGCCGGCCGTCACGGCCTCGGCGTGCTCTCGCTCGGCGCCGGCATTCCCGGCGGCCCCGAGGCGCTCGCCAACCAGTGGAAGATCGGCGAGGAGACGGCGGCCCGGCACGGCAAGACGCTGGACCGAAAGAACTGGAAGCTCGTCGTCAACGTGCACGTTGCCGACGACGACGAGGAGGCGATGCGTCAGGTGAAGCGCGCCGAGCGCCACGAGACGATCACCTATTTCGAGGAAACGCTCGGCCGTCCGCCCGGCCGCTCCGACGATCCGCTGACCGACGGCGTGAAGATGGGCACCACGCTCGTCGGCTCGGTGGAGACTGTCATCAAAGGGATCGAAAAATTGTGGCAGCTGTCGAACGGCGGCTTCGGAGGCGTGCTCTTCCGAGCGCACAACTGGGCCACGCGGCAGCAGACGCTGCACAGCTACGAGCTGTTCGCGCGCTACGTGATGCCGCGCTTTCAGGGTTCCGCCGACGGTCCACAGAGCTCCAACGAGTGGGCGCGCGGCAACCGCAAGACGATTTTCAGTCCCAACGTGGAGGCGATCCGCCGCGCGTACACCGACGCCGGCCGCGAGGTCCCGAAGGACTTCCTGCAGCGCGCATCCGGCTCGCGCGACATCGAGGGGACGACGACGACGCCGTGAGGGCTATGAACCGACGTGTCTCGCGCTGGCTCGCAATCGTTGCGGTGACTGTCGCGGTGGTCGCCGCGCCGGCCTCGGTGCTCGCCGGCGCGGCGAGCGATAATCTCCTCGAGCTCGCGACCAGGAGCGGCGCTTCGGTCGGTCTCGGGTTCGGCGTCTCGGCGCTTCACTGGGAGCCCCTCGCTCCCCCGGAAAGCGTTGCCGGTTCGGCTGCCGCCGAGAGGCTACTCGGGGAGCCGCGCGGGCGAGCGGTGTCATTCGATCTGAAGCTGAGATGGCCGACGGCGGATCTGCCGATCGAGCCGTATCTGGTGCTTGGTCCGGCGCTGTTCGTCGAGCAGCCGCAGGATCTTTCCGGCCTCAGCGCAGTCCCGGGTGATCCGACCTTTCGTCTCGGGGCAAAAGCGGGTGCCGGTTTCAACTGGCGGCTGAACAGAGACGCGACGCTGTTCGGCTCGTACGACGTCACGACGACGACCGACGGGGTCGCGTCGCGAGGCGCGAGAGCGCCGGCGGACGGCACGCCAGGCTACGACCTGCTGTACGGCGTTCGCTTCCGCTACTAGCTCCAGTTCAGCGAGCCAGCGCTTCTTCGAGCTTTTTGCGCACGGCGGGCCATTCGGTCCGCACGATCGAGTAGTAGGCGGAGCTTCGCACGGAGCCGTCCTGGCCCGGCATGTCGGCGCGGCGCACGCCTTCGAAAGAAGGCGCCGGAGGCGTCTCGACGCCGTCCGGGACGCGCGTGTAATCGTACTGAGCTCTGGACTCGGACGCCGCGAGGGCGAGCGCGCCGGCGTCGCACCCCTCAGCGGGCGTAGCGTCGCGTCCCCTCTCCGGTTGGAAGTTGCCTGCCGGCTCTCCGGCGTGGCGTCGAGATTACGGTATCTGCTAGTTCGACTTCATCACGAACCACAGCTGATTGCCATCCAGGTCATGGATGTCGAAATCGCGCATGCCGTACGCGTAGTCCTTCGGCTCGTTGAGAGTTCTGGCGCCGCGAGATTTCAACTCCCGATACAGCGCGTCGACGTCAGTGACGAACACATTCACCGCGCCATGGCCCGGCTGTCGCTTCGTCTCACTCGCCGCTTGCAGATGAATCATCACGCCGTCTCTTTCGACGCCGGCATAGAACACCGGTTAGCCATACGTGAATCCCGTTTGGAAGCCGAGCACATCACGATAGTGCTCCACGGCTCGAAGCACATCCTGCACGACGAACACGGTTGCGGCTCCGCAGAGCGAGATCGCCGTCGGGTGTGTCACGGAGCCCTCCCTTCCATTCGCGTGTCTCTTCAGCCGCCGTATTTCGCGGCGTGGGCGAGCCAACCGGCGGTGTCCACGACGTCCTCGCGCTCCTTGAACGTCGCCATCCGATCGGCGAGGGCGGCGCAGGAGCCGTCGCGCGCGAGGGCGGCGAGCACGTCGTCCATCGCGCGAATGGCGGCGCGCTGCATGTCGGAGGGGATGATGACGATCTGATAGCCGAGGGCCTTGAGGCGTGCCACCGGCACGAGCGGCGTCTTGCCGCCCTGGAACATGTTGATCAGCTTCGGCTGCGGCACGCGGTGCGCGATCGTCTCGATCTGCTCGATGCTCACCGGCGCCTCGACGAAGATCACGTCGGCGCCCGCCGCGGCGTAGACGTGCGCCCGCGCGATCGCCGCGTCGAGACCTTCGATGGCCAGCGCATCCGTGCGCGCGATGAGCACCAGGTCCGCGTCGCCCGTGGCGTCGCGCGCCGCGCGCAGCTTCTGCGCCATCTCGCTCGCGGAGATCACCGACTTGTCGTCGTAGTGCCCGCAGCGCTTGGGAAACGTCTGGTCCTCGAGGTGCAACGCCGCGACGCCGGCGCGCTCGAACTCGCGCACGGCACGCTGGGTGTTCAGCGCATTGCCATAGCCGGTGTCGGCATCCGCGATGACGGGCACGCCGGCGTGCTCGACGATGTTGGCGAGCCGATCGACGATCTCGCTCAGGGAAAGGAGGCCGAGGTCGGGGTAGCCCATGCTGCGTGCGATACCGCCGCCGGTGGCGTAGACCGCCGAAAATCCCGCCCGCGCCACGAGGCGCGACGACAATCCGTCCCAGACGCCGGGCGCCACGATGACGTCGCCGGCGCCAAGCAACGTCCGCAGCCGCGTCGACGCCTTCACGGTCGCGCTCACCTCAACGGGACGATGTCACCGCGGACGTTCGTGAGGACGATGATCGCCTCGTAGCGCGTGGCATCGAGCGCGAACGAGAGCCGCCGCTTGGGCGGATGGCTCGTGAGCACGACGGGCGCATATGTGACGTCGCGGCCGTCGAAGTTGGCCTGGATCCACCGAGGCACGCTGGCTTCCGGCTGCTGCAGGATGCCGGTTAGGATTCGCCGAATCTTTTCGTAGTGCGCCGGATTGGCGCGGGCAACCGCCTCGAGCGCGCCGGATTCGTTCAGATCGACGCGACGGCCAAGCGCGGTGGTCGACGTCACGGCCGCGCGATCCGTCGCGCTCGACGTCGCGCAGCCGGCCATGCCGGTCCAGAGCAGAGCGGCCACCGCGGCGACAACAGGCTTCGGTATCACTTTCACACCTCCTGCCAGAATGCGAAGCGGGCGGGCGGTTAAACGCCATTCGGATCACAGCCGACACGAAGAACCGTGCTGCAGCTCGCTGCCGAGCGCTCAGCGTCCGCGATAGTGGACGACGATTCTGCACGAGCCCGATAATATGCCCTTCGCCGCCTCGCGGCACCAGGCGATGACGTCTTCACGATCCGTCGGATGCCCGCTGCACCGAAACGGGCCGGCGGTGAAGAACGCTCGTCGTCTTGGCCGTTCTGTTCGGGAATATCCAGGCCGAGATCCATCTCTGGATGATTGCGGTCGAGTCGCATTCGCAGAGGCAGGAAACGCTCGTCCGAGCTCCTCGAACAGCGCGAGCACCGGAGCGCGATAGCGAAGCTGGGTCATCGCCGCCGTTCTTGGCCCGATTGACTCCGCTCGACCCAGATGCGATCGATCTCCTCGACGATCTCGCGCGGCTGGCCCGCGTGAAACAGCATCGGCCGCGGCTTGCCGGGCGGCGCCACCCGCGCACCCCGGCCCGTGCGCACGCGCGGCAGTGGCAGCGAGACGTTCTTCGACGGATCGCGGATGACGGCCTTCGGATCGCCGCCCCTGGCGACCACGGCCGCCTCCTCGAGCATGCGCTTGCGCAGCAGGATCACGCCGCGATCGCTCTCCCCCAGATGCTCCTTCGTGCGGTCGGCGATCGCGCCCTGGCCGACCCACGCGACGAAGTCCTGGTTCATGATGTGGCTCGTGATGAAGCGACCGCTGGCCGGATCGGTGATCGCCCCGTGCCAGTACGGGATCTGGGCTTGCTCGAACGGCGCGTCGCCCGGCACGGCATCGTTGAACCACGCCACGTGCAGCGTGCGCGCGTCGTCGATCGGCACGCGCCACTCGAACTTCCCCGTGTACAGGCAATTCGGCCAGAGGCACACGCGGCCGACGGTCCACAGCTCGTCGTCCTCGGTCGTGTCCTCACGCACCCGGCGGTAGACGAAGCCCCACTCGAATTCTTCGAACGCGATCTTCAGGTGTCGCGGCGCGCGCGCGCCGGGCTCGCCGCGCAGCGCGGCCGACCAGTTCGAGTGCAGCCACTCGAAGTGGATGGGATCGATCGAGTTCTCCTGGCCCTGGAACCAGTTGCACGGGATTTCTGAGAACACGATCTGCTTGTAGCCGCGCTCGCCGAAGAGATCCCAGTCGGGCACGAGCGGCGCCGGTGCGGGTCCGAGATACGCCCAGAGCAGGCCGGCCTTGGCCTGGACCGGATATGCGGTCGTGCGGATCTTGTCGCGAAAGCGCGCCTCGGGCCGCGCGATCTCCTCGAACGGCTGCTGCAGGCACGCGCCGGCGCTGTCGAAGAGCCAGCCGTGGTAGTGGCAGCGCAGTCCGCGGTCCTCGGGTACGCCATAGCAGAGATCGGCGCGCCTGTGTGGACAGTGGCGGTCGAGCAGGCCATAGCCGCCGCGCGTGTCCTTGTAGAGCACGAGATCCTCGCCCATGAGGCGCACGGCCAGCGTGGGCTGTTCGTCGAGCTGAGCGACGGCGGCGACGGGCTGCCAGTAACGCCGCAGGAGCTCGCCCATCGGCGTGCCGGTCCCGACGCGCGTCAGCGTCTCGTTCTCGGCGGCGCTGAGCATGGTGCTGCGTAGGATGATACCCTCCAGCCTTGATCGCAACAGGCAGGTGGGCCATCACGGAGAAGACACGATGAAAGAGCCGACGGTCGTTCGCCTCGAAGATACCGAGCAAGTGAGCTTCGGCCCGCTCTCGCACTACCAGCTGATCATCGGCGACGACGAGGGCAGCACGCCCGTGCGCACCGGCATCCAGACGGCGAAGCCGGGCTACGTCGCGCCGGTGCACCAGCACCCGTACGTCGAGATCCTCCACATCCTCGACGGCGCTGCCGAGGCGTGGATCGAGGGACGTGAAGACGAGGCCGTGACGCTGCGCCGGGGCGACACGATGGCGATCCCGCCGGACACGCCGCACGCGTTCAGAGTCGTCGGCGGTGAGACGCTGCGCCTGCTCGGCACGCACGCCTCACCCCAGCGCATCGTGACGTACAAGGACGGCGCGGCGAGCGACGCGCGCGGTTACCGCGTCAGCCCTTGAGGGCGGGAAGCACCTCGTGCGTCAGGATGCGTAGCGTCCTGAGCATGCGGTCCATCGGCAGCAGGCCGCCGGGGTTGAGCTCGACGATGAATCCGTCGAGGCCGAGGTCCGACGTCAGCGTCCCGAGCCGCTCCTTGAGCATGCTCGCGGTGCCGAACGCGACGCGCTTTTCCAGAATCTCGTCGTAGTCCATGGCCCTCAGCTTCGCCAGCCGCGCCTCGTGCCGCTCCAGCGGGCCGGTGTCGTCGCGGCCCAGACGCGTGCGCGTCAGCTCCTGGTGGCGCTCGAAGAAGTAGGTGATGTTCTCGCGCGGCTCCTCGAGCGCTTCCTGTTCCGTCGGCGCGGCGTAGACCGGAATACGGAGGCACACGTCGCCGTTGCCGGGATGGCCGGCGTCGCGCCACGCCTGCCGGTACGCCTTGAGGTTTTCGCGGAGCTCCGGCAGATCGACGTCGCGCAAGCCGACGAAGAGCCGCAGCCCGGCGCGCCCGACCCACGGAAACGTCTCCCTGGAGTTGGCGGCCATGCGCAGCGGCGGGTGCGGCTTCTGCAGCGGCGTCGGGGAGACCACCGTATCGCGTACGGTGAAGAACTTGCCCTCATAGTCGAAGCGCTCGCCCTTCCACGCCTCGCGCATGATGGCGAGCGCCTCCTCGAAGCGCGGCTGGCTCTCGCCGTACGCGATGCCGAATCGATTGGTGCGGGCGGCCATGAACGCCGCGAGATTCATCGGCGCGGACTGCACGGAGCGCCACGGGTTGAAGTGGATCTCGCCGAGCCACACGCCGTCGAGGCCCCACGCCTCGCTGGCCTCCGCCAGCTCCAACGCCTCGGCGAACGCGGTGGCCTCGCTGGTGCCGCGGCGCCGCTCCTCCACGAAGATGCCGACGTGCATGAGTATCCTCCGGTGGCGCCAACAATACCGCGCTTCGGCTACGCGTGCATCCGGGCTCCGCCGATGGCTCGCCAGACCCGTTCGGCTGTCACCGGCATGTCGATGTGCCGCAGGCCCAGCGGCGCCAGCGCATCGTTGACGGCGTTCATCAGCGCCGGCAGCGCGCCGACCGTGCCCGCCTCGCCGACGCCCTTGGCGCCGAGCGGGTTCACGCGCGTCGGCACCTCGTACGAGTCCACCTCGAAGGCGGGGACGTCGTCGGCGCGCGGCATCGCGTAATCCATGAACGAGCCGGCGAGCAGCTGTCCCGTCTCGTCGTAGACCAGCGCCTCGCAGAGGCCCTGCCCCAGACCCTGCACGACGCCACCGTGGATCTGTCCCTTCACGAGCATCGGATTGACGATGCGTCCCACGTCGTCGACGACCGTGTGACGCACGATCCGCACCACGCCGGTCGCCTCGTCGATCTCGACCTCGCAGACGTGGCAGCCGTTGGGGAACGTCACCGCGGGCGGCGTGAACGCCGCGGTCTCGCTGAAGCCGGGTTCGAGGCCCGCGGGCAGCGACTTCGGCACGTACGCCGCGCGCGCCACGTCGGCGAACGTCACGCCGCGGTCGGTACCGGCGACGGCGAAGCGGCCGTCACGCAGCGCGACGTCTTCGGGAGCGGCCTCGAGGAGCTGCGCGGCGATACGCCGGCCACGCTCGACGATCTTGTCCGTCGCGCGGAGCACGGCCGAGCCGCCGACCGTGAGCGCCCCTGAGCCGCCGTTGCCACGCCCCGAGCCGAGCGCATCCGTGTCGCCGGACAGCACCTGCACGCGCGCGGGCGGCACGCCGAGCCGATCGGCGATGATCTGCGTGAACGCCGTGTCGTTGCCCTGCCCCATCGTCGTCGAGCCCGCGAAGAGGGTCACCGAGCCGTCGGGGTTCACGCGGATCTGCGCCGTGTCGGGATTCACCGCCGTGTAGGGGCCACCCGCCACCTCGATGGCGTTGGCGACCCCGAGGCCGCGCAGCTTTCCCTGCTCGCGTGCCTGAGCGCGTCGCTTGGCGAAGCCGGCATGATCGGCCAGCGCGAGCGCCATGTCCATGCCGCGCGCGAAGTCGCCGCAATCGTACGTGAACACGAGCCCCGTCTTGAACGGCATCGCCGAGGGCGGAATGAGATTACGCCGCCGCAGCTCGATGGGATCGATCCCGAGCTCGCGCGCCGCCACGTCGATGACGCGCTCGATCGCGTACGTGGCCTCCGGCCGGCCCGCGCCGCGGTACGGACCGGTCGGCGTCGTGTGCGTGAACACGCCGGTCGTCTCGTGATGGATCGCGGGCGTCCGGTACACGCCGGCCACGCCGCCGACGTTGTTGGTCCCCGGCCCCGCGCTCCGCGGCGTGAGATAGGCGCCGATGTTCAGCGTGACGGCGATGCGCAGCGCGAGAAACGTGCCGTCGCGATCGAGCGCGAGCTCGACGGTGGAGACGTTGTCGCGCCCGGCCTCGTCCGTGAGCATCCCTTCCCGGCGGCTGGACGTCCACTTCACGGGCCGGCCCAGCCGCCTTGCCGCCCACAGCACGAGCGCCATCTCGGGATAGAGCCCACTGCGCATCCCGAAGGAGCCGCCGACGTCGGCGCTGATCACGCGTATGCGGTTCTGCTCCACGCCCAGCGTGGCGGCCAGCAGCGTGCGCGTGCCGTGCGGCCCCTGGATGCCCGTGTGCAGCGTGTAGCGCTCGGTGCGCCGGTCGTATTCGCCGACGGCCGCGCGCGGCTCCATCGGGGCCACCGCCACGCGGCTCACGACGAAGTCGAGGCGCGTGACGTGCGGCGCGCGCTCGAACGCGCGAGTCACCGCCTCTTTTTGCCCGGCCGCCCAGACGAACGCGACGTTGTCGGGCGCTTCGTCCCACACGGCCGGCGCTCCCGGCCTGCCGGCGTCGGCGGTCGCGACGACCGCGGGTAACGGCGCGTATTCCACGACGACGAGGTCGGCGGCGTCGACGGCGTGCTCACGCGTGTCCGCGACGACGAGGACGACGGGATCGCCGACGTGGCGCACGCGCTCGCGCGCCAGCAGCGGGCGCGGCGTGGCAACGGCCGGCGTGCCGTCGCGGCGCTTGCGCGCGCGATCGCTCGGCATGTTGCCCACGCCGTCGGCGGCCAGGTCGGCGCCTGTGAGCACGGCGAGGACGCCCGGAGCACTCGACGCCGCGCGCGCGTCGATCCGGACGATGCGCGCGTGGGCGTGGGGCGAGCGCACGAGCACCCCGTACGCTTGGCGCGGCACGTCGAGGTCGTCGGAGTAGCGGCCGAGGCCGTGGAGCAGCCGCGCGTCCTCGACGCGGCGCACGGCTTGCCCGATGGCGAACTTCTCGACGGTAACCGGCTCGCCCACTACTTGAGCTTCAGGTCTTCGGCCGGGCCGATGTACGGGTAGCCTTCGATCAGCCCCGCGGCGGGCTCGGCGACCCGGGCGCTCACGCCCCAGATGAACGCCTGCTGGAAGATCGGCGCGATGAGCACGTTGTCGGCGATGAGCTTCTGGATCTGATGCAGCAGCGCCTCACGCTGCTTGCGATCCAGCTCCTTGGCCTGGCGCTCGAACAGATCGTCGATCTCCGGCATCGAGCCGTACGCGTAGAAACCGTTCTTGGTGAAGAACGGCTCGATGCGCGCGGCGGCGTTGCCGGCGGCGCCGGTGGCGGGAAGGATGAGGCCGTGCAGCTTCTTCTCGCGCCACGTCGTCAGGAAGGTGGCGCGCTCCATCGCGCGGACGTGCGAGCGGATGCCGATCGACTGCAGCATGCCCGCGACGGATTCGGCCAGCGTCGTGTAGGGCGGCAGCGGCGTCAGATCGCCCGTGTCGAAGCCGTTGGCGTAGCCCGCCTCCACCATGAGCTGCTTGGCGCGCTTGGGATCATACGCGGGCGGCTCGAGCTTCAGCGCGAAGTCGAATTCCGGGGGAATGTTGGACGACGCGAGCTTGCCCAGCCCGAGCATCTCCGACTGATTGATGCCCTTGCGATCGATGACGAGATTGGCCGCCATGCGCACACGCTTGTCATGCCAGGGCGACTTCGGATCCCACTGGTCGGGGAAGTCGAGCCAGTACATGCCATAGAGGACCGGGGCGACGATCCGCACGCCGGGCGAGCGTTTCAGCTCCTCGGCGGCGGGCCCGGTGAACAGATATGCGAGGTCGACCTCGCCGGTCTGCACGAGCTCGACGCCGGGTTGGAAGGAGACGAACTTGTAGGGCCCCGCTCCGACGGGCGCCTTCTTGAATCCGTCCTCGCCGACCTTCTCGATGTATTTCTTGGGCACGATCCAGCCGGCGCCGGTGGCCGAGGTGCCATAGAAGGCCATGAAGTCCGGCCACGCCGCTTGCAGCACGAAGCGGACGCGATTGGGAGCCGGAAGCTGGATCTCCTTGACGTGGTCCTTGAGGATCTTCGCGGACGCGCCCTTGTAGCGCTCGAACGTGAACTTCACGTCCTCGGCGGTCACTGGATCGCCGTTGTGGAACTTCGCGTTCTTCCGGATCACGAAGTCGTAGCTCAGCCCGTCCTTGGACGCCGTCCACGACTCCGCGAGGCTCGGCGTCATGATGTTCTTGGGCATCGGCTTCACGAGCGCGTCGTGCAGCGCGTAGAGCACCATGAAGGGCGTGATCAGCGCCTCCGTCTCGCCGGGATCGAGCCAGCGATTGACGAGCGTGACATGGACGCCGATGGTGAGCGTCCCGTCCTGCGGCGCGGGCGACGCCGGGGTCCCCATGCTCACGAGATACGCGAGGACAAGCGCGGTGGTCATCAGTAAGCGACGGACACGCATTCACGAGCCTCCTTGAGCGGCCGCGCACACGATACCATGGCGCCTCACGCGCCTCGATTCGGCACGCGAGTTGATCGAGGTCATGTCGAAAACGCTCCCGGACCACCTCACGAAGGCGGGACTGCTCGCGCAGCGTCTGAGCAGACGGCGGGCAAGATTGCGGCCGACGTCGCCGCCCGGGCGGGAGCCGCTAGCGTGCCGGCGCGATAGCCCGCGCGCGCGACTCAGGCGCAGGCCAGCGCGTACACGTCCTCGACGCCGTCCGGCAAGCGGTGCTCGCGCCACGAACGGCCACCGTCCTCGGTGCCGAAGACCTGCCCGGTGCGGCTCACGCAGTAGACGCGATCGGCGTCGATCGGGTGCAGCGCCACCGCCATCATCGTCGTCTCCGCCTTGACGCCATGGTCGAAGCGCTTCCACGTCTCGCCAACGTCGTCGCTGCGATAGAGCGAGCCGTCCTGACTGCGCGCGGCGGGGCTGAGGCACGCGTACATCACGCGCGGATCTTGCGGGCTGACGCGAATGTCGCGGCCGTACGTGAGCGGCGAGAACCGGCCCACCTGCATGTCCTTCCAGTGCGCGCCGCCATCAGTGCTCTGGAACAGACCCATCCGGATCGCGGCATACGCCACGCCGGGCTTCGCCGCCGTCAGCGCGACGGCATGGATGTCCAGCATGCCCTCGATCTCCGTATCGCTCACGATCCGGCTCTTGAGGTGCGGCAGCTCGGCAAGCTTGACGAGAGTGTCGGTGCAGTCGGTCCACGTCTCACCGCCATCATCCGTCTTCATGATGCCGCCGACCTCGAGCCCCGCCCAGATCGTTTCGGGCCGCACAGGATCCGCGGCCAGGCGCATCACGCGACACGCGAACCCCATCTTGACGCGCTCGGGCATGACCGCCTTCGGCAAACGCCGCCAGGTGTCGCCGCCATCGTCACTGCGAAACACGCCGACCGGCGAGGTGCCGGCGTAGATCCGCCGTGAGTCGCGTGGATGCACGACCATCGACCACACCTGGAGGTCACGTTCGGGCAGGGCCAATCGCTCCCAGGAGTCACCGCCGTTGCGGCTGCGGTACGGTCCGTCGTGCGTGCCGATATAGATGATGTCGGGGTTCGCGGGATCGACGGTGATGGCCTGCACCTTCGTCGTCTCGGGCAGGCCCTTCGTGAGCTGCTCCCAGTCGCCGTCGCCGACGCGACGGAAAATTCCCGGGCGCTTGCCGGAGGTGTACGACCCGACGCCGACGTAGACGCGCGACGCTCTCGACGGATTGGCCATGGGCGGTGTCCTTTCGCCGGACGATTCGGCGGTACGATAGCACGCCGGGCCAGCGAGCATATGAATGGGCCCGAGTCGGGAGGCGACATGAGACTCGCGGGAAAGGTGGCGCTGATCAGCGGCGGCGCGCGCGGCATGGGCGCGGCGGAGGCGAAAATGTTCGCGCGCGAGGGCGCGCAAGTCGTCATCGGCGACGTGCTCGAAGACGAGGGCCGCGCCGTCGAAGCCGAGGTCGCCGCCAAGGGCGGCAAAGCAGCGTTCGTGCGGCTCGACGTCACCCGCGAGGCCGATTGGCAGCAGGCGGTCGCGCTGGCCGAGCAGCGCTTCGGCAAGCTCAACGTGCTCGTCAACAACGCGGGAATCAGCGCGGCCGGCCGCGTGGAGGACACCTCACTGGAAGCGTGGCAACGCGTGATGGACGTGAACGCGACCGGCGTCTTCCTCGGCACGAAGGCCGCCATCCCGGCCATGCGGCGCGCGGACGGCGGCTCGATCGTCAACATCTCGTCGCAGCTCGGCCTCGTGGGCACCGACATCACGAGCCCCATGTACCCTGCCTCGAAGGGCGCCGTGCGTCTGCTGACGAAGGTGACGGCCATCCAGTACGCGAAGGAACGCATCCGCGCCAACTCCGTGCATCCCGGGCCGATCGTGACCGCGATGACCGAGAAGCGCCGCGCCGATCCCGAGACCTACAAGCTCATGCTGTCGCGGATTCCGCTCGGCCGGTACGGCGAGCCCGACGAAGTCGCCTACGCGGTTCTCTATCTCGCCTCCGACGAGTCGGCCTTCGTGACCGGCAGCGAGCTCGTCATCGACGGCGGCTGGACCGCGCAATGAAGCGCGCGGAGCGCGCGCTACGCGTGGTGGACGGCGCAACGAAGCGCGCGGAGCGCGCGCCACGCATGGTGGACGGCGCAACGAAGCGCGCGGAGCCGCTCTTGCTACGCGGCGGCCTCGTCGGCGGACGCCGGCAGGATGTCGCGATCCGCGACGGCCGCATCGAGCGCCTCGGCGCGCCTCTGGACGCCGCCGGCTACGAGACGCTCGACGTCACCGACCGCCTGTTGCTGCCGGGCTTCGTCGAGAGCCACATTCATCCCGACAAGGCCTTCATCGCGGACCGCACGCAGGGGCTGCGCGCCGGCGGCCCGACGCCGCAGCATCTCGTCGCCGAGCTGAAGAAGACGTTTACCGTGGACGATATCTACGCTCGCGCGCGCCGTGTGCTCGAGCTCGCCGTGCGCCACGGCTGCACGACGATGCGCGCCCACGTCGAGGTGGACGCGTTCGTCGAGCTGCGCGGCGTGGAGGCGATGCGTCGTCTGCAGGCCGACGTCGCCGGCGTGCTCGACCTGGAGCTGATCGCGTTCGCGCAGGAGGGCATCTTCCACGACACGGTCACGAAAGACCTGCTGCGCGAGGCGCTCAAGGCGGGGCTCCGGGTACTCGGCGGCTGTCCATATATGGATGGGGACCAGCGCGCCCACATCGACTGGTGCTTCGAGACGGCGCAGGAGTTCGGCGTTCCCCTCGACTTCCACGCCGATTCCTCCGACGACCCCGCGCAGTTGACGACCGATTACATCGCCCAGCAGACGCTCGCGCGTGCGATGCAAGGGCGGGTCACGCTCGGCCATCTCTGCATGCTCGACGTGCTCGAGCCCGCGCATCGTGCGCGCCTGATCGGGCAGATCCGCGAGGCGGGGATCCATGTGATCAGCCTGCCCGCGACGGAGCTGCACGTGAAGGCGCGCACCGACACCCGCCGCACGTGGCGGGGCGTCACCCGGATCGGCGAGCTGCGCGATGCCGGCGTCAACGTGTCGATCTCCACCAACAACATCGTCAACCCGTTCACGCCGTACGGGCATCCCGACCTCCTGCGCCAGGCGCTCGTGACCGCCATGGCCGCGCATCTCGGCAATCTCGACCAGCTCGCGTGGCTGCCGGAGCTGATCACGACGAACCCGTCGCGCGCGCTCGGGCTGGAGGGCTACGGTCTGGCCCCGGGCTGCCGCGCCGACGTCGTCGTGCTGGACGCGCGCGACGCGGCGCAGGCGATCACCGAGCAGGCGGAGAAGCTCTACGTGCTGAAGGCCGGCCGCATCGTCGCGCGTAACACACGCACCAGCGAGCTGTCGCTTCCCCGGCGCGGATAGCGCCGGATGTCCCTGCTCGGTTCGCGGGCCGTCTTTACGCCGACGCTGCTCGCCTGCTACGCGATCACCGCCGCCGTCCACGTCGCCTCGATCGTGCTCAACACGCTGTTGCCGCTGCACGTCGCCGACCTCGGCGGCACGAAGACGCAGGTGGGCCTGCTCTTTTCGGTCATGACGGTCGTGTCGATGTTCCTGCGGCCTACCGTGGGCGGCTGGGTCGATCGCTTCGGCGCGCGTCCCGTCATCGCGCCGGGTATCGCGGCGCTGGCGTTGACCACGCTCGCGCTGCAGCTCGCGGCGACGCCGGTTACGATCATCGTGCTCATGATCGGCCTCGGCGTCGCCAACGGCCTCATCAGCACGCCCGCGAGCGTGCTGACGGCGCTGAGCAGCCCCGCCGCGCATCGCGGCGAAGCGCTCGGGACCTATTACCTGGCGAGCTCACTCGGCGTCGCCATCGGTCCGCCGCTGGCCTTTGGTTTGCGCGCCGTCGGCGGCATGCGGCTGGCGTTCGCGATGGTCACCGTGATGGCGGTGCTGCTCGTGCTGGTCGTGGCGCGCTTGCCGTCGGGGGCCGCGCGTCCCGCGGCGAGCGCACGAGCCCCGCGGCTGATCAGCCGGTCGGCGCTGCCCGTGTCGTTCGCGCTCGTCCTCTCCACGATCGGCCACAGCTCGGTGTTCGCCTTCCTGCCCCTCTACGCGCTGGGGCGCGGGGAGACGGCGGCGCTCGCATGGTTCTTCGCGATCTACCCGGCGTGGCTGATCACGTGGCGCGCACTGCTGCGCGGCGTCTCGGACCGTCTCGGACACTTCCGCGTGGGTTTGTTCGCGATGTCGGTGGTCGCCGTCGCCTACCTCATCATCGCGCTGCCGCCGACGCCGCTCTCCCTGGCGCTGGCGGCGCTCGTGCTCGCCAGCGGCAACGCCCTCCTCTACCCGACGCTCGCGGCCCTCGTCGTCGACCGCGCGCCGGAGTCCGAGCGCGGCCTCGCGCTCGGCACGCTATCGGGCGCGTGGGATCTCGGCGTCGTCATCGGCTCCACGCTCATCGGCGCCGTCGCCGACCGCTACTCGTATGCGGCCGGCTTCGCGGTGGGCGGCGCGTTCGCCGCGATGGGCGTCGGCGCGCTGGCGCTCGGCATACGGCGTGGCGCCGCCGTCGCGCGCTACGTCGGCAGCCCGAACAGCGACGTCATTCGCGCGGACGCCGCCAGCGCCGACATGTCCGCATCGCTGGGACGGCGCTCGTAGCGTGCGGCGGCGTCCAGCACCTTCGGCAGCAGGGCGAGATCACCGGCGGTGTTGAGGTGCACGCCCGGCACGCCGAGCGCCCAGTGCACGGCGCGATCGATGTCGGCCTGCGCCTCGAGCGGTTGGTACCAGGTCGAGTGCGTGCGCTCCGTCGTCGCCCACGGCCCGCGCGCGATCGACTTGATGACCTGCACGGCCGTGTGGCGCTCGCGGCAGATCGCCAGCACCGACTCGAACGCCTCGCGATAGCGGGCGTCCTGCGCCATGAAGAAATTGTACGGCAGCAGGACCGAGTCGAAGTCGTAGCGCGCGAGGCTGCGGCGATGCATGGCCGCGATCGTCCAGCCGTGGCCGGTGACGCCGATGAAGCGCGCGAGCCCCTCGGCCTTGGCGCGCACACAGGCTTCGAGGGCGCCGTCGGGCCCCATCGCCCGGTCCCAGTCGTCGGGATGACCGAGCGAGTGCAGCTGGATCAGATCGACGTGATCCACGCGCAGCCGCTCGAGCGAGCGATGCAGGTCCTCGCGCGCCTCGCGCGCCGTGCGGCTGCCGGTCTTGGTGGCCAGGAAGAAGTCCTTGCGGTGGCGCGCCATCCACGGTCCGATGCGGAGCTCGGAATCTCCATAGCGCGCGGCCGTGTCGATGTGATTGACGCCGTAGCGCAGCAGCACCTCGAGGGCGCGGTCGGCATCGTCCTGGCTCGCGCGAGCGAGCGCCGCCGCGCCGAACAACATCACGCTGCTCTGATGACCGGTGCGGCCGAACGGTCGCCGCTCGAGCGCCGGGCGCGTCACGGCATCACCCAGCCGCCGTTGGGCTGCAGCACCTGACCGGTGAGATAGCCGCCCGCCTCGTCCGCGAGGAACAGCGCGCAGTAGGCGACGTCGTCGAGCGTGCCGAGGTGGCGCACGGGCAGCTCGCGCATGCGTCGCGCGCGATACTCCGGCGTCATGACCGCCTTGCTCATGTCGGTGTCGATGCCGCCCGGCGCGATCGCGTTCACCGTGACGCCGTGCTCGCCGACCTCGTGCGCCAGGGCGCGGGTGAGCGCCTCGATCGCGCCCTTCGTCGCGGCGTACGCGGCGAAGCCGCCGGTGCCAACGCCGGCGCGTGCGAGCTGCGAGGAGAGATTGACGATGCGGCCATACTTGCGCTCGATCATCGCGGGCAGCGCGGCGCGCGTGCAGAGCATGGTGCCGGTGACGTTGATCGCGAGCATCCGTGCATAACTCGCGACCGGCGTCTGCGCGAACAGGCCGCGGTCCATGATGCCGGCGTTGTTGACGAGCACGTCCAGGCGATCGAACCGCTTCATGGCGGTGTCGATCAGCGCGCCGACCTCGTGCTCGTCGGCGACGTCCGCCTTCACGGCCAGCGCGCGACGGCCGAGCTTTTCGAGCGCGGTCACCACCTCGGCCGCGGCGGGCGCGCTGGCGTGATAGTTGACGACGACGTCGGCGCCCTCCTGACCGAAGGCCAGCGCGATGGCGCGACCGAAGCCGCGGCTCGCGCCGGTCACCAGCGCCACGCGTCCGTCGAGGCGTCCCATCGCGCCGCACAGTGTACGCCACAGTGGATGAAGGGCGCGTCCTGGGGTACAACAACGCTGCCGTGAGCATTCCGCGCTTCGGCCTCAACCGTTTCGACGCGCGCTCGGTCGACGCGTTCGCCGCCGATGCGGCGCGCGCCGAAGCGCTCGGCTGGGACGCCGTGCTGCAGCCGGACTCGCAGCTGCGCCGCCGCGATACCTACGTGCTGCTCGCCGCCGCCGCGCGGACGACGAAACGGGTGACGCTGGGACCGCTGCTCGCCAATCCCGTCAATCGTCATCCGACGGTGACGGCTTCGTCGATCGCGACGATCGACGAGCTCGCACCGGGCCGCGTGCTGCTGGGCTGGGGTGTCGGCGACACGGCCGTGCGGCTCGCGGGACTGCGGCCCGCGCGCGTGAAGGAGCTGGAGAGCGCCACGCGACTCGTGCGCGCGCTGCTCGACGGCGAGGCGGTCGAGGTCGGTGCCGAGCAGCCGGCCCGCCTGCCCCACGCGCGGCCCGTCCCGATCTGGCTCGCGGCCGGCGGACCGCGCACGCTGCGGATGGCGGGTGGCGTCGCCGACGGCGTGTTCATCCGCGTCGGCACCCACGCCGCGAACATCGCGGCGTCGATCGAGGCGATCCGTGCGGGGGCCGCCGAGGCCGGGCGCCATCCGGAGCGCGTGCGCCTCGGCGCGATCTTCCACACGGTGCTCGTCGACGACGCCGCGCGCGCGCTCACGATGGCCAAGTCGATGGCCGCGGGGTACTACGAATACTCGCCGATGCTCTTCGATCGCCCCGGCCTGAAGTGGACGGGCGCCGACCCCGAGACGCTCAAGCGCGAGCGCCACGTGTGGCCCGACTTCCATCACGCGACGGATCTGGAGATGAGTGGCCGCGTCGTCGACTTCCTGCCAACGCAGGCGGCCGACGCGTTCGCGCTGCGTGGGGGGCCGGCCGAGGTCACGCGGCAGCTGATCGACGTGCTGCGGGCGGCGCCGGCGAGTTTCGACTATGTCGTCCTGCATCCGATCCCGAATCCGTCGTGGCCCGCCGACGGCGAGCGGGACTACACCGCGCGCGTGGCGCGCGAGATCCTGCCGGCGGTGCGACGCGCGCTCGCGACGTAGGGCGCCGGCCGTTCCGTCACCGCGGCCGGCCCGGTCGCGAGCGATTGGCCACCAGCTCGGCGACGAGATGGTCGAGGTACCGCAGGTCGAACGGCTTCGGCACGTAGCTGACCGCGCCGCTCTTGATGGCCTCGGCCGCGAGCGCGACGTGCTCGTTGGCGGTCACCATCACGATCGCGATCGTCGGATCGAGCGTCCTGATCTCCTTCAAGACTTCGAGGCCGCTCATTCCCGGCATGGTGATGTCCAGGAACACGATGTCCGGCCGCGCCTGCCGCACGGCGGCGAGCGCCTCGGCGCCGTTCCGCGCCGTGTCGATGGTGTACGAGGCTCGGAAGTGGTCGCCGAGCACCTCGACGATCAGCGGCTCGTCGTCCACGATCAGGATGCGCCGCGGGGCGGTGCTCAGTGGCGGATCAGCCGTGGAACGTCCGCCGGCCTTCCTCGCGCGTCCAGAGGCGGATCATGTGACGTTTGAGGTGTGGCTCGGGCGCGTCCGTGAAGTCGGTGCGGCTGTGGGCGAACTGACGGTTGTTGATGAACTGCACCTGTCCGCGCTCGATCGTGAACTCCACCCGGAGCTCCGGCGCATCGAGCAGCGCGCGCATCGCCGTCAGTGACGCGCGCGCCTCGTCGTCGAGCGCCTCACCGGCAAGCTCCGCGCCCGTCTCGATCAGCTTGTCGTTCACGCAGGCCATGAAGCCGCGGCCGTCGTACGAAAAGATCGGACGCCACGCGACTTTGACATCCTCGGGAGCGTGCTCGGCCTGCCGGTCCCACGGAAACGCGCGGTAGAGCCGCGGCAGCACCGGCGCGTGCCGCCGCACCAGCTCGTTGTGCACCGTGACCAGGCTCACGAATCGGCTGACGCCGCCTTCGCGCGCGGGGTTGATGCAGTACAGGCCCACGAGCTCCGGGGGCAGATCGAGCCATGCCGCATCGGTGTGAAAGACGAGGTCGAGGTTGGTGACCGAGCGGCGCACGCCGTACTCGAGCTGGCGGCCCGTGTCGCGAACGTCGTAGACCATCGCGCCGTCCCACTTCTGCGCGGCGAGGCGCCCGAGGAGACTGCCGAGCAGCCACGCGAGCGCGCGATTTTCTTCGAGCGAGTAGCGCTCGACGGGGACGCGATCGAGCACCGCGAGACCGATGCCGTTGCACAGCTGCTCGCGCACGCGTCGCATGACGTCCGCACAGGCGTCGAGCGCGAAATCTTGGGGGCTCAGCACGAGCGGCGGCAGCGGATCACGCCGCAGCCTGCGGGCGACCGCGTCGAGCTCGTCGAGGCAGCGGGGCGACAGGGGCACCAGCCACTCGCGCGGCGTCAGCTGATCGCGCCGCCACGCGCGGGCGTCGCGCACGTCGCCCGGGAGCATCGGCGGCGCCTCGACGCGCGTGGTCATGGCGCGGGCCGCTGTCCGATGCCGCCACGAGGGGCGCCGGGCGCGGTCGTGCCCCAGAGCACGTCGAAGCCGGGCGGCAGCGCCCGGCTGTTGCGCGGCGCGAGCCAGAGTCGCAGCAGCAGCCGGTCGTTGTCGACTCCGGGCGTGTCCTCGAAGGCGGTGCGGGCGTGGTAGACGACGTGGTTGTTGAGCAGCTGCAGGTCGCCCGGCCGGAATTCCATCGCGAAGCAGAGCTCCTCGCAGACGGCCGCGTGCAGGTCCAGCGCCTCGTCCTGCGCGGCGCTCAGCCGCGGAACATCGGGCAGCTTCTGCGCCGCCTCGACGAACGTGCGCGAGTACTGCGTGGTGAATTTCCCCGCGTGCTCCGCGAAGATGGGCAGCGCATAAACTTCACGCTCACCGCCCACCTCCTCGCCCTGCCGGCTGCGCCAGTAGTCGGCATAGAGCAGGGCGTGCAGGTCGGGACGCCGCTCGCGGATCGCGGCTGCCACGCTCACGGCGCTGACGACCTTGGACAGGCCACCTGCGCGCGCCGTGCGCACGACGAGGAGGCTCACGACGTCGCAGCGATCGGTATGGAAGCGCAGCGGCCCGCTCGAGCGCGCCTTGCTGCGCGACGAGCGCCCGAGGACGGCATCGGCCGCCGGCCCCTCGCGCACGGCGCCGTAGCGCACGATCTCGTCGCGCACCTCGCCGATCAGCTCACCGCGCGCGTTCTGGTAGCGGATGTGGCCGAGGTGGCTGCCGAGGCCCCAGTAGAGATTCTTCAGCTCGTGCTCGGTGTAGCGCTCGACCGGGATGCCACGCAGCAGCACGACGCCGCGGCCGTTCTCCAGCTCGTCGAGCACGGCGTCGAGCTCGCGCGCGAACGTCGGCACCGGAAAGTCGTCCCGCCCGAAGTTCGGCCACGCCAGGCCCCGGCGCGCCAGACCGGCCAGGGCCGCGTCCCACTCGGCGATGGCCGCGGCGGACACGGGCAGGATCCAGTCCGTCGACCCGGCCAACTCGGATCCGACCCACGCGGGCGATGTCGTGAGGGCGGGCGTCACGCGACCGCGGCCGCCTTCTTGAAATGGTCCTCGGTGAAGCCGTAGAGATGCGCGCCGCCCTCGAGGATCGGCCCCGCCATCTCCTTGGGCACGTTCTTCAGGAGGTTCGTCGAGACATAGGGGAAGTTCGAGTCGAAGTGCGGGTAGTCGGTGGAGATGCACATGCGATCGGCGCCGATCAGCCCGGCCGTCGCCTCGATCTCGGGCTCGCTGCCCTCGACCGCCGCCCAGCAGTTGCGGCGGAAGTATTCCTTGGGCGTCAGTGCCAGATACGGCGCGTGCGAGTCGCGGTATTGCGGATAGTCCCACTCGATGCGCGACAGCACGCCGGGCACCCAGGAGTTCTGGGCCTCGAGGAAGCCCACGCGCAGCCGCGGATGGAACTCGAAGACTCCGCCGATGACCATGGCGATCAGCGCCTGCTGCATCTCGATCCAGTGGCTGGCCACGTGGCGGAAGAAGCGGTTCTCGCCGTACAGCACGTTCATGTGTGAGTACCAGGCGCCGGTGCCCTCGTGGAAGCCCCACGTGACGTTCAGCTCTTCGTGCAGCGCGTAGAGCGGCGTCCAGTAGTTCGAGTGCCAGTAGTGACCGTTGACGAGATTGGGACGCATGAACGAACCGACGGCGCCCAGCTCGCGCACGCAGCGGAGCAGCTCGCGGCAGGCCAGGTTCACGTCGTGCGGCGGCAACATCGCGACGAACTTCAGGCGCTCGGGCCGGTGGCGGCAGAACTCGTGGATCCAGTTGTTGTAGGCCTGGCAGAGCGCCAGCGAGAGCCGCGGATCCATGTTGTCGCGCGCGAGGAGGCTGAGGCCCGTGGTCGGATAGAGGACCGCGATGTCGACGCCCTCCATCTCCATCCCCATCAGCTGCGCCTCGGGGTCGTACTTGCGCTGGATCGCGAAGTCCAGACGCCCGGTGATTCGCGAGCCGGACAGCGGCTGCGTGCTCTGACTGGTGTCGACGGCAGCCTTGCTCTTCTTCCGATACTGCTGCAGCTCGGCGTCCATGGTGGTCGGCAGGCCGTCCACCACGATGGTGCCGCGCACGGGTCGACCGTCGGCGCCGATGGGCAGGATCACGCGATGCTTGAACGCGGGATCGAGGTAGCGCTCGAAGAGATCGGGCGGCTCCATGATGTGCATGTCACAGTCGACGAACCGCAGCCCGTCCTTCATGGCGTCCTCCTCAGTTCTGGTACGACGGATCGAGGCGGTCCAGGCGCCGGATCAGTCCCGGCCACACGCGCGCGCCCTGGCGCTGGCGCGATACCGCCTGATCGAGAACGTCCTTGGGCACCGAGATCAGCTCGCCGCCCGCCTGCGCGCGCACCTGGATCGCGCACGAGGCCTCGAGGTAATACATCGCCACCCACGCGTCGGCGACGGTTTCGCCCACGGTCAGCAGCCCGTGATTGCGCAGGATCAGCGAGGTCTTGTCACCGAGATCGGCCACCAGACGCGGCTTCTCGTCGTCGTTGAGGGCGGGTCCCTCGAAATCGTGATAGGCGAGACTCGCCAGCGAGAACATCGAGTGCTGGGAGATCGGCCGCAGTCCGCCGCGCTGCGCCGACACGGCGACGCCGTTCAGGGTGTGGGTGTGCAGCACGCACTTCGCGTCGTGCCGCGCGGCGTGGATGGCGCTGTGAATCACGAAGCCTGCCGGGTTCACCTCGAAGGGCGAGTCGTCGATCTTCTGCCCCTTGAGGTCGATCTTCACCAGGCTCGAGGCCGTGATCTCGTCGAAGAAGACGCCGTACGGGTTGATGAGGAATTCGTCCTCGGCTCCCGGCACGCGTAGCGAGATGTGCGTGAAGACGAGATCCTCCCACTTGTAGAGCGAGACGAGCCGATACGCGGCGGCGAGGTCGACGCGGGCGGACCACTCCTCGGGCGAGACCTTGCCGCGAAGGGACGGGACGTTCAGGGCGCTGGCGGTCATGACGGCCTCCGGGTCGCGGTGTTGGCTGAACGCTAGAGCCGCGCGCCGCCGGAGTCAAGCGCTGCGCGTCAAGGCGCGGGACGACTAGACGTGAGCGAGCCGCTGCGCCCAGCCGACCACGAGGAGCCCGACCGCGTCTTCGAGCGCACGCGAGAACGTCACGATCGTGCCGATCTCGTCCCGCGCGTTGATGAGCTGGAGGACGCCGACGACATCGCCGCGCGCGTCACGGATCGGCAACGCGAGCATCGAGCGCGTGCAGTAGTCGTTCTTGACGTCCCACGCCGGATTGAACACGTACGGGCGATCGTCGCCCACGGCATAGGCGTCCGGCACGTTGACCGCTCGATGCGTGAGGAGCACGTAGCTCGCGATGCTGCGCTCGGCCAGCGGCAGCGAGCCCATCGTCAAGCGCCGCCGCGCCTCGGCCCAGCCGTGCCGCCGCTCGAGCGCCTCGTTGTGCGCGGCCGCGAAGCGCAGGCCGGCCGGCTCCCGGATGTACACGGTGCCGGCCTCCGCGCGCGTGAGGCGTCGCGCCTCCGCGAGGAGCGTGTCGACGGCCTCCGCCGACACCGCGCCGGCACGCGGCGCCGCGACCGGTCGTCCGCCGTCGCCACGCGCGTCGTAGCGCGCGAACTCCGCACGGTGGCCCCGCAGCCACTCGAGCGTCGCGCCACGCTCGTACGCCAGCTCGTCGAGCGCCACCACCCGCGCCGCGCGCGCGGTGAACGGTCCGCAACAGGCGAGCAGACTCTCGTCGCGCCCGCTCACCTCCACGGCCCAGAGGTTCGCCGACGGCTGGTGCAGCCAGAGCTCGCGGCGCAGTCTATCCACGGCAAACGCCCCCATGAGTATGACCCGCAAAGGCCGCGCCACACATGTCCGGCGAGAAAAAACGCCGTGTTCGGTGCCGCCCCGCCCGGCGCGGCGGGTGATTCGCCGCCACCGGTGGTAGCATCGGGGCCACGAATGACACGGAGGCCGATATGACCCTGCCGCTCGAGCCGTACACCGTCATCGATCTCACGCGTGCGCGCTCCGGTCCCACCTGCGTCCGCCAGCTCGCCGAGATGGGCGCCAACATCATCAAGGTGGAGAACCGCGCCGAGGACGACTTCGCGCGCGACGGGTTCGACTTCCAGAACCTGCACCGCAACAAGCGCTCGATCACCCTCGACCTGAAGAACCCGCGTGGCGTCGACGTGCTCAAGCGTCTGGTCGCGAAGGCGGACGTGCTGGTCGAGAACTATCGTCCGGACGTCAAGCACCGTCTCGGCATCGATTACGAAACGCTGAGCAAGGTCAACCCGCGGCTCGTGTACGGCAGCATCTCCGGCTTCGGTCAGTCGGGTCCATATCGCGACCGTCCCGGCTACGATCAGATCGCGCAGGGCATGGGCGGATTGATGTCCATCACCGGGCTGCCGGGTCAGGGCCCTGTGCGCGTGGGCATTCCGGTGGCGGATCTCACCGCGGGCATGTTCCTCGCGCACGGGATCCTCGTCGCGCTGCTCGAGCGCGAGCGCTCCGGACGCGGCCAGTGGGTGCACACGTCGCTGCTCGAGGCGATGATCCGCATGCTGGACTTTCAGGCGTCGCGCTGGACGCTCGGCAAGGAAATCCCGCCGCAGGCGGGCAACGACCATCCAACCGGGATCCCGACGGGCGTGTTCAAGACTTCCGATGGCCACATCAACATCGCCGCGTCGGGCCAGGTGATGTATCGCCGACTCTGCGAGGCGATCGGCGCGCCGGCGCTGATCGACGATCCGCGCTTCAAGTCGCCCGCCGACCGCTCGAAGAACCGGCGCGTGATGAACGAGGAGCTGGACGGCGTGCTGATGCACAAGCCGAGCGCGCACTGGGTCGAGGTGCTCAACAAGGCCGGCGTGCCGACCGGGCCGATCTACAACGTGAAGGAAGTGTTCGACGATCCGCACGTGCAGGCGCTGGGGCTCGCGACCGCTGTCGAGCATCCGCGGCTTGGCAAGCAGGTGGTGCAGAACGTGCCCGTCACGCTGTCGCGCACGCCGGGCGCGGTGCGCACGGCATCGCCCGACATGGGCGCGCACACGGACGCGATTCTCACCGATCTCGGGTATACGAAGGACGAGATCGCTGCGCTGCATCGCGACCACGTCGTCTGACGTGCGAGCGAGGCGCGGTGCCGCTGCGAGCTGCGTCGGCCTGCTGACGCCGCCGGTGGCACCTGCGTTGCAGCATTTGCGAAACATGCGCACCTATCATCGTCCATTCCTCGTCTCGTTCGTTGCCGCGCTCGTGCTGTCCCTCGTCTCCACCGCCGTGGCGGGGGCGCCGACCGACGCCCTGAAGCAGACCGTCGATCAGGTGGTGAAACTCCTCAGCGATCCCGCCCTGGCCGACAAGCCGGAGGCGCGACGCACGCAGGTGCGGAAGGTCGCCGAGAGTATTTTCGACTATCCGGACACCGCGCGACGCGCGCTCGGTCCGCACTGGAATGCACGCACACCGCAGCAGCAGCAGGAGTTCGTAAAATTGTTCTCCGATGTGCTCGACCGTTCCTATATCTCCAAGATCGAGCTGTACCAGGGCGAGCGGGTCCAGTACGTCGGGGAGACGATCGATCGTGACGACGCGAGCGTCAAGACCCTGATCTCGGCCAAAAAAGGCAGCGAGAGCATTCCGGTCGATTACCGGATGCACCTCAAGGACGGCCGCTGGCTCGTCTACGACGTCATCATCGAGGGTGTGAGTCTGGTGTCGAACTATCGCACGCAGTTCAACAAGATCGTGCAGACCGAGTCATATGACGCCCTCGTGCAGCGGCTGCGCGCCAAGGAGTCCCCGGCCGCGGAGCCGGCGGCCAGTCCCGGGCGCAAGCGCGGCGAGCGCTAGCCGAGGCTACTGCTCGTCGGAGTCGTCCGAGTCTTCGGGATTGCGCTCGATCGAGGTGTCTACGTGGTGGCCGTCGAGCCCCGCGTCACGGACGTAACAATGACGGTGCACGGTCACGCCGAGCGAGGCGGGCCGGGCCGTATCGTCTCCTTCGAAGATGAAGCGGTCGCAGAACAGGCAGCGTTCCCGGCCCATCGGCCATGGAGCGTCGCAATACCGGGGCCATCGACTGCAGGAAATACGTAAGACTACGAGACCGTAGAACTACGAGTCCGCGGCTGCACGCGCGGGGTCAGGGACGCGTGCCCGGATCGAAGAACCCCATCGCCTTGAACCTGATCTCGACCGGCACGCCGTAAACGCGAACGTGTGCGCCCGGCGTGATCGCGCGGTCGATATTTTGACTCAGGCTCGAGAGGTCGACGGCAACGCGGCCTTCGTCCGAGCGCAGTATCAGCGTGCGTCCGACGAGTGACTCGACCACGCCGCTGATCTCGGTCCAGCGGCGCTCGTCGGTCGACGATGCCGGCACCGCGGCCGGCGTGGTCACCTCGACGGTCGAGCGCCGCGCGGGTGGCGGCGACACGGCCGCGGATCGAACAGGCGACGGCGTCGGTGTGCTGATGATCAACGGCGCACCGCCCACGGGGGGCGGCGTGACCGCCGGCGCGGGTGAGGTCGATGCGGGCGGCGCAGGCGCTGTGACCAGGGGCGCGGATGGCGTGGGCGCGGACGGCGTCACCGCCGGGGCGGATGCCGTCGCGGCGGGCGACGTCGGCGCCACCGCCGATTTCCCGTTCGGCGCCGGTGCGGACGCGGCGGGCGGTGTGGGCGCCAACGGCTTCGCGGCCGGTGCAGCGATCGCGGCGGCGGCGCCGTTTGGTGACGGCGCGGCGGGTGCGGCCGCCGCCGGCGCGGGCGGTGTGCTCGCCGCTGGCGGTGGCGGTGCGGCGACGGTCGGCGACGGCCGTGCGCCCTGCAGATTCCCCAGCGCAGCCTCCACCGACTCACCGGCGCCTATGCCGAGCGCGTTGATCTCGTGAGCGCTGCGGCCCTCGAGGCCCAGCACTGCGACACGCCCGCCGGCGGTCAGCGACGCGTCGTGCCGCGCGGCGCCGACGGCGACGTAGTACAGCACGCCGTCATCGCCGCGGACGACGATGAACGGCTCGTTGCTCACGGCGCGCGGCCACTCGAGGATGCCGTTGACGAGCCGCGGATCCCCTGGACCGGCGACGGCCGGCACGGCCGTGGCAAACAGGACGACGACGCTGAGAAGCACGAGAAGAAACTTCATGCCGCACCTCCGTGCCGGCCGCGACCGCAAGCGGAATGCCAGGCCCGGTTTTCGCGCGCCATCCTAACACTTCCGCGGCTCTCGGAATTCACCTTTTCGCCTCGCGTCCACATTTCTGCGGGCAAAAGTTTTCCATATCGCGCCGCGAGCCGGATGGTGTACAACGGTCGGCCATGGAGCTCGAAGGCGCCACGGTGCTCGTCGTCGAGGACGACGACGACACGCGCGAGATGATCCGGGCCATGCTCGAGCTGTGCGGCGCGACGGTGCTGGTCGCAGAGTCGGCGAAGAGCGGCCTCGAAGCGTTCTTGAGATCACGCCCCGATGCGATCGTCAGCGACATCGCCATGCCCGGCGAGGACGGCTACTGGCTCGTGCGCGAAGTCGCGCGCACGCTCAACGCGCGGGACGTGCCTGCCGTCGCCGTGACGGCGTTCGCGGGGCAGCATCCGCGCACGAGGGCGCTCGAAGCGGGCTTCCGCGCGCACCTCGCCAAGCCCGTGGATCCCGAGGTGCTGTGTCGCACCGTCGTCGAAGTGATGACGGGGTGAAGCTCAGGCCTTGAGCCGGCGCTCGAGCCGCCCGACGAGGCGATCGAGCTCCCGGCGATCTTCCGGCGTGAGCGTGGGGCCGGGGGCCCGCACCGCGGGCGACGCGAGCGCGCCGCGGCGAAACAACAGCTCCTTGCGCACGGCCAGGCCGACGCCTGGCTGCGCCTCGTAGCGCAACAGCGGCAGGTAGACGTCGAAGACGTCCTCCGCGCCTTCGGTGTCGCCGGCGACGAAGCGCTCGTACACTTCCACGAGCATCTCCAGATACGCGAAGCCGGTCATCGCGCCGTCCGCGCCGCGGGCCAGCTCTTGAGGGTAGTAGATGGCGTTGTTGCCGACGAGCACGCTGACGCGCCGGCGTCCCGCGCGCGCCGCTTCGGCGCGGATCCGGGCGAGCTTCGTGAGCCCGGGGCAGTCTTCGTGCTTGAGCATCACGAGCTGCTCGAACGCGTCCACCATGCGATGGAAGGCCTCGACCGTCAGCGTCACTCCCGTCGCCTGCGGATAATCCTGATAAACGAGCGGCGTCCCGGGATCGACTGCCGCGACGACCGCCGTCATGTACGCGAGCAGTGCATCGTCGCCGGCGATCCCGACGGGTGGCGCCACCATCACGCCGGCAGCGCCGGCGGCCATCGCGTCGTTCGCGAGGGCGGCGAGCACCATCAGATTTGGATTCGAGACGCCGACGACGACCGGCACACGTCCGCGCACACGCGCCAGCGCGCGGCGTACAACCGCGCGTGATTCGGCCGGCGTGAGCTTCGGCGCCTCGCCCATGATGCCGAGCAGCGTGAGGCCATGAACGCGGCGCGCGAGGTAGAAGTCGACGAGCTGATCGAGGCTGTCGAGATCGAGGGCGCCGCCGGACGTGAACGGTGTCGCGGAGATCGGAAAGACGCCGCGCGCCGTCTCGTCGAGCCGCAGCGCGCTCATCTCGTGGCTCCCGCCGCCAGTCGAGCGGCCAGCGCCGGAACGAGCGCGGCCGTGCGCCATGGCCCACCGGACACCGCAACGTCGTCGCACAGCCGTCGCAGATCCGCCTCGGTATCGACGTCGAACCAGCGCGGCAGCAGCGCCACGCGCAGTCGCAGCGTCTGCGCGCGCGCGAGCGTCGTCTCGAGCACGCGCTCGGTGCTCCACGGCACATCGGCGAACAGCGCGGGGCATCGCGTGCGGAGCCCGATCGACCAGTAGCCGCCGTCGTCACTCGGGCCGAGCACGACGTCGGCCTGCTCCGCCGCCAGCATCGCGACGCCCTCGGCGACCCAGGTCATCGGCAGCGTCGGGCTGTCGGCGTCGAGCACGAGCACCGCGGCGTGCTGCGCGAGAAGATCGTCGAACACGTGCGTCAGCCGCGCTCCGAGGTCGTCGCCGCGCTGCGCGAGCAGCCGCACTCCAGGCGGGATCAGCGTGCGCAGGACTGCCGCCGCCTCGGCCGGCGCGAACGCCAGCACGGCCGCGGCGTCCGCGAGCGCGGCGACCGCATCGAGGCGATCGAGCAGGAACGCCGTCGCGAGTGCGCGCGCCTCGTCCGCGGTCAGCGGCGGCTGCAGGCGCGACTTCACCGGCGCGAAGCCCGGCGCCTTCGCCATGACCGCCACCGCGGGGGAGGCGTGCGTCACGTCCCAGGAATCAGCGTATGACCCAGCCGCCCGGGGCCTGGATCCGCTCGTACGTCCACACGGTCACGCGATAGTGGTCCGCCGGCGGCATGTTGGGGATCTCGAAGTAGACGCGGCCGAAGCCCCCCACGGTGCCGGACAGCCACGAGATCTTCTGGCCGACGACGGCGCCGCTCGCGTCCAGCGCCTGGCCGAGCAACTGAACCCTGCCCGCCGCCTCTCCGTACGTGTTCTCGACGTAGCCGCGCAGGCGGCGCAGATCGCCCTGCTTCTCGGGCGTCGCGTCCCAGCTGAGCTTAAACCACCGCTCGCTGTCGGGCATCAGCGTCGTGACCGACGCCGATGGCGTCACATCGGCGGTCATGCAGCCGGCCGCCGCCACCGCGACGACCAGCGCCAGCAGCATCGTCCGCATCATCGTCCTCCTCGCATTCCCGTCTATCGTACAGGGACGCCGCGGATGGCGCCGCGCTATGCTCGGGCACCGTGAGCGATGTCGAGCCTCTCGAGGAGGGCGACGGCGAGCGCACCGTGCGCGGCGTGCTGCACCAGCCGCGCCTTCCGAGGGGCGACGGCATCGTGCTCGCCCACGGCGCCGGGTCGAATCGCGACTCACCCGTGCTGCGCGCGGTCGCGACCGCATTCGCCGCGCGTGGGGTGGCCGCGCTGCGCATCGATCTGCCGTTTCGCCAGGCGCGCGGGAAAGGGCCGCCGTCGCCGGCGTGGGCGGCGCGCGATCGCGAGGGCCTGCGTCACGCGCTCGCCGTGCTCGCGCGCCGCTGCAGCGGCAGGCTCATGCTCGGCGGTCACTCGTACGGCGGCCGCCAGGCGAGCATGCTGCTCGCCGACACGCCGGCGCTCGCGCGCGCGCTGTTGCTACTCGCGTATCCGTTGCACCCGCCCGGGCGCCCGGAGCGCCGGCGCACCGAGCACCTCATCACGCTGCGCACGCCGACGGTCTTCGTACACGGCACGCGCGATCCGTTCGGGCTTCTCGACGAGATGGAGGAGGCGCGTGGGCTCATGCCCGGCCCGACTCGGCTGGTGACGGTGCGCGACGCCGGACACGATCTCGGCGCGCGCACGGCCACCGCCTTCGCGGCCTCCGCGGTCGACGAGCTCCTCGCGCTACTGGGCTGAGGCGCCGAGCCTCAGTTGGCCACGGTGACCGTGATGCTGGCCGTTCCGATGTCGCCGACGGCGTCGCGCGCCTCCACGCTGACCGTCTGCGGCCCATTGGCCGTGCTCGTGGTATCCCACGGCAGCGATATCGGTCCCGTCGAGCTCGTCGTTTGCGTCGCGACGACCTGACCATTGACGCGGACCGTGTACACGTTCGTGCCGTCGTAGAGGCTCTTGAGCCAGACGACGGCCGACGTCGTCCCGCTGACGGTGGCGCCGTTGGTCGGCTGCGCGACGTACAGCCAGGGGCCGCTCGGACGGTTGGCGACGTTCACGCTGCGCGTGGTGGTCGCGCTCGCCCCGGCGGCATCGCGGACAGTCAGCGTGAGCGCGTGCGAGGTATCGCTGACCGTCGTCGTATTCCACGCATACGTCGCGTCCCCGCCCGAGGTGAGGGTCGCACCGTCGAGGTCGAGCGTGTACGTGTAGGGCGTCGCACCGCCGCCCGCCGCCATGACGACGGCGCTCGTACCGCTCACCTTTGCGCCGGCGACCGGCGTCGTGATGTCGGCCGTGAGCGGCAGCGGTGGCGGCGGTGGTGGCGCCGCCGCTGCGCCACGCCACTTCACGTAGTCGAAGCTCCAGCTGTAGTTCTGATCGAACTGTTTGCCGCCGGCGAGATAGGCGTTCAGGACGCCACCGGCGAACACCGCGTCACCCCGATCGCGGTACGTGAGGTCACCGGTTTGCTGGTAGACCCACGCGAACGCCGGCGCGATGACGAGATTGAGATCCGGCGCGCCGCGCCGCGCCGGGAATGGTATCGACGGATCGGAAACCCAGTTCTCGTACCAGAACGATTGGTCCGCGACGACCCAGGCGTTGTCCCACAACCAGTCCAGCGCCGTTTTGATCGCGGGGAGGATCCGGCCATCCCCCGTCTTGTCCGCGTACATGATGAGGGCCTCGGCGGTGAGCCCGAGCATGAACGGCTGGATGTAGTACTGGCCCGCGGCCTCGGCGGGCTGGCAGAAGCTCGGGCAGCGAAACGATCGAGAGACGAACCACTGATCGAGGTGGCCGAGCGCCTGATCGACGAGTTGGGGCAAGCGCGCGCGCGGCGCGGCGCCGACTTTCTCGGCGTTGATGTAGCTCATGATCGCGTACGCGACCTCGCGGCTCAGCCACGGCGAGACCGTCTCTTCGAGCGGCGTCGTGTCGACAGCGTACGCGGCATGTTCGGACAGCGCCATCACCGCATCTCTCGACGCGGCGTCGCCTGTCCTGAGGTAATCCATCGTGAGGCCGTGGGTGAAGTTCCAATACCCGGGCACACACCCGAAGCCGCCACCCCAGCATGGCGCGCCCATGACGTACTGGTCGCGATAGATCGCCGCCGCGCGCTGCGTGCACGTCAACCAGGCGCCGTCGCCGGTGTACTCGGCGACCTGCTGGAACGCGCGCTCGGCGTCGTAATAGACCTCCGTGAGGTACTCGTCGAAGCTGTGCGGCTGGCCGAGATACTCACACGCGAGCTGCCCGTAGCTGCGCATGTTGGCTTCCCACAGCGCGAGCTGGGGAATCGGCGTCTGCGCGCCGACGGATACCGCAGTCAGCAGCGCGATCACGATGATGACCGCGATGCTGCTCCCGAGGGTCGACTTCGTCGCACCACGCTGATGCATTCCGGCGGTAATCATGGTCGCCGGCTTGCTGCACCGCACATGCCGCCGACTGCGCGCGTGGCGCACCATGCAAACCTTGCCTGGTCGCACGCACCATCATGATCATCGTGGGGCGCGCTGCGCTCGCGCGCGTCAGCGTCCTTTGAAGACGGGCTCCCGCTTCTCGACGAATGCGCGCGCGGCTTCACGATGGTCCTCGGTGAACCCGGTGCGCGTGTGGTGCATCGCCTCGAGATCCAGACACTGCGCGAGCGTCTGCGTCTCCGCGGCGTTCATGTTCCGCTTCATGTAGCGCAGCGCGATGCGCGGTCCCTGCGCGAGCTTGCGCGCCAGCGTCAGCGTCTCGTCCTCCAGCTTCTCGTCGGCCACGACGCGATTGACGATGCCGAGCGCGAGCGCCTGGCGGGCGTCGACGATCTCGGCGGTGTAGTAGAGCTCGCGCGCCTTTGCGGTGCCGACGAGCTGGGTGAGGAACCACGAGCCGCCGAAATCCCCCGAGTAGCCCACGCGCGCGAACGCCGTGGCGAACTTCGCGCTCTCGCCCGCCACGCGGAGATCACACGCGAGCGCCATCGAGAGCCCCGCCCCGGCCGCCGCGCCGCGCACCATCGCGATGGTCGGCTTGGGAATCTCGTGTAGCAGCCGTGAGACCTCCATCTTGCTGCGCAGCCCGTGCGCCTTGTCTTCGAGCCCGGTTTCGGCGAACTCGCGACCCTCGGCCATCGCCTTGACGTCGCCGCCCGCGCAGAATCCGCGGCCGGCGCCGGTGAGCACGATCGCGCCGACCTCGCTCTCCGCGGCCAGCCGCGGCAGCGCCTCGAGCAGCGCGTCGAGCATCGGGCCCGACAACGCGTTGAGGCGATCAGGTCGGTTGAGAGTGAGCAGCGCCACGCCGTCTTTCACGCTCTCGAGCAGGTCGTTGGTCATGATGGCCTCCGCGAAGTGCCGGTATCGTACCCCACGCCGACGGCGGCGGCGCGCGGCGCGGTCTGGCACCGGGGGATGTCAGCGCGCCGACACGACCGAGCCGTCGCCCTGCGGCAAGCGAGCGATTTCATTGAGGCAGAGCGTGGCACCCTCCTTGCGAAATACGCGCAGGAGGACTGAGATGGTTTTGCTGACCCCTACTGCTTGGCGCCTGCCGCACTGGCTCGTCGCCCTCGGCTCGACGCTCGCGCTCGCAATCTACGCGGGGCTCGTGCAGCCGCGCGAGATCGCGCACTATTTCGCGGCTCGTCCCGAGGTGTCGCAGGCGTTCGCCGACCCGAACTTCGGACGCGCCGACGCGCTGATCCTCGTCTTCTCCACACTGTTCCTGGCACCGTTCGCGGT
Organism: Candidatus Rokuibacteriota bacterium; assembly: GCA_003220475.1. Classification (GTDB taxonomy): domain Bacteria; phylum Methylomirabilota; class Methylomirabilia; order Rokubacteriales; family CSP1-6; genus AR12. Next base: position 8,997 of record QHSO01000004.1, on the reverse strand, counting down.
CTTCGTCGCCGTGGTGCTGCTGATCTTCGCGGTGGCGGCGCTCGGTGGCTTCGTGCTCCCGGTCGTGCGCTGGTTCAGCCTGCCCGATTGGATGGCGACGACGTCGGTGCTCGCGGTGGTCGGGCTCGGGGCGTGGGCGCAGAGCGAGCACTGGTTGCCACGCTCGCTCTGGTTCCTCGGAATCTTGGCGCGGGCCTGGAAGATCATCCTGGCCTGACGCGCACCACGGCTCGCGCTAGTCGCGCTCGGCCCGCGACGCCTCTCGCTGGAATCCGGGCAGGATGGCCTTGATGAACGCGTTCTGGATGAGCCGGACGAGGACCGGCCAGGTTTTGGTCTGCGGGCTGTCGATCGGTCCCGAGATGTCCACCACCGTCGCGACTTCCTTGCGCGGACGGTTCTTGAGGACCTTGGCCGCGACGTCGATGGCCTTTTCTTTCACCTTCTGGCCGAACGTGCGGTCTTCGTCCTTGTCCTTGCCGTAGACCTTCAAGTCGCGGAAGAGTGGCTTCACGTAACCGTCGATGCGGTTATTGTGGACGCGCAGCTCCGAGTACACCGAGAACACGCCCGATACCACGTCGAACTTCGCGTGGGCACGCAGCAGGTCGTTCATCTTCCGCATGTCGGTGTTCTCGACCTTCGCGTTCAACGAGAAGTCGGGGCCCTTGTTCTCCGGGCGGAAGGTGGCGTCCACGACGGTGGCGCCGCTGCCGAGGAAGCGGCCGGTCAGCGTCGCGTGGCCGTAGCCCTCGTCCTTCTGGTTGCTGAACTTCTTCATCGCCAGGTTCATCTCATCGATGAACACACGGTATTCCGGGTTCGTGTTCTTGTTGATGAAGCCGATGTTGGCGTTCACCACGCGCAAGTCTTCGACGTGCAGGACGACGTCGCGCGCATTGCTGACCTGTTGCGCTTTCTGCGCGCCTTCCTTGACGACCTCCGCGTGCGCCGGCGCGTCGACCTTCATGTACTGGTAGTCGGCGACCAGGCCATCCACCTGGAAGCGCTCGAGCCAGAGCGTGGCGATCTTGGGCGAGTACTCGACGTCGCCGCGCCCGCTGACGGCACCGCGCTTCAGGGTGACGTTGGCGCGCGCGGCCACCGGCGCGAAGTAGTCGAGCGGCACGTCGCGAATCTCGAGGTGGCCTTTCACGCCGGCGTAGGGCTCGAGCAGGAAGTCGGCATTGCCGTCGACCTGGATCTGGCCGCGGTCGAAGACGACGGCCTGGAGGCGCAGCGGCGAGGGGTACTCGCCTTCCGCCGAGCGCACGTTGCGAATGTCCTGGACCGTCGCCTGGATCTTCGTCACGCGCAGCGGCCGCGCCTGCGGCGTCTCGATGTAGGTCGCCTCCCCGTCGACGATCTTGAACTCGTTGATATTCAGCGGGTACATCGCCTGCAAGGCGTCCTGCCAGCCATGCTCCTTGACCGGCGTCGGATCCTTGAGCTCGGTCTCGAAGTGCGACTTGTCGACGTAGATGATCGGCTTGACCAGCTTGAAGTCGGCCACCAGCGCGCGGTGGATCAGCGCACGCCATTGCACGCTGGCGCTGAGCCGCTCGATCCGCATGACGGGCGGCTCGGGATTGGCGTTCTGGATGAACTGCACGTCGTAGAAGTCGATGGAGAATCCGATGGGGTGGAAGTCGAGCTTGCGGATGTGCGCGGTGTAGCCCTTCATCTTGCGGTTCATCTCGCGCTCGGTCATGCGCCGCAGCGGCTCGTCGATGAAGAACGCGATGACGACGGCCAGCACGACGACGACGGCCACGGGAACGGCAAACCAGAGCCAGTGGCGTCCGAACCAGCTGCCGATTCCTCTGAGGGGATTCCGCATGCTCTACCCCACTCATTCACGGAGCAAGCACAGTGCCAGCGACGTCAGCCGGCGAAACGACCGTCGTCGTCACCGCCACGGCGCGCCGACGCGGCCGCCAGATGTTCCGCGCGCCGCGGGCGGCCCGCCGCGGAGCGCGCGAGCAGCATCACGCCCACGACGCACAGGGCGACCGACAGCGCCGCCGGCAGCACGCGCGGGTGCATCGGCCCCAGCAGACCGCTCGCGAATGGGCCGAGGAACATCCCACCGTCAACGAAGACGCGAAAGAGCGCCGTGCGCCATGCGACCTGCGACGCCGGCGTGGCCGCGCGCAGCAAGCCGACCGGCAGCATCCAGCCCGCCATGCTCATGCCGAAGACGACGCAGCCGCCGATGACCATCGGCAGTGGCCCGAGGCCCACCATCGCCACCGCCGCCGCGAAGCTCAGCAGCACGACGCCGAGCACGCGCGCGGTGCCGACGCGGTCCGCCAGCGCTCCGACCGGCAGAAGCGCGATCGTGTCGGAGAGTTGCGCCAGCATCAGCAGGCGCGCAATGCCCGAGCGCTCGAGACCGAACTCGCGGCTGCCGCGCACGGGGATGACGAACTGCTCGAGCGTCGCGTAGGCGAGCGCGACGGCACAGCCGGCGGCGAAGGCGAGCGCCGACGTGCCGCGGCGCGCCCTCGTCGCATCGCTGGGCACCGCGGCGTCCGCGCTGCGCGCGAACCATGGTCGCCCTTCACCGTCGTCGGGCAGGAGCGCCAGCAGCGCGTGCAGCGAGACGAACGCCGCGACGATCGGCGAGCAGCCGATGACGAAGGCGGCCTGCCAGGACAGCGTGCCTGGCAGCGCGCCCACGAGACCAACGCCGCCGAGCATCCCGAGCATGGCGCTGAACTCCGACGCGTTGAGCGCGGAGGCGAGTCGATGTTCGGCGCGAACCCGCAAGATGGTCGTCAGCAGGCCGAGGGTGCCGAGTGTGTGTCCTGAGCCCATCAGCACGCGGCCCACCAGGAGCCAGCCGAACGAGCCGCCCAACGCGACACACGCGATTCCGACGAGCACGAACACGGGGCCCGCGATCAGCGCGCGGCGGACGTGGTGGGTCATCAGCAGGCCCGCGGGCACGTCGGTCAGCATGCGCGCGAAGCCGAAGGCGCCTGCCACGGCACCGAGCTGCCAGTACGGCAGGCCCGCGCTTCGCCCGATCTCGGGGAGGAGCGCGGGGAACGCGCCGATCGAGAACGTCTGCAGGCCGCTCGTCAGGCAGAGAACCAACAGCAGACGATCGCGCGGCATCGGCGACGCTCAGGAAGCGAGCGCCGCGCGCGCACGGGCGTGCGCGGGGTCGTCGCCGCGGAGCAGGTCGGGATTGCGGCCGCGCGCGACGGCCACGTGATACGCCAGCAATTGTAGCGGCACCACGGTCAGCAGCGGCGATAGCGCCTCGTCCACGTCGGGCAACGCGATGGTCTCGCCGGCGAGGGCGGCCGCCTCGCGATCATCCTCGCGCGCGAGCGTGAGCACCTCGGCGCCGATGGCACGCGCGGCGCGCGCGACGTCCAGCGCGCGAGCATGCGCCGGCCCGGGTGGCGCGATCAGTACGAGCGCGTCCTCCGGCTCGAGTGCGGCCGAGGGGCCATGCAGGAAGGACTCCGGTTCGAAGGCGACGGCGGGCAGCCATGCCGTCTCCGACAGCTTCAGGGCGCCCTCGCGTGCGGTCGCCGCGTTGGGTCCCCCGCCGACGAACCAGAACTGGCGGCGGGTCGCGAGGCGGGCGCCGAGGGCATCCCACGACTCCTGGCCGAGCAAGAACGCGAGCAGATCGGGCAGGCCGCCCAGCGCGCGCCGCGTGGCGTCCGCGCCGCCGACTTCGGCGGCGAGCAGCGCCAGGACAGCCAGCGCGGTCGTGTAGCCCACGGTGTGAGCGCCCGACGCCTCGACGTCGCACGTGTGCAGCATGTGCGTGGCACCGGACAGCGCCACACCCTTCGCGGTGACCGTGACGCCGACGGCTCCGCGGCCGGTGGCAAGCGTCATCGCGTCCGCGGTGACGCGCGAGCCGCGATGAGTCACCGCGATGAGCGCGTCGCCCGGCTCGGCCCGCGGTCCGTACGCCGTCCACTCCGAGGCGACGGCGGCGCGCGCTCGCGCGCCGAGCCCACCGAGCGTGGCGAGCAGATGCTCGCCGACGAGCGCCGCGTGCCACGAGGACCCGACGCCGGCGAGCCACACACGACTCGCGCCACGCAGCGCGCCGGCGGCGGCCGATAGCGCGCTCTCGTTGCCTCGCTCGATCAGACGCAGCGCGCCGGGTTGGGCGTAGATGGCATCGTGCATGTAATACGGGTGGGCCGCGCGGGGCGGCGAGCTCGCGGTCATGGCGCGCGGCCCAGTGTACACGGAGGTGCAGGATGGAAGAGCGCAAGACCGAGCCGAGCACACAGGCCAAGCCGGCGCCAGCGCCGCACGCGCCCGACGCGTTGGGCGCGAGTGAGCGAGAGCGCCGGGCGGCGCGCGAGCCGCGGGCCGGCGGCCGTCCGCTGCAGCGGGAAGAAACCGCGCCGGGTGAGCGCGGCGACGCGCCGTACGGCGACAGCGAGCCGGGACGGCCCGAAGAGAACCCGGGCATCTGATCGGCGCGCGGCCAATCAGACGGCCCGGGCCGAGTCAGGTGTGCGTGCCGATCACGCGCTCTTGCGCAGCGCCCTCGCGCGGTAATCCTGCCCGCGCTCGAAGCCGCGCTGGAAGGCCGGCTCGTCGATGAGCGGGCCGTGCAGCGGACGCACGTTCTCACGGTTGTCGCACCACTGCGCCGCCTCGAAGCCACAGCGATAGGTGTGCTCCTCCACGGGCTCGAAGCGGCCACGCTCGGCCTCCGGCAGCGCGCTCCACCAGCGGTCGCGCGCCGTCTCGAAATCGAGCGCGCCGGCCTCGCGCAAGGCGTCACGCACACGCATCGCGGTGGCCTCGTCCTCCACGAGTGCGACGACGACGGACTGGCCGCCTCGCAGCGCATCCTCGATGACGAAGATGTCGTCCCGCGGGACACCCTGCGTCAGCGCGTTCTCGAGCGCGTTGCCGATGGCCGCGCCGCCGGCGCCGAAGAGGGCGGCGCCCAGCAGGCCGAAGGCGATGATCGGTCCGATGCCCGGAACGGCGAGACTCACCGCCGCGCCGATGGGCAAGCCAACGCCCGCGCCGGTGGCCATGCCGGTCACCGCGCCGATCGCCGCGCCGGTGCCCGGCGCCTCGCCCTCGTCGATCGGCATCGCCGCGAGTCGACGGCCGTCGGCGCCCGGGGTCAACAGCGTGAGATGGTCGCGCGAGATGCCCAACGACGCGAGGCGCTGCACGGCGCGCTCCGCGGCGTCCCGTGACGTGAAGATGCCGGCGACGGATTTCATGGAGTCCTCCCGCATGCAAAGGCAGCAAACCGGGTGCCAGCGAACGGAACGCGGAATTACGACGTCGACGTACGACGGCGTCACGCCGCTCGAGCGCCGCGAGGACGCGCTCGCGCCCACCGCCGGCCGGGTTGCCGCTCACCAGACCTCGTGCGAGGATCGGGCACTCACGAGGAGGTTTCGCCCCCATGCCCCAACTGAGCCGTCGTGCTTTCGTCGCGGGATCCATCGCCACCGCCGCCGTCGCGCGCGCCCCGTTCGTGCACGCGCAGAAGCGCGGCGGGACGCTGCGCTTCGTGCCCCATGCCGATCTCAAGGTCCTCGATCCGATCTGGACGACCGCCTACATCACGCGCAATCACGGCTACATGATCTTCGACACGTTGTTCGCGCTCGACGCGGATCTGAAGATCAGGCCGCAGATGGTCGACAAGTACACGGTGTCGAAGGACTCGATGAAGTGGTCCTTCACACTCCGCGACGGGCTGAAGTTCCACGACGGCCAGCCGGTGACCGCCGAGGATTGCGTGGCCTCGATCAAGCGCTGGGGCGCCAGGGACGCCGTCGGGCGGTTGATGATGGCGGCGCTGAGCAAGATGACGCCGGTCGACAAGAAGACGTTCATCATCGACCTCGAGACGCCGTTCGGGCTCGTACTCGACGCCCTCGGCAAACCATCGGCGAGCCCGTCCTTCATCATGCCCGCGCGGGTGGCCGCCACCGATCCGAACGAGCAGGTCAAGGAAGTCGTCGGCTCCGGTCCGTTCAAGTTCGTGAAGGACGAGTGGCAGCCGGGCAACCGCGTCGTCTACGTCAAGAACGCCGACTACGTCCCGCGCAACGAGAAGCCGAGCGGCGCCGCCGGCGGCAAGCGGGCGCTCGTGGATCGCGTCGAGTGGCGCTATATCCCCGACCAGGCGACGGCGGGCGCCGCGCTCGAGGCCGGCGAGGTCGATTACTGGGAAAACGTCCCGCTCGACTTCGCGCCACGCCTCGAGAAAAATCCCGACCTGCGCGTTTTCGTCACCGATCCGCGCGGCAGCCAGGGCATCCTGCGACCGAATCATCTGCAGCCGCCGTTCAACAACAAGACGGCCCGCCAGGCGCTGCTCTACGCGGTGGACCAGCAGAAGTACATGCAGGCGGTCATCGGCAACCCGAAGTACTACAAGAGTTGCCCGTCGGTCTTCATGTGCGGCGGCCTGCCGTACGAGACGGCCGCGGGCGCGCCGAAGCCCGACATGGAACGCGCGAAGCGGTTACTGAAGGAATCCGGCTACGACGGCCGGCCGATCGTCGTGATGGACCCGACCGACACGCCGTACGCGCATGGGCCGGCGCTCGTCACGGCGGAGGTCCTGCGCGCGCTGGGCGCCACCGTCGACCTGCAGGCGATGGACTGGTCGACGATGGTCCAGCGCCGCGCCAAGAAGGAGCCGCCGGCCCAGGGCGGCTGGAACATCTTCCACACGTGGTCGACGTCGTTCGACACGATGACGCCGGCGGTGTCGTCGGTGCTCGGCGGCGGCGGCGAAAAGGCGTGGTTCGGCTGGCCCACCAGCGAGCCGATCGAGAAGCTGCGCGCGCAGTTCACGCGCGAGACGGACACCGCGAAGCGCAAGGCGATCGCGGAGGAAGTTCAGAAGATCGCGTACGACGAGGTGCTGTACGTGCCGTGGGGCCAGTTCGTGGTCCCGGGCGCGTTTCGCAAGAATGTGCAGGGCCTGCTCGAGTTCGGCGCGACGCTCCTGTGGAACATCTCGGTGTGAGTGGAGATGGCTAGGAAACGGCGACGTAGGCGCCGTCGCCCGCCGTCGTGATCGAGAACGCCAACGTGGCCGTGTCCGCGGTGTACGCGTACGGCGTCCAGCCCTGCGGTGCGGCCGGCAGCGCGAGAATGAACGGGCCGGCGACGAACCCCTGGCCGTTCGTCACCTGCGCCGTCAGCTCGGCGAGCGCTGTCGGCAGTAGTCCCGTGTGGGCGGTGTATACCGAGACCGCCGTGGCCAGTGCGCGCCCATCGGCCTGCGCCTTGGCGATCCGGGTGCGCTGCTGCACGTTGCTATAGATGGTCAGCGCGATCGCCGCCAGAATCCCGATGATGGCGACCACCACGAGCAGCTCGATCAGCGCGAAGCCTCGCTGACGCCGGTTCGTCACGGCACATGGATCAGAGCAACCCATGTGCCGCACGAGCGATTCTGGACGCTTATGGCTGGCCCGCCGCCGGACGGTGGTCGAACTCTCACCGTCCCGCGACGCTGACCGGGCAATTCTTCAACCCTCGCGCGGACACGACGACACGGCCGCGCGCGCTCACCGGCTCACGCGACGGTCAGTGGTTGCCGCGCGAGCGCCGGCACCGGCGACGCGACGATCAGCACCGCCTGGACGAAAAACCCGACCGCCGCCACGACGAGACACGTCTCGACCCCGTAGCTGGCGCCGAGCAACGCGCCCAGCGCCGCGCCGATCGGCCGCGCTCCCGTCGCGGTCATGCTCAGCGCGGACGCGCGGCCGAGCAGCTCGGCCGGCGTCACGGTCTGGCGAAGCGTGGCGGTGCTGATCACCCACACGATCGGACCCGCGCCGAGCAAGAAAAAACTGAATGCCGCCAGCCATCCCGTCCCAACCCAGAGCGTGAGCACCATGACGAGCCCGGCCGCGAGACCCGCGATCGGCCCGAGCACGATCACGAGGCCGAACGGCACGACGCGCATGATGCGCGGCGCGAGCAGGGCTCCGACGACCATGCCCACGCCATACGTCGCGAGCGTCAGGCCGACGCCCAGTGCGGAGAGGCCGAGCCGATGGACCGCGTAGGGCACGTACACGGCTTGCAACACGAAGGCTGCGGTGTTGAACACCAGTTGCGTGAGGAAGATCGGCCGCAGTAGCGGGTGCCCGAAGACGAACGTCGCGCCGTCGCACACATCGTGCAGCACGCGTCGCGAGGCCACCGGCGGCCGAGCGGGTTCACGCACACCGGAGAGGAGCACGACGGCCGCTATCGACAGCGCGGCGGCGACGCCGAAAGCCGGTGTGCCGCCGGTCCACCCGACGAGAGCGCCGGCGAGCGCCGGACCGGCGGCAAAGGCGAGCGTGCGTGCCAGCTCGATCCGTCCGTTGGCCTCGGCGAGCGCGTGCGCGGGGACGAGCGCCGGCACGAGCGCAGGCGCGGTGACGCTGTAGGCGACCGTTCCGCACGCGCCGACGAATCCGCACAGCGCAAGCAGCGGCAGCGTGAGCAGTCCCGCGTACGCCAGCGTCAGCACCCCCGCCAGTGCGAGCGCGCGCAGCGCCTCGGCGCCGGCCATGAGCCGGCGGCGTGACCCGCGGTCCGCCAGCACGCCGGCCGGGACCGACAAGAGCAGATACGGCAGCGTCTGCGCCGTCTGCAGCAGCCCCGTGGCCCCCGCATCCGCGCCGAACGCGAGCACCGCAACGATCGGTGCCGCCGCCAGCGCCACCTGCTCCGCCGACTGCGCCGCCAAATTCGACCACGCCAATCTCCCGAACCCCCTCGGCAACCCCGCTCGACTCTCCATACGCCGAGCGTACGGACCGACACGCCACCCGCGCACTCCGCCCCTTGCTCCCGAATTCCGTCATCACACACCACGAGATTCGACGATCGCCGCACCGTTTCGTCCTCGAGATGCCGCCCACCGAGGAGGCCGAAAGCCGGAGCCGCCCGAGTGGCCCGTCCGCGGTCGGTCATGAGTGAACACGCGCGTCGAGGCCTTGCCAGTTCGAGCGCCGGCTT
>QHSO01000278.1 GCA_003220475.1 Candidatus Rokuibacteriota bacterium | reverse complement strand
ATCACTTCGTCCCCAAGCCGTGGGAGCCCAACGAGCTGGTGGTCATCGTGCGCCGCGCCGCCGAGCGCTGGGCGCTCGGCCGCGAGAACGCGCGGCTGCGCGACGAGCTGGAAGTCGCCTACAACGCCGCGCGCCGTGACCTGGCCGCGGCACGCGCGCGCCCGCTGAACTTCGACACGCTGATCGGCGCGCACGGCGGCCTGCGCGCGGCCACGGAGCTCGCGCGCAAGGTGCTCGAGGGCGATACGACGGTGCTGTTGACGGGCGAGACGGGCACGGGCAAAGAGCTCTTCGCGCGGCTGATTCACGACAACGGCCCGCGCCGGACCAAGAACTTCGTCGCCCAGAACTGCGGCGCGCTGCCCGAGTCGCTCCTGGAGTCCGAGCTCTTCGGCCACGCGCGCGGCGCGTTCACCGGCGCCACCGCCGAGCGACGCGGTCTCTTCGAGGAAGCGCATGGCGGCACGATCTTTCTCGACGAGGTCGGCGAGATGTCACCGGCGATGCAGTTGCGGCTGCTCCGCGTGCTGCAGGAGGGTGAATTGCGGCGGGTCGGCGAGACGAACACGCGGCGGGTCGACGTGCGCGTGATCGCGGCCACGAATGCCGACCTCGAGACCGCGGTGGCGGCGGGCACCTTTCGAAAGGATCTCTTCTATCGGCTCAACGGCTTCCCTCTCCACCTGCCGCCGCTGCGCGAGCGCACCGCCGACATTCCAGCGCTGGCCGAGCACTTCCTCGCCGTCTATCGAACGCGAGCCCGGCGGGCCGTGCCCTCGATCTCGCCCGAGGCGATGGCGCGCCTGCGCGCGTACCCGTTTCCCGGCAACGTGCGCGAGCTCGAACACGAGATCGAGCGCGCCGTCACCCTGGCCGAGCCCGGGGAGCCGATCGGGCCCGAGCACCTGTCGGAACGCGTCAGGACCGCGCGGCCGGCCACGGGGACGCCGTCGACGCTCAACGACGCGATCGAGGACCTCAAGCGGCGCATGATCGACGACGCACTCCGCGAGTGCGGGTCGAAGACGCGGGCGGCCGAGCGCCTCGGGCTCACGCGCCAGAGCCTGCAGCAGATGCTGCGGCGGAGAAACGTCTCACCGTCTTGACGGGTCACGCGGGGTGGTGCGGTCCGTGCCCGCGCCGCCGGCGCCACAGCCACAGGACGGCGACGGCGACCCCGCCGAAGAGAACACTGGTGGCGGCGATTTCGAGATGGCCGCCCGGCGTCTGCAGCCCCGGCACGACGCGGTTTGCGAGGCTCAGCGGCGCGAGCAGGATTGCCGCGACGCGGACGAGGGCGACATCGAGCGGGGTCGGCCCGCCGGGGCTCTGGGCATCGAAGGCCACCCGGAGCGCGAGGGCCAGCCCGAAGAAGCTCAGGAAGAAGTGCACGAGGGCGACGCCGGCGAACAGGGCGACCGCCGTCCCCGCAAACTTGATCACTCGTCCGGCACTTCGAAATCGACCTGAACGAACTGCCCGTCGTCGTCCCGCTCGAAGGCGGAGCCCGGCGGCGCATCGAGCAGCGGAATGACGTCGGGATCGTAGTTGGCGATCGTGTTGACGTCGTGCAGGCCGACGTTGCCGAGATCGTCGACGTAGGCATCGCTCTCGAGCCCGCTCAGAAAGCGCCAGCCGCTGTCGAACTCGGTGTCCGGCTCTTCGCGATACATGAAGCCCACCGGGCGTCCGTCGACGGTGATGTGGTCACTCGCCAGGCAAGAGCCACGCCCCCGTGCGAGCGGCCGGATCTGATCCGGGCCGAGCCTGTATCGTTTGGCCAGGGCTCCACCTTAGCATCGCTATGCTTGCAGCCGTCGCATCTTCCGACGTACGGTAAGCGTGAGTGGACCGCTACGATCTGATCGTCATCGGCTCGGGCCCCGCGGGCGAAAAGGGCGCCGCGCAGGCGGCCTACTTCGGCAAGCGTGTCGCGCTCGTCGAGCGCGAGCCACACGTCGGCGGCGCCGGCATCAACACCGGCACCGTCCCCTCCAAGACGTTACGCGAGACGGCGCTGTACTTCTCGGGGCTCCGGCAGCGCGGCCTGTACGGCGTCGACTACTCGGTCAAGCCCGACCTCACCGTTCACGACTTCATGTACCGCGAGCAGGAGGTGGTCCGCTCGCTCCGCGAGGTCGTGAGCGAGAACATTGCGCAGCACAAGATCGACCTCGTCCGCGGGCAGGCCGTGTTCGACGATCCGCACACGGTGCGCGTGGGCGATCGCCCGCTGCACGGCGACGTCATCCTCATTGCCACCGGCTCGGTGCCGACGCGACCGGCCGGTGTGCCGTTCAACGATCGCCGCGTGCACGACAGCGACGAGATTCTGACGATGACGCGGCTGCCGCGTAGTCTCGCGGTGGTCGGCGCCGGCGTGGTCGGGTGCGAGTACGCCACGATCTTCGCCGCGCTCGGCATCCGCGTCACGCTCGTCGACGGGCGCGAGCGGCTGCTGAGCTTCCTGGACGGCGAGGTCGCCGAGCGCCTCCGCACGAGGATGCAGTCGCTCGGCGTCGACGTGCGGCTGCGCGAGAGCGTGATCCATTACGACGCCGACGCCGATGGCGTGCGGCTCGATCTCAAGACGGGTGACGCGCTCAAGACCGACGCGGTGTTGATCGCCGCCGGCCGCGTCGCGAACGTCGTCGGGCTCGGCCTCGAGCGGGCGGGCATCGTCGTCAACGAGCTCGGCCTGCTCAGCGTCAACGACCGGTACCAGACCGACGTGCCGCACATCTATGCCGCCGGCGACGTCGTCGGCTTTCCCGCGCTGGCGTCCACGTCGATGGAGCAGGCGCGTGTGGCGATGGTCCACGCGTTCGACCTCAAGTACAAGACGGCGGTGGCCCCGATCTTTCCGCTGGCCGTGTACACCATCCCCGAGGTGGCGATGGTCGGCGAGACCGAGGAGTCGTGCCGGAGCAAGCAGATCGACTACTGCGTGGGCCGCGCGGCCTACCGCGCGAACGCGCGTGGCCAGATCACCGGCGACCTCGACGGTGACCTGAAGCTGGTCTTCCGCTATCCCGACAAGCGGCTGCTGGGCGTGCACGTCATCGGTGAGATCGCGTCGGAGCTGGTGCACGTCGGATTGATGGTCCTGCAGACCAGCGGGACGATCGACGCGTTCATCAACACGGTCTTCATGCATGTGGCGTATGAGCGGTGCGCCCTGCGCGTCCAACCACTCCTTCGTCGAGGCGTAGCCGTAGCGCAGCGCCGCGCGGCTGGCCTCGAAGCCCATGGAAGGGCCGAAGAGGAGGCTGTTGGTCCGCGGCGGCTGGAGCAGATAGAACGCCGTGCGCGGAAACTTCACCGCGAGCGTCGCGAGGCCGAGTGTGAGCAGGTTCTGGCTGTAGATCCGGCCTGCCTGCTCCATGATCGTGTACACGCCGCGCGCCCGCATCGAGCCGTCGCCGCCGTGGATGTTCGGGACGAGCGGGTTCACCACGAACACGACGTCGGCGCCCGCTTCCGCGGCGAGATCGGCGTGGCCGCTGAAGCCGGTGCCGCCATCGACGTAGTCGCGGCCGTTGATCGGATACGGATCGAAGAACCCGGGAATGGCCGATGAGGCGGCCACCGCCTGGCTGATCGGCACGTCGCGGAGGGCGCCGGCGCCGAAGACGACACGTTCGGCGGTATTGAGGTCGATGGCCGGGATCAGCAGCGTGGGCTCTCGCTCCGCAAAGGCATTGGAGAGCCCGCGCGAGGCAAAGGCAGCCCGCAAATATTGCTCGAGCGCGTCGAGCGAGAAGAACCCCGGGGGCATGTCACGCTCGGCACGCGCCAGCATGTCGGGGATCGAGCCGCGTCCTCGGATGGCGCTCTTGCCGAAGGCCCAGATCAGCCGGCCCACGCGCCCGCACGCGCGGCGGAAGGCGTCGGAGGCGAAGACGGCATTGCGTCGGAAGTTGATGGGATCGTCGAGGTCCTCTTCGAGAATGTGATAGATGTCGCTGGCGCGCACACCACCAGCGAGCAGCGAGCACACGACCGAGCCGGCACTACACCCGACATAGATGTCGAACGCTCTGGCCGAACCGTTGAGACGCTCCTCGAGGGCGGCGAGCGCCCCGACCTCGTACATGCCCCCGATAACGCCCCCGCCCGCTAGGGCCAGGGCATAGCGGGCCCGGCGTCGGGACCGCCATCGCCCCAAGGTCCGATGTACGAGTTGCATGCTGCTCGTCATTAGAGCAAAGGTCCTGCCAATCATGGGACCGGTTGTAACTCCTCGAAACAACGAACTGGCCGTCTTTTGTCCTGCTCTGAGAACGCCCAAACTGTAGGAGAAGTTCTTCCTCACCCCCGGGCAGACGGTAGCCCGAAACCGCATAGTACGACGGAAGACGTGCGCCGCCGTGCACGGCGCACGTCTTCCGTCGTACTATGCGGTTACTATTACATACCTCTGCATTGGGGTGAGCATTGTCACGAACGGTCGCGCCCTCACGCTCAGCCCGGCCGAGGCGTCTCGGCGGCTCCTCTCGTTCTTGCGCGTGCGGATAGGCGTCACGCCGCGCCGCGATCATCGCCGCCGGCGTCATCTTCATCTTTCGGGCAACGCCGGATGTCGGACAGGGTTACTGCTACTGGGCAATCGACCGGCTCGGCTTCGGCCTGCACGACGGGCGCGAAACCTCGGCGCGCTGCCTCGCGTTGATCG
>QHSO01000277.1 GCA_003220475.1 Candidatus Rokuibacteriota bacterium | reverse complement strand
CTCAGAAGTCCGAACGAACCATTCGCCCGGCGCGCCCACTCCTGCCAACTGCAGTGTAGATTCCGGCGGGTTCGCCGAAGTGCAGCGGCGAACTCCCGACGGGCGTCCGCGCGATCGGCGGCATCGTTCATACTGACAAACCGATATTGGCGAGCAGCGTTTCTTGGTTTCTCGTACGCAGTGAGCCGCATCCCGAACGCGTCCGCGATTGCGCGGAGGTCGTCCTGGACACCAGAAAGCGCGGTTGTCACATCGATCGCAGACTGTGCCGAGCCGTCCGAGAGAATAGATGCAATGAGCTTTATCGATTCATCGGTCATCGCCTCGTGGCCAAAGTGAGGCAGAGTCCGAGGCGACGCGATCCGCGCGCCGCATTTCAGGCTTCCTGCCTGCTGCCAGCCGTCTTCTGTAAGAAGCGGATGATCCGGAGTGCAACGCAATGTCCGGCCGAGCCGCGTCCTGAGTTCGATAACACGATGAATGCCGCGTTCATGAAAGACCTGCACCGACGAGCGATGAAGGAGCAACGACTTCTCGTCGATGGACAACACTGATGCGGCACGGTCGCGCAGCGCCGTAATCGGAAGATAATCTCCGGTCGCAGGATCGAACACTCGCGTGTCACCCGTAACACACTTGCCCGCACCAGGCTCACCCCCGATCAGCACGAGCGAGCCGCGGACGACGCCGCCGCCGAGCACGCGATCGAGCTCGGCGATGCCGGTCGGCAGCCGCTCGCCCGCGTCGAGCACGACGTCTTTCAGCGGTTGCGGTCGGCCAGACGCCGGCGCGCCGCCCCGTCGTGCGCGCGCCGGCGCCTCGGCGCGCTCCTCGACGAGCTGCACGTACGCACCGCTGGCGCGCAGACAGTCGGGACACGTCCCGGGCTTGGGACTGGCGAAGCCGCACTCCTGACAGCGATACACCGAGGACGCGCGCGGACTCACTCGCCCTCCTTGGGCTTGCCGCCGCCGCCGAGACCGCGCAGTAGTCCGCGCAGCAGGAACGACCGCTGGGCGCCATCGAGGATGGAGACCAGGCGCTCGTAGACCGTCGGATCCGCGATGAGCGCGCCGAGCGTGCCCTCGCCCTCGTTGATTTTTGCGGTGATCTCCTTGAGATTGGCGAGCGCCGCCTGCAGATCGCGCGAGGCCTGCCGGATGCTGGCGTCCGCGGGCTCGTCTTTGATGAGCTCGCCGAGCGTCCCCTTGCCGCCGACCAGCCGGTCCGAGACCTCACGGAAGTTGTGGGCGACGACCTTGAGGTCTTCGAGCACGTTCTTGTACTTCGGGTCGAAGAGCAGCGCGGGCACGAGCCCCTCGTCGGCCGTGCCCGGCTGCTCGGCCATCCGCGAGAGCTTGTCCATCGCGGCCACGAAGCGCCGCGCCGAGACCGTCGACTGGCTGGACGTCAGCACACCCGCCGCGCCCTCGCCGCGCTCGACGCGGTCGAGCAGCCGCTGCGTCGTCGCGATGACGTCGTTCATCTTCCGCAGCGCCACCGGCTCCTCGTAGATCAACGCGTGGGCCCACCCGCGGCCCTTCTCGACCTCGTCGACCATGCGCGCGACGCGATCGGTCACCTTGCGGGTCGAGGCGAGCGTGGCGGAGGCGTCTTCGATCAGCTTCGACTGCCTGAGCGTGTCGGCGGTGGTCTTGAGGCTTTCGGCCAGCGCCGCCACGCTCTTCACCGTGTCCGCCCCCTGGCTGACGATCTTGGTGAAGTCCGTGGGGTCGCGCGCGACGATCACGTCGCCATCCTTCGTCGGCGGCGCGTCGGCGGTGCCCACGGTGATCTCGACGATGCGGTCACCCAGCAGCCCCTGCGTCTCGATGCGCGCGACCGAATTCTTCCGCACCCGGTTCGCGAACTGCTTGGCGATCGCGAGATCGACGCGGACCTTGCCGCCGGGCTCGGACGGCAGGTTGACGGCCTTCACGCGGCCGATTTGCACGCCGGCCAGCCGCACCGTCGCACCCTCGTTGAGGCCGCCGACCTCGCTGAAATCGGCATGCACCGTGTAGCGCGCCTCGAACAGGCGCGCACGGGCGCCGAGCGCGTACACCATCCCGATGCCGACTACGAGCGCCACGAGGACGAAGACGCCCACGCGGAGCTTCTTGCCCAGGTCGCTTCGCTCGTCGTTCACCTGCTCACCTCGCTTCGCCGGCCAGGAATGCCTGCACGGCGGGCCCCCCGGACGTCATGACCTCGTCGGGCCGCCCCACCACGGCGAACCGGCCGTCCATCAGGATAGCGAGTCGGTCGGCCACCGTGCGCGCCAGCTCCACATCGTGCGTCACCACGATCGACGTGTCGCCCACGCCGTCCTTGAGCTGCACGATCAGCTCGCCCACCATCTTCGAGTTCGTGGGATCGAGGCCCGCCGTCGGCTCGTCGAACAGCATCAGCTCGGGCTCGATCACGAGGGCGCGCGCCACGCCGACGCGCTTACGCATTCCGCCCGAGAGCTCGGACGGCAGCAGCCGCAGGATATCCTCGCCGAGCCCGACCAGCGAGAGCACGTGCACGATCCGCTCCCGGATCTCGCCCTCCGCCAGCTCCGTGTGCTCTCGCAGCGGAAAGGCGACGTTCTCGTACACCGACAGCGAGTCGAACAGCGCGGCGCCCTGGAAGACATAGCCCATGCGCCGGCGGATTGGCAGGAGCTCCTCCTCCGACAAGCGCTCGATGTTGATGCCGAAGGCGCGCACCTCGCCCGAGTCCGGCCGCACGAGCCCGGCCACATGGCGGAGCAGCACGGTCTTGCCCGAGCCGCTGCCGCCCATGACCACGAGCGTCTCGCCTTTGTCGAGGCGGAACGAGACCCCACGCAGGACCTCGGTGCGATCGAACGCCTTGCGCACCTCGACGACGTCGACGACCGGTGGTGCCATCGCTCACCAGAAGATCATGAGGAAGATCTTGGTGAGGAAGAAATCGGAGACGATCACCGCCATGGTGACGTGCACGACCGTCGCGGTGGTCGCCCGACCGAGCCCCTCGGTGCCGCCCGTGGTCGACAGCCCGTTGTAGCAGCCGATGAGCGTGACGATGCCGCCGAAGAAGAACGACTTGCCGATGCCGGTGAGGAAGTCGCGCGGCACCACCCAGTAGGCGGTGACGTTCCAGTACACGTACATGTCGGCGCCACGCTCGATCCACATGATCACCATGCCGCCCAGCACGCCGAGGGCGTCGGCGAGCACCGTCAGCAGCGGGAAGACGATCAGCGCGGCCAGCACGCGGGGCACGATCAGCCGCTTGACGTAGTTGACGCCGAGCGTGCGCAGCGCGTCGATCTGCTCGGTCACGCGCATGGAGCCGAGCTCGGCGGTGATGCCCGAGGCGACCTTGCCGCCGACGAGGATCGCCGTCAGCACGGGGCCGAGCTCGCGCAGGATGGCCAGCGCCGCGATGGGGCCCACGTAGGCCTCGGCGCCGAAGCGCGCCATGTTGACCGCGCTCTGGATGGCGAAGACCATGCCGGTGAAGATCGCGGCGGTGAGCGCCACGCCGAGCGAGCGCACGCCCATCACTTCGATCTCGTGGATCACGAGACGGAAATACTTCGGCGGCAGCGCCGCGCTGCGCATCACCTGCGCGGTGAGCAGCCCGACCCCGCCGTACCACATCGCCGTCCGTCTGAGATACGTCTCCATCGCTCACTCCATCGCGAAGCTCTGCACGAACCGCCGGAACTCCGCACGTCCGCCGTCGAACTCGTCGGCGGGCGCGACGTAGAGCAGGTCGTACACGCAGTGCGCGTCCTTGAGCATGTAGCTCTCGATGCGCACGCGTTCGTCGCCGTCGCGCGCCCGGCCCTCGATGACCAGATGGACCGCGCGCCGGCCGGCGACGTCGGTCTCGCCGTCCTCGAGGGTCGCGCGATCCCGCAGCCCGAGCAAGAGGTGACGCTCGAGCAGGCCGAAATCACGCCGCACCGTCTCGGGCCGGCACGTCGCGTGGGCCAGCATCCCGGCGGCGCCGTCGGCGCGGCGCAGCTCCAGCTCGGCGCGCGAGCCGTCGACGACCTTCCACATCGGCCCCGGGACGCTCACGCGGAAACCGTGCTGCGACCGGTACACGCCGTCATGCACGCGACGTCCCGCACAGCCGACGAGGACGGCGACGGCGGCGGCGGTGATGAGCGCCGCGCGCCCGGCGGCGGCGCTCACGCGCTAGCCTCGCGAAGCCGCGCGCTCCCGGTGTCTGCGCGCCAGCTCCTCGAGGACGTCGCGGAGCGGAATGCCACGCTCCCCGAGCAACACCAGCGTGTGGAACCAGAGGTCGGCGACCTCGGACACGACCCGCGCGTCACCCTCGCCGCCGAGCGCCGCCGTCACCACCTCAACCGCCTCCTCGCCGATCTTGCGGCACACCGCCGCCTCGCCCTTGGCCAGCAGCCCCGCGACATACGAGCCCGCCGCCGGCGCCGCCTTCCGCTCCTGCACGATACGCTCGATGCGCTCGAGTATGTTGGCCGTGGCGCCGGCCCCCGACAGCGCGTTGACGAAGCACGTGCGCGCCCCGGTGTGGCAGGCGACACCCTCCTGGTGGACCTGGACGACGAGCGTGTCGGCGTCGCAGTCGGCGTAGACGCCCTGAACGTGCTGCACGTGGCCGGACGTCTCGCCCTTCTGCCACGGCGCGCGCCGCGAGCGCGACCAGAAGTGCGTGAGACCGGTCGTCAGCGTCTTGCCGACCGCGTCGCGATCCATCCACGCGACCATCAAGACCTCGCCGGTCTCCGCCTCCTGCACGACGGCCGGAATCAATCCGCGCTCGTCATACGTCAGCTCGTCGGGGGTCACCGCCGAACCTCGACGCCGCGCTCGGCCAGATACCGCTTGGTCTCGGCGATCGTGTGGATGCCGAAATGGAAGAGCGAGGCGGCCAGCGCCGCGATGTCCACGACGCTGCCGACACCGCCGGACGCCAGGACCGGCGGGGTCCGCGAGGCCGGCTTGGACCGAAGGTGGCCTACTCGAGGTGCGCAGTGGCTCCGGTCGCGCGACATTGGTTGGCGTTACACGCTTGGCGTCGATGGCGACGACGATGCACTGGCTGCCGAAGCGCTCCGCAGCCTCGCGGATGACGTCGGGGCGCGCGAGCGCGGCCGTGTTGAGCGAGATCTTGTCGGCGCCGGCGCGCAGAAGCCGCCGCACGTCGTCGACCGACCGGATGCCGCCGCCAACGGTCAGCGGCATGTAGATCCCCTCGGCGGTGCGCCGGACGACGTCCAGCATGATGTCGCGCGCCTCGTGCGAGGCGGTGATGTCGAGGAACACGAGCTCGTCGGAGCCCTGGGCATCGTACGCGACCGCCGCCTCCACGGGATCGCCGGCGTCGCGCAGGTCCACGAAGCGGACGCCCTTGACGACGCGGCCGTCCTTGACGTCGAGGCAGGGAATGATCCGCTTGGCGAGCACGGGTCAGACCCGCGCCGCCGCGCGTATCGCGTCCGCCAGCGAGACCGCGCCGGTATAGAGCGCGCGGCCGACGACGACGCCTTCGATGCCGGCGTCGGCCACGGCCGCCAGCGCCGCGATGTCCACGACGCTGCCGACACCGCCGGACGCCAGGACCGGAATCCCCGCCGCCTTGGCCAGCGCAATCGTGTCTTCGACGTTCGGCCCACGACCCGTGCCGTCACGACTCACGTCGGTGTAGAGCAGCGCGGCGAGACGGGGCGTGGCGCCCTGCTCGTGCAGCGCGAGCACGAGCTCGACCGGCGTCAGGCCCGAGAGCTCGACCCAACCCTTGAGCGCCACCTTCCCATCTCGCAAGTCGATGGCGACGATGACGCGGCGCCAGAAGCGGCGGCAGACCTCATCGAGAAAGTCCGGCTCGAGCGCCCGCGTGCCGACGACGACCCGGTGCGCACCCGCGTCGAGCACCGCCTCGATGGCCGCGACGTCCCGCAGGCCGCCGCCGACCTGCACGGGCACCGGAGCGACGGCGGCGATGATCTTCGCGATGACCGCAGTCTGCCTCGGCTTGCCGAACGCGCCGTCGAGATCGACCACGTGCAGACGCTCCGCGCCCCTCGCCGCCCACTGGGTCGCCATCGCCACCGGGTCCTCCGAGAAGACGGTCTCGGCATCGGCGCGCCCTTCGCGCAGACGCACGCAGCGCCCCTCCTTGACGTCGACCGCGGGAATGACGATCACGCGGAGTCCTTGACGATCGCCGCGAAGTTCTCGAGCATGCGCAGGCCCCAGCGCTGGCTCTTCTCCGGGTGGAACTGCGTGGCGTGGATCGCGCCGAGCTCGACCGCGGCGGCGAAGCGCACGCCGTACTCGCACCAGGCCTGCTTCAGCGGGCCGGCGCCCGTCGTCGCGCAATCGGTCGTGCGCGCCTCCGGATAATACGAGTGGACGAAGTAAAACCGCGCGCCCTCCGGCACGCCCTCGAACAGGCGCAGCCGGCCCCCGTGCTCGACGCCGTTCCAGCCCATGTGCGGCACCTTGCGTCCCGACGGGAATCGCCGCACTACGCCGGGAATCACGTCCAGGCCGCGGCCCTCGCCGAACTCCTCGCTGCTCGTGAACAGCAACTGGTAGCCGAGGCAGATGCCCAGAAGCACGCCGACGCGCGCGAACGCCTTCTCGACAGAGCCGAGGTTACCCCGGCCGTAGTCGATGATCGCGATCACCTAGAGCGTTCCCTTGGTCGACGGCAGGATGCCCGCGATGCGCGGGTCGTGGCGCGTCGCCTGCGCGAGCGCGCGGCCCACCGCCTTGAACACGGCCTCGGTGATGTGGTGCAGGTTGTGGCCGTAATGCATCGTCACGTGCAGGGTGATCTCCGCGTGGAACGCGAATGCGCGGAAGAACTCCTGCAGCAGATCACAGTCGAAGTTCGACACGCGCCCGCGGGCCACCGGCACGCTGAAGACGAGGAACGGGCGTCCGGACACGTCGACGGCGGCGGACACGAGCGTCTCGTCCATCGGGATGGCGGCGGTGCCGAAGCGCACGATGCCTTTCTTGTCGCCGAGCGCCTGCTTGAGCGCCTGGCCGAGCACGATGCCGACGTCTTCGACCGTGTGGTGTTGGTCGACCTCGACGTCGCCGTGCGCCTCCACGGCGAGGTCCACGAGGCCGTGCTTGGAGAACGCCTCGAGCATGTGGCTGAAGAACGGGATCGGCGTCGTGATCTTCGAGGCGCCGGTGCCGTCGAGCCCGAGCGAGAGCGTGATCTCCGTCTCCTTCGTCTTGCGCTCCACGCGCGCCTGTCGTCCGCCGCTCATGTGCGTCCCCCCTCGGGGTAGGCCGGCCGCTCCGGGCCGCGTGAGTCCGCGCGCTCGATGCGCGCCTGCGCCGCGCTTCCGTGGGCCGTCAGCCCCTCGATCCGCGACAACGTCGTCAGGTGCGGCAGCGCCGCCGCCAGTCCGGACGGCGAGTACTCGAGCACGCTCGAGCGCTTCACGAAATCCTCGGTACCGAGCGGCGAGGCGAAGCGCGCCGTCCCCGCCGTCGGCAGAACATGATTCGGTCCCGCGACGTAGTCACCGACGACCTCCGGCGTGTGAGCGCCGAGAAAGATCGCCCCCGCGTGACGGACCCGCGGCAGCAGCGCGGCCGGCACGGCGACCATCAGCTCGAGATGCTCGGGCGCCAGGCGATTGGCGAGATCGACGGCGCCCTCGAGTCCGTCGGTGAGCACCAGCGCGCCATGGTCGCGCAGCGCGGCGGCCGCGATCTCCCGCCGCGGCAGCGTGGCGAGCCGCGCGGCGAGCCGCGCCTCGACGCGCGCGGCCAGTGCCGGCGCATCGGTCACGAGCACCGCGCGCGCCATCGGATCGTGCTCGGCCTGGGCGAGCAGATCGGCCGCGATCCAGTCCGCATCGGCGGCGGCGTCGGCGACCACCACGACCTCGCTCGGACCGGCCATCATGTCGATGCCGACCTCGCCGAACACGCGCGTCTTCGCGAGCGCGACGTAGACGTTCCCGGGGCCGACGATCTTGTCGACACGCCGGAGGGTGGCCGTGCCGTAGGCGAGCGCGGCCACCGCCTGGGCGCCGCCGATTCGCCAGCCCTCGGTGACGCCAGCCACGCGCGCCGCCGCGAGCACCACGGGGTCGACGCGGCCGGCAGCGTCGGGCGGCGTGACGAGCACGATCTGCTTGACGCCGGCCACCCGCGCGGGCACCGCCGTCATCAGCACCGTCGACGGATACGCGGCCCGGCCGCCAGGAATATAGATGCCCACGCGATCGAGCGGACGCACCTCCTGACCGAGGCTCGACCCGTGCTCGTCGGTCAGCCGCCAGGATTTCGGCATCGCGGCCGCGTGGTAGCGCTCGATGCGCTCGGCGGCATAGTCCAGTGCGGCGCGCGTCGCCGGCTCGAGCGCGCGCAGCGCGTCGTCCATCTCAGCGGCGGAGATGGCCAGCGCCGTTGCCGACGCCGCCGCGAACCCGTCGAGTTTCGCCGTGTACTCCAGCACGGCGGCATCGCCGCGCGTGCGGACGGCGGCGAGGATCTCGTCCACCGTGGCCGAGACGTCGGCCGGCACGCGGGACGGCGGACGCTCCAGCGCGCGCACCACCGCGTCCACGCCCAGCGCGCGCGCGTCCAGCGTGCGGATCATCGCGACACCGCCACGCGCGCCAGCATGTCGTCGATCAGCCGTGTGACCGCGGCGTGCTCGGTCTTCATCGAGGCGCGGTTGACGATGACGCGAGCCGTGGAGCGCGTGATCTCGGCGACCTCGACCAGGCCGTTCGCGCGGAGCGTCTCGCCCGACTGCACGAGGTCCACGATGCGCTCGGCGAGGCCGACCAGCGGCGCCAGCTCGATCGAGCCGTCGAGGCGCACGATCTCGACCTGGATGCCGCGCGCCGAGAAGTACTCCTCGGTCAGCCGCGGATACTTCGTCGCCACGCGCACCCACGACCACTTGGCGGGGTCGTCGCGCTCCCACAGCGTGCGTGGCTCGGCCACGACGAGGCGGCAGAAGCCGAAGCCGAGATCGAGCGGCTCGTAGACGTCCGGCTCCTGCTCGAGCAGGATGTCCTTGCCGACGATGCCGAGGTCGGCCGCGCCGTACGTGACGTAGGCCGGCACGTCGGCCGGCTTGAGCAGCAGGATCTCGAGATCGCGCGCGGTGTCGCGGAAGATCAGCTTGCGCGACTCGGGATCGATGCCGTTCACGCCCAGCGTGCGCAGGAGCTCGAGCGCCGGATCGAGCAGCCGGCCCTTCGGCAGCGCGAGCGTCAGCCCGCTCTTCACGCGCGGCGCCCCCCGAGGAAGCGCTCGACACCGGCCAGATCGCGTCGCGTCTCGACCGCCTCGAAGCCGCGGCCGCGCATCAGGTCCGCCACGGTTCGCGCCTGCTCGCCACCGAACGTCTCGAGCAGCAGGGCGCCGCCGGGCACGAGCCACGCCGGAGCCTCCGCGACGATCCGGCGGATCACGGTGAGGCCCTCGGGGCCGCCGTCCATGGCGATCCGCGGATCGTGCCGGCTCACTTCGGGACTGAGCGTCGGAATCAGCTCCGTCGGCAAGTACGGCGGATTGGAGACGACGATGTCGGCGCGGATCGTGCCCAGCGCGCCGAACAGGTCGGAGACCTCGACGGTGACGCGTCCGGCAAGCCCGAGCGCGGCGACGTTGTCCCGCGCCATCGCGGCGGCGCGCGGCGAGGTTTCGAGCGCGATGACCCGGGCGCCGGGCCGTTCCCACGCGATCGCGCACGCGATGCACCCCGTCCCCGTCCCGACATCGATCACGAGCGGCGACGCCACGGTCGGCGGCATCAGCTCCAGCGCCCACTCGGCGAGCAACTCGGTCTCCGGCCGCGGCACCAGGGCGTCGGGACCGACACGCAGGGTGACGTGGCGGAACGGCGCGGTGCCGAGCACGTGCTGCAGCGGCTCGCGGTTCAATCGGCGTCGTAGACGCGCGACGTATCGGCCGGCCTCCGCCGGCTCGAGCGCACGCCGTCGCTCGATCGCCAGCGCGCCTCGCGGCACGCGCAGCACGCTCGCCAGCAGCCATTCGGCGTCGACGACCTCAGCGCATCGATGATGTCGTCGAGATCGCCCTCGAGGATCTCGGGCAGACGGTGCAGCGTGAGGCCGATGCGGTGGTCGGTCACGCGACCCTCGCGAAAATTGTAGGTGCGGATCCGCTCGCTGCGCTCGCCGGTGCCCACCTGGGAGCGGCGGTCGGCGGCCATCGCCGCCTGCTGCTCGTCCTGCGCGCGCTCGAGCAGGCGAGCTTTCAGCACGCGCATGGCCTTCGCGCGGTTCTTGAGCTGCGAGCGCTCGTCCTGGCACGTGACCACGAGCCCGGTGGGAATGTGCGTGATCCTCACCGCGGAGTCGGTCGTGTTGACGCCCTGGCCACCGGGTCCGGAAGAGCGGTAGACATCGACCCGGAGATCCTTCTCCTCGATGCGCACGTCGACGTCCTCCGCCTCCGGCAGCACGGCGACGGTGACGGTGGACGTGTGGATCCGGCCGCTCGCCTCCGTGGCGGGGACACGCTGCACGCGATGAACGCCGCGCTCGAACTTGAGCCGGCTCCACGCGCCGCGCCCCTGCACGAAGAGGATGACGTCTTTGAGCCCGCCCACCCCGGTCGGGCTCGAGTCCATCACCTCGACCTTCCAGCGGTGCGTCTCCGCGTACTTCGTGTACATGCGCGCGAGCTCGGCGGCGAACAGCGCCGCCTCGTCGCCGCCCGCGCCCGCCCGGATCTCGACGAAGACGTTCTTGTCGTCGTTGGGGTCCTTGGGCAGGACGAGCTTCTTGAGCTCTTCTTCCAGCACCATCTGGCGCGCCAACAGCTCGTCGATCTCCGCCTGCGCCAGCTCGGCGAGCTCGCGGTCGCCGCCCTCGGCCAGGATGTGACGCGCTTCGCCGAGGCGCTTGAGGACGTCGCGATACTCGGTGAACTTCTCGACGACCTCCAGCGTGTCCGCGTGTTCCTTCCGTAGCCGCGCGTACTCCGCCGGCTGGCGCACGATAGAGGGGTCGGCGAGCACACGCGCGATCTCGTGCGATCGCTCTTCGATCTGGCGGAGCTTATCGAACAGCATGGGTCAGCTCCGCGGGGCTTGTGGAAGGCTGGGGCGTCTCGGGGGCCATCTCAGGGCCCCCGCGCTGATCAACTCGTGGTGGCAGGCTGCCGCTTGTACTTGCGTTGGAAGCGCTCGACGCGGCCGGCCGTGTCCATGAGCTTCTGCTTGCCCGTGAAGAACGGGTGGCACTTCGAGCAGACCTCGACGTGGATATCGGGACGCGTCGAGCGGGTCTTGATGACCTCGCCGCACGCGCAGACGATCGTGGTGTCGACGTAATCCGGATGAATACCCACCTTCACAGCGCAGCCCTCCCTCAGGCGTCCAAGATT
Source organism: Candidatus Rokuibacteriota bacterium (assembly GCA_003220475.1). Taxonomy (GTDB): domain Bacteria; phylum Methylomirabilota; class Methylomirabilia; order Rokubacteriales; family CSP1-6; genus AR12. Next base: position 118 of record QHSO01000277.1, on the reverse strand, counting down.
ACCAGTAGAGTCGTGTGATTGCAAAAGACGCGCGGGTTTGCGCTGCTCGACGTTACGATCGCCGTCCACAGTGGCATCGCCGGCTTTCGAGCGCGGGCTTTGCCCGCGCAATCCTGCT
>QHSO01000101.1 GCA_003220475.1 Candidatus Rokuibacteriota bacterium | reverse complement strand
GAACAGAAAGCCGGCGGCCCGCCACGCGGCCTCGTTGTCCGGCACGCGCGGGACGATGCGGCGCGCGTTGGCGAGGCGGGCGTCGCGCTCGCGGGCGTCGCGGCCCACGATGTAGGGCACCATGAGCGAGCGGCGAATCAGCGACGGCTCACGCCCTACCGCTCGGCAGTGCCTCTCGAGGACGGCGCGCTTGGCCGGGTAGTCGTCTCGCGTGATGCGTGTGGTGTTCCATTCGTCGGCGCACGCGGCGACGACGCGCAGCGCGCGCTGCTCGCCGCGACCGCCGATGATCAGCGGGGCGCGGCCGCCGGGCGGCAGCGGATAGCTCTCCGCCTCTCGCAGCGGATAGTAGGGCTGCTCGAGGGTGACGGGGTGGCCCTGCCAGAGCGCGCGGATGGCGCGCGCGCCGCACTCGAAGCGGTCCATGCGCTCCTTGAGCGACGGGAAGGGAATGCCGAACATCGCGTGCTCGCCCTCGTGCCAACCGGCGCCGATGCCGAGGTCCAGGCGACCGCCGGACAGCTCGGCGACCGCGGCGGCGCGTTTGGCGAGCAGCGCGGGGTGATGGAACGTCAGCGGGCAGACGAGCGGGCCGAAGCGGATGCGGCTGGTGTTCGAGGCGAGCCACGTGAGCGAGGCCCAGGTGTCGAGCGACGCGCGCTTGGGATCGCCGAAGAGGCCGGTGAGATGATCGGAGCGAAAGAGCGCCTCGAACCCACCGTCCTCGGCGGCCCGCGCGAGCCGCCGCCAGCGGTCCCACGTGAGCCCTTCCTGGCCTTCGATCATCAAGCAGACGCTGATGGCCACACGCGCCTCCATTGCCGGAACCTTCCCGCGCCCGTATCATAACGTCCGGAGCCGGCCGCGAACCCGTCGGTCGAGGGAGAGCATGGCGAGTCACCACGATTTCACGCTCGAGGCCAAGTACCGCCTGGAAGAGGGCACCATCTTCTTGTCCGGCATCCAGGCGCTCGTCCGGTTGCCGCTCGATCAGCACCGCGCGGACACGCGACGTCGCGTGCGCACGGCGACGCTGATCTCGGGGTATCGTGGCTCGCCGCTCGGCGGTCTCGACCTGACCCTCGAGCGCAACCCGAAGCTGCTCGCCGAGCACGACGTCGTCTTCATCTCCGGCCTCAACGAAGACCTCGGCGCCACCGCGATCTACGGCGCGCAGCTGGCCAACCTGTTTCCGAAGCCGAAATACGACGGCGTCCTCGGCATGTGGTACGGCAAGGGACCCGGCGTCGATCGCACCGGCGACATCTTCAAGCACGCGAACTACGCCGGCATCGGCCGCTGGGGCGGCGTGCTCGCGCTGGCCGGTGACGATCCGCTCTCCAAGTCGTCGACGCTGCCCACGCACTCCGAGGTCGCGCTGTACGACGCCTTCATGCCCACGCTCTTTCCCGGCAATGTGCAGGAGATCCTCGACCTCGGTCGCTACGGGTTCGAGATGTCGCGCTACTCGGGACTCTGGGTCGGCTTCAAGATCGTCACGAACGTCGCCGACGAGATCGGCACCGCGATCGTGCATCCCGAGCGACTGGCCATCCGCGAGCCGGAGTTCACGTGGGAAGGCAAGCCGTGGCGGGCGACGCAGAACCCGATGCTGTTGCCGCCCTTCGGTCTCGAGCTCGAGCGCGAGCTGCATTACGGGCGGCTGGAAGCGGCCAAGGCCTTCGCGGCGGCGCATCCCATCAACCGGATCACCATGGCGACGCCGGAGGCATGGCTCGGGATCGTCGCCGCCGGCAAGACGTACTACGACCTGCGCGAAGCGCTGCGTGAGCTCGGCCTGGACGACGCCGCGCTGCAGCGCTACGGCATCCGGCTGCTCCAGATCGGCCTGCTGTGGCCGATGGAGCCGATGATCGTCCGCGAGTTCGCGCGCGGTCTCGAAGAGATCTTCGTCGTCGAGGAGAAGCGCGCGTTCGTCGAGATCTTCATCCGCGACGTGTTGTACAACCAGGCGGATCGCCCGCGTGTGGTGGGCAAGCAGGACGAGCAGGGACGGCCGCTCGTGCCGGCCAACGGCGAGCTCGACGCCGACCGGATCGCGCTGCTCCTGGCCTCGCGCCTGGAGAAGAAGCTCGACGTCGCCTCGGTCACGGCGCGCGTGGCGCTGGTGGAAGCGCTGCGCGAGCGGCCGGCGCCGCTCACGCTGGCGCGCCAGCCCTTCTTCTGCTCGGGGTGTCCGCACAATCGCTCGACGGTCGTGCCCGAGGGCTCGATGGCCGGCGGCGGCATCGGCTGCCACGGCATGGCGCTCGCGATGCCCGAGCGGCACACCGTGGGCACCACGCACATGGGCGGCGAGGGCGTGCAGTGGGTCGGCATGGCGCCGTTCACCGAGATGAAGCACATGTTCCAGAATCTCGGCGACGGCACGTTCTTCCATTCGGGCTCGCTGGCCATTCGCCAGGCCGTCGCGGCCGGCACGAACATGACGTACAAGATCCTCTACAACTCCGCGGTCGCGATGACCGGTGGCCAGGACGCCGCCGGCGCGATGCCGGTCCCCGAGATGACGCGGCTGCTCGAGGCGGAGGGCGTCAAGCGCATCATCGTGACGACGGACGATCCCGACAAGTACGACGCGAGCGTGCTGTGGGGCCGCGGCGCCGAGGTCTGGCACCGCGATCGGCTCGACGAGGCGCAGCGCATGCTGCGCGACATCCCCGGCGTGACCGTGCTCATCCACGATCAACGGTGCGCGGCCGAGAAGCGCCGCCTGCGCAAGCGCGGCCGGCTCGAGAACCCGGCGCTGCGCGTATACATCAACGAGGCGGTGTGCGAGGGCTGCGGTGATTGCGGCACCAAGTCCAACTGCCTGTCGGTGCAGCCGGTCGACACCGAGTTCGGACGCAAGACGCAGATCCACCAGTCGTCCTGCAACAAGGACTACTCGTGCCTGCGCGGCGACTGTCCGTCGTTTCTCACCGTCGTCCCCAAGGGCGAGCCCCGCCGCAAGGAACGGAAGGTCTTCCAGGTCGACCGTGCGCTGCCCGAGCCCACGCTGCGAGTGCCTCGCTCGGCGAACGTCTTCATGACGGGCATCGGCGGCACCGGTGTGGTCACGGTGAACCAGATCCTCGGCACCGCCGCGCTGTTGGACGGCAAGCACGTGCGTGGTCTCGATCAGACGGGGCTGAGTCAGAAGGGCGGCCCGGTCGTCTCGCACCTGAAGATTTCCGAGCATCCCGTCGAGGCGTCCAACAAGGTCGCCGCCGGCGAGGCCGACTGTTACCTCGGCTTCGACATCCTCGTCGCGACCTCTCCGCAGAATCTCGACCACGCCAGCGGCGAGCGCACGATCGCCGTCGTCTCCACGAGCCAGGTGCCGACGGGCGCCATGGTCACGCGGACCGAAGTGCACTTCCCCGAGAGCTCGGGACTCCAGGCGTCGGTCGATCGCTTCACACGTAAGGACGAGAACATCTACCTGGACGCGCTCGGTCTGGCCGAGCGGCTGTTCGACGACCACATGGCCGCCAACCTGATCGTGCTCGGCGCGGCGTACCAGGTCGGCGCGATCCCCGTGGCGGCGGAAGCGATCGAGCGCGCGATCGCGCTGAACGGCGTCTCGGTCGAGATGAACACGCAGGCGTTCCGCGCCGGCCGCCTCGCCGTCGCCGATCCCGCGTGGGCGAAGACGATCAAGGCCCGCCGCGTGGGCGCGGTGGAGACGACGCCGGCGCTCACGGCCGAGGCGCGCGCGCTCGTCGATCTCGTCGGCGCTGACGGCGAGCTGCGGCGACTCCTCGAGATCCGCGTGCTCGAGCTGATCGAATACCAGGACCTTGCGTACGCGCGCGCGTACGTCGAGTTCGTGCGGCGCGTGCGCGATGCGGAGCGCGCCTCCGTGCCGGGGACGCAGGCGCTGGCCGAGGCCGTGGCGCGGTATCTGTTCAAGCTGATGGCCTACAAGGATGAATACGAAGTCGCGCGGCTGCACCTCAAGAACGACCTCGCGGCGGCGCTCAAGGCCGAATATCCCGAGGGCGTCCGCATCCACTACAACCTGCACCCGCCGATGCTGCGCGCGCTCGGCTGGCAGGGCAAAATCAAGTTCGGGCGCTGGTTCGACGGCGCGTTCCGCGCGCTGCGCGCCATGCGCGGCCTGCGCGGCTCCGCACTGGATCCGTTCGGCTTGCCCGAGGTGCGGCGCGTCGAGCGCGCGCTGATCGGTGAGTACCGCGGACTCGTCGAGAAGGCGCTGATCGGGCTCGACGCGGCCTCCCACGCCCGGGCGGTGAAACTGGCCAACCTGCCCGATCTGATCCGGGGTTACGAGGACATCAAGCTCGCAAACGTTCGCCGCTTCCACGAAGAGGTCCGCAAGCTCGGATTCTGAGTCGCTGGCACCTCGGTTGCTCCGCAGAGACTGGGGAGGTGCCACCTATGAAACGACTACTCTTCGGCTCCATGCTCGCCGTCGCCATCGTGGGCGCCGGTGCGGTGACGCCGATGTTCGCGTCGGCGCAGACCAGCAGCAGCGACAGCCTGGTACAAGGCGGACTGACGCTGCCGCGCTCGCATCAGTATCAGGCCTATGACTCGGCGGCGGCCCGCTATGAAAACGTGCGCGTCGAGAGCGTGCCCGACCGCGTGTCGAAGAAGCAGATGGTCTACGATCGGACGGCCAAGCTGTGGGTGTACCACCCGAGCAAGGGCGGTCTGAATCCGATGTACAGCGCGACCGCCGCCGCGCCGAGCGCGACGCAGGGCGCCTGGCAGCGCGTGCACGGCAAGGTGCAGTCGGTGAGCGGCAACACGGTGACCTTCAAGGCTGACGACGGGCGCACCCTGAACGTCGATGCCTCGCAGGTCTCGGCCGAGATCCGCGGCGCGCTGACGCCCGACGAGGGCGTGACGCTGATCGGCTTCGCCGGCAGCGACGCGACGAAGTTCAGGGCTCGCTACATCCAGCAGGACTCGTCCGATCCGTCGCACGGCGGAACGGCGGCGGCGCAGCCGCCCGCCAGTAGCACGGCGTCGCCGTCCGCGTTGCCGGGCGCCGTCGACGAGAAGGCGTGGCAGCGCATCCACGGCACGGTGAACTCGCTCAGCGGCACCACGCTGACGCTGAAGGCCGACGACGGCCGCAATCTCAACGTCGACGTGAAGGAAGTCGGCGAGGGGATCCGGCAGTCGCTGACCACCGGCGAGAAAGTCACCGTGATCGGCTTCTATCGCGGCGACCAGAACAACGTGGCCGCGCGCTACGTCCAGAAGGACTCGAGTAACAAGTAACGTCAGTCCTCGGCGCCGGGGCGCGCGCGCAACCGCTTGACGGTACTGCGCGCGCGCTTGGCGCCGAGCCGCTGTTCACGCGCGGCCCCCGTCGGCCGCGTCGGCGTGCGGGACCGCGGCCGGACGAGCGCGGCCGCGATGAGCGCGCGTACCTTGTCGCGTGCGTCTTCCAGGTTGCGAGCCTGATTGCGCGTGGCCTGACTGGTGACCACCAGCCGACCCTCCGCGTCCAGCCGATGGCGCGCGAGCGCGGTGAGCCGCGCCCGGGCCGCGTCTGGCAACCCTTCGATCCCGTCGAGGTCCACGCGCAGGTCGATCTTCGTCGCGACCTTGTTCACGTTCTGGCCGCCGGGCCCCGAGGCGCGCACCGCACGGACGCTGAGCGCCGCGGCCAGCACGCGCACGGTATCGGTGACGGTGATCGCTTCGCTCACACCATCATTGTAACGACGCTCGACGCTACAATAGCGCGAGTCCCCACCGCGCCGTGAAAGGAGCCCCGCGAATGGCCGCTCTGGATGCCCAGTGGAAGGCGCTCGTGAAGCAGCTCAAGAAGCTCGAGGTCGATACCCGCAAGGCGCGCGGCGACGCCCGCGTCCGCCTCAAGAAGCTCGACAAGCAGGCGCGCACGATGATCGAGCGCGCGCTGCGTGAGGCCGAACCCCGCATGCGCCAGGCGATGAAGGAAGCTTCGCGCATCGGCCGCAGCCTGCGCGCGGGCATGGAGGCCGGCGCCTCCGCGTATCGCGCGTCAATCCGCAAGCGCAAGAAGTGAGGGTTGCGGAGCGACGGCGCCTCACCGCGGTCGCGCGCGGCGCGGCCCCGGCCGATCTCTACGTGCGCGGCGGCACGCTCCTCAACGTCTACACCGGCGAGCTGTACCCGGCGAACGTCGCCCTCCGCGGCGAGCGCATCGCGTACGTCGGCGCGCGCGACGACATGGTGGGCGCGGGCACGCGCGTGCTCGACGTGGCCGGGCGCGTCCTCGTGCCGGGGTACGTCGACCCGCACGTCCATCCCGCGCACGTGATCACGCCGTCGGCGCTGGCGCGCCACGTGGTGGCGCTCGGCACGACGACGCTCTTCGCCGACACGCTGCAGTTCTGGGAGCTGGGCGGCCTGCGCGCGTTCACCGCCGTCGCCGACGCGCTCGCCGGCTCGCCCGTGAAGTTCTACTGGATGATCCGGCCGCACGCCCAGAGCCGGACGACCGACGAGCGGCGGCGATTCCCGCTGCGCGCCCTCGCCCGCGCGCTGGCGCACCCGAGCGCCGTCGCCGTCGGCGAGGTGACGCGCTGGCCCGACGTCCACGCGGGCGACGCGGATCTGCTCCGGCGCCTCGAGCTGGCGCTCGCCCGTGGCCAGCGCGTGGAGGGCCACACCGCCGGGGCCTCGACCGAGCGGCTCGCGGCGATCGCGGCCGGCGGGCTCAGCTCCGATCACGAGCCGATCACCGCGCGCGAGGTGCTCGATCGCGCGCGACAGGGCATCGCGGTCATGCTGCGCGAGTCCTCACTGCGACCCGACCTCGGCGACCTGCTGACCGCGCTCAAGGACGCTCCGGGTCTGGCCGCGCGCGCGATGCTGACCGCGGACGGCTCGATGCCGGCCTTCGTCCTCGAGCACGGCTTCGTCGACCATCTGATCCGCACCGCGATGCAGCGCGGTGTGCCGCCGCTGGACGCGTACCGGATGGCCACGCTCAACCCCGCCACCTACTTCGGCAAGGACGCCGAGCTCGGCGGCATCGCGCCCGGCCGCTACGCGGATATCTGCGTGCTGCGCGACCTCGGCGATCCGCGGCCGGAGATCGTCGTCGCGCGGGGACGTCTGGCCGCGCGTGACGGGCGAACGCTCGTCGACATTCCGGAGCCGCCGTGGCGCCGCGTGTTCGCCACGCCCGCGGCGCGGCTCGTCGAGCGCTGGCGGGCGCGCGCGGAGGATTTTCGGTTACCCGATCGCCCGACGCTGCCGGTGCTGCGGCTGGTGAGCGCCGTGATCACGCGGGTCGAGGAGCGCGCGCCGCAGCCGGGCGACCTGCACGCCGCGCTCGTCGATCGACGCGGCAGGTGGGTGGCCCCGGCACTGGTCGCGGGTTTCGCCGACCGCCTCGACGGGCTCGCGACGACGATCTCGACCGACTTCAACATCCTGGCGCTCGGTCGGCGCCCGGCCTCGCTCGCGCGCGCAGTCAATCGGCTGCTCGACGTGCATGGCGGCGTCGTGCTCGTGGACGGCGACGAGGTCGTCTGGGAGCTGCCGCTGCCGCTCGGCGGCATCATGACCCGCGCGTCGCTGCCGGAGGCCGCGCGCCACGAGCGTGAGCTGGTCCGCCACCTCGCCGAGCGAGGCTATGCGTTTCACGATCCGTTGTTCACGCTGCTGTTCCTCTCCGCCGATTTCCTGCCGGCGGCGCGCCTGACGCCGCTCGGCGTCTGGGACGTCAAGGCCGCGCGCGTGCTCCTTCCCTCGCGCCGCCGCGGTAGCGCCCGCTGAGATGGCCCTCCGAGCCGTGCTGATCATGCTTCTTGCGCTCGCGGTGGCGTCACCCGTGAGCGCCGCCGGCACGTTCACCAGCGGCCGGCACGAGGGGCGCGGCTACGCGCTGTTCACGCCCGCGACGCCCGCGGCGGGCCCGCTCGTCGTCGCCCTGCACGGCTGCTGGCAAACGCCCGAAGACTTCGCCCTCGGCACGCGGCTCAACGAGGCGGCCGAGCGCCGCGCGCTGGTCGTCGTGTATCCCGCGCAGACCCGGCGCGACAACGCGTACCGCTGCTGGAACTGGTTCGCCGCCGACGTCGCGCCGACGGCGGGGGAGGTCGGCGAGATCCTCGCGCTCGCGCGCTTCCTCCAGGGTGAGCGCGCGCTGCGAGACCCGCACCTGCTCGTGCTCGGCTTCTCCGCCGGCGGCTTCATGGCGGTGAACCTCGCGTGTGCGGCGCCGCGCGTGGTCACCGGCATCGGCGTGATGGCGGGCGGCGCCTACCGCTGCGGTGTCGGCGCGACGGGCGCCATGCAGTGCATGCGCGGCCTCGGTGCGGACCCCGGTGTGGCGGCGTCCGCATGTCTTCGGACCGCCGGCGTGAAGGCGCTGACGCTGCGCGCCTCGCTCTGGCAGGGCGACGCCGACGCGGTCGTGAACCCGACGAATCTCTCGGCGCTCGAGACGATGCTGGCGCGCGCCCTCGGCACCGTCGGCGCCACGACCGAGCCCGCGGAGGGCGCCGTCCACACCGTGCACCGCGACGCGCGAAACAAAATCATGCTCGAAACGTGGCTGGTGCCGGGGATGGGCCACGCGTGGAGTGGCGGCGACGTCCGCGGCACGCACACGTACCCGGCGGGGCCGCCGGCTACCGAGCGCATGCTCGACTTCCTGCTGGGACGCTGAGCCGTGCGCGGTCAGCGGAAGCTCGCGCTCGGCGTCCTGCTCGCCGCCGCGGCGCTGGCCGCGCTCGCGTTTCCGTTCCGCGCGACGTGGTGGGGCGGCTGGGTCCTCGCGGTCGCCGAGGCCGGCGTCGTCGGCGGTCTCGCCGACTGGTTCGCGGTCACCGCGATCTTCCGCCATCCGCTCGGGCTGCCGATCCCGCACACGGCGCTGATTCCGGCCAACTGGGAGGGGTTGGCCGAGCGCGTCGGCGCCATGGTCGGCGGTCGCGTGCTGACCCCGCAGTACCTCGTGCAGGAGATCGAGCGGGTGGACGCGGCCGACCTCCTCGCGCGCGGCGCCGAGCGCCTGTCCCGGGCGGATCTCGAGACGGCCACGCGCGCAGTGGCGGGCTGGGCAGCCGAGCAGCTCACGCCAGCGACGGCGTCCGAGCTTGTGGCGCGCCTGCGCACGCTGCTGGTGGCTCAGCCGGTGGCGCCCACGCTTGCCGCTGCGCTGCGCGTGGCGCGCGACGCGGGCTGGGACCGGCGCATCGTGCAGACGGCCGTGCTCGGTCTGGCGGACGCGCTGGAGCGCCCCGATGTCCGCGCCACCGTGGCCGAGGTGATCGACGAGCTCCTCTTGCGCTACCGCGCGCGCATGGGCGTCTACCCGCGCATCTGGATCGGCCTGGCCGAGCTGCTCGGCGTGCTCGACCGCGAGCGGATCGTCAGCGCGCTGCACTCGGGGCTGCGCGAGGTGGCGAAGAACCCCGACCACCCGCTGCGCGCCCGCGCCGGCGAGATCGTGGTCGAGCTGGAGCTGCGGCTGACCACGGATGCCGCGCTGGCCGCGCGTGTCGACGCGGCGAAGAACGAGCTGCTGGCCACGCCGGCGGTGGTGGCGCTGCTCGACGACCTCGCGGCGTCGCTGCGCCGAACGCTGCTCGCCGATCTCGCCGCTCCACGCTCGGAGGCCACGGCGTGGATCGCCGCGCGGCTGGAGCGCGCGCGGCAGGCGCTGGTGACCGACGCCGCACTGCGCAGGCAGATCGGCGATTGGCTGAGGGCGCGCGTGGCGGAGCTGGTCCTGCGCCACCATGGCCGCATCGCGGAGTTCATCGCCAACGGCGTTCGCGCGCTCGGCCCGGAGGGCGCCGTGCGGCTCATCGAGGAGCACGCGGGGGACGATCTGCAGTTCATCCGCGTGAACGGCACCGTGGTCGGCGGGCTGGCCGGCGGCGCCATCTACGGCGTGCACCTGTTGTTCCGGCTGTTCTAACTGTTGAGGGGCTTCGTCTTTTCACGTAGACTCAGCCATCCAGCGCCCCTCATCGAGGAGGAATCGCCGTGTCACCCATGCGTGCCCCGCTCGCGCTCGCCGCGCTGAGCCTCGTCGTCGTCGTCGCGCTCGTCACCCCCGCCATCAGCCAGACGCCCAAGACCGGCGGCACGCTGAACATCACGCAGCGGGAAGATCTGCCGCAGGGCTTCGCCATCCACGAGACGCAGACCAGCTCGACCGTGTGGCCGTCCATGCCCTGCTTCAACAACCTCGTGATCTACGATCCCGCCAAGAAGGTGGAGTCGCTCGACACGATCGTCGGTGATCTCGCCGAGAAGTGGTCGTGGCAGGAGAACTACCGCAATCTCGTCTTCTTTCTCCGAAAGGGCGTGAAGTGGCACGACGGGCAACCGTTCACGTCGAAGGACGTGAAGTACACGTTCGACATGATCCGCGAGGCGCCCGACGCGCCGGCGAAGCTGCGCATCAATCCGCGCAAGGACTGGTACGCCAACGTTCAGACCATCGAGACGCCGGACGCGAACACCGTGGTCTTCCATCTCAAGCGCCCGCAGCCCTCGATCTTGATGATGCTGGCCTCGGGCTACAGCCCGATCTACGCCGCGCACGTGCCGGCCGCGAACTATCGCACCGGCTGCGTCGGCACCGGGCCGTTCAAGCTCAAGGAGTGGCGCAAGGGCGAGTTCGTCGAGTACGTGAAGAACCCGGACTACTTCGTCAAGGGCCGTCCGTACCTCGACGGGCTCAAGTACGTCGTGATCGTCGAGCGGGGGACGCGAACCGCCGCGCTGCAGTCGGGCGCCGTCGACGTCCCCTTCCCCGGCGAGACGTCGAAGACGCAGTCCGAGCAGCTCAAGAAGGCCGTGCCGCAGCTGGTGGTGACGCCCGTCAGCGAGAACGTGAACAACAACATCATCATGAACATCAAGAAGCCGCCCTTCGACAACCTGAAGGTGCGGCTGGCGGTGAGCCACGCCATCGACCGGCGCGCGCTCATCCAGGCCGTGTACCAGGGCGGCGGCATTATCGGCGCGGCCATGGCGCCGAAGCCTCACGCCTTCTGGGGTCTGGCCGAGAAGGACCTCGGCGGGCTCCCAGGCTACGGCAAGGCGGCGGAGGAAAAGGCGACCGCCAAGAAGATGATGGCCGAGCTGGGCTACACGCCCGACAAACCGCTCCGCGTCGAGATGGTCACGCGCGCCATTCCGATCTACGTGGACATGGCCTCGTTCGTCATCAACGAGCTCAAGCAGATCGGCATCGAGGCGACGCTGAAGCAGATCGAGACGGCGCAGTGGCACGCCATGGCCGTGCGCGGCGAGTATCAGATCGGCGCCAACCTCACGGGCCTCGGCGCGGATGATCCCGACGGCA
>QHSO01000100.1 GCA_003220475.1 Candidatus Rokuibacteriota bacterium | reverse complement strand
GACTCTGGATGGCGCTGTTCCTTTCGGCGATCGGGATGATCCCGCTGCTCCTCGCAAACGTGTGGCTGCCATGGCTGCACGCGCCATCCGACGTCGAGGCGCACGTGACGCGCTATCTGCGCGTCCTCGCCCTGGCCCTGCCCGGCGCGCTCATGTTCCGCGCCATCTACGCGGTCAACACCGCCGTGTCGCGCCCGCACGTCGTGATGATCCTGCAGCTCGCGGGTCTACTCCTCAAGGTGTGCCTGAGCTATCTCCTCATCTTCGGCGGCCTCGGTCTGCCACGGATGGGAGCGGTGGGCGGCGCCGTCGCCTCCCTCGTGGTGTTCTGGGCAGTGTTCCTGCTGGGCTTCTGGTACATGCGTCGCAGTTCGTTCTATCGCCGTTTCGCCATCCACCGGGCGTGGCCGCGGTGGTCGGTGCAGCGCGAGATCCTCGGGCTCGGTATTCCGATGAGCATTTCATACGCGCTGGAGGCGACGTCGTTCACAGCGATCACGCTGCTCGCCGCGCGCCTGGGCACGACCGTGATGGGCGGTCATCAGGTGGTCGCCAACCTCGCCGCGCTCTGCTTCATGCTTCCGCTCTCGCTCTCGGTGGCCACCGCGACGCTCACCGCCCAGGCGATCGGCGCCGACGATCCGCGGCGCGCCCGCGCGACGGCGTTGACGGGCATGCGGATCGCGGCGCTGGTCGCGGCCGTCACCGCGCTCCTCGTGTGGACGCTGCGCGGCGGCATCGTCCGGCTGTACTCGCGCGATCCCGCCGTCGTGGCGACGGCGCTGACGTTGATTCCCTTTCTCGCCGCCTTTCAATTCTTCGATGCGCTGCAAGTGGTCGCGAGCTTCGTGCTCCGGGCCTACAAGCTTGCGATCGCGCCCACCGTGATCCACGCGACCGCGCTCTGGGGATTGGGCGTGGTCGGCGGGTACCTCGTCGCCTTCGGCGGGCTCTGGGGACCTCCGTGGGGAATCGCGGGGATGTGGCTGATGCAGTCGCTCGCGCTCGCGCTGGCCGCACTGCTGCTCGTCGGTTTCTACCTCGGCCTGCCGCAGACTATACTGCCGACCGTCCGCGGCTCTCGCCGCTTCTTCGGGAGGAACGCATGAAACTGATCATCGTATCGCTTGGATTGGCGCTCGTCCTGCTTGCCGCGGCATGCGGTGAAGCCGCCGAGATCAAGGTCCTCAGCACCGTGGGCATGCAACCGGCCACGCCCGAGCTGTTCGCGCAATTCGAGGCGGCCACGGGTCATCGCATCGCCGTCACCTATGGCCTGGCCGCGGTGCTCAAGACCAGATTTCTGGAGGGCGCGCCGGCCGACGTGCTGATCCTGACCGCACCGATCGTCGAGGATCTCGCGAAGCAGGGGAAAGTCGTGGCCGAGAGCCGGAAAGACGTCGCGCGCTCCGGCGTCGGTGTCGCGGTGAAAGCCGGCGCGCCGAAGCCCGACATCAGCACACCGGAGGGGTTGAAGAGCGCGGTGCTCGCCGCCAGGTCGATCGGCTATTCGCGCGAAGGCGCCTCGGGCGTGGCATTCGCCCGTGTCCTCGAGCGCCTCGGGATCGCCGACCAGGTCAAGCCCAAGTACAAGGACACGGGCACGAAGGCCGGCGAGATGCTCGCGGCCGGCGAGATCGATCTCGCCGCCGCGCAGATTCCCGAGCTCATGGCCGTGCGCGGCGTCGACGTCGTGGGCCCACTGCCGCCGGAGCTTCAGACCGTCACCGTTTTCTCGGTCGCGCTCACGAGCGGCGCGCAAGAGCCCGACGCCGCCAGAGCCTTGATCGAGTTCCTGGCCGGTCCGCAGGCAGCGCCCGTCTACAAGTCGAAGGGCCTCGGAGGCTGACGACCGCGCTGCGACGCGTGATCTTTCTCGACATCGACGGTGTGCTGGCGCCGATCCGGCGATGGGACCGCTACGGCGATCTCGACCCGGCGTGCATTCGCGTGCTGAACGACATCGTCGCGCGCGTCGGCGCCGACATCGTCGTGTCCTCGACGTGGCGGTACGGCAAGACCGTCGCCGAGTTGCAAGCGATGCTCGAGGCGCAGGGATTCGCCGGCCGCGTGGTCGACGTGACGCCGACGGGCGCGCCGGGCTCCGGGCGAGGCGACGAGATCGCCGCCTGGCTCGCGGAGCATGACGTGAGCGGCTGCGTGATCATCGACGATCACGGCGACGTGGGACCGCTGAGGACACATCTCGTGCTCACCCAGCCGGCGCATGGACTGACGGACGCTGACGCACCTCACGTGATCGCGACGCTCGTGCGCCCGATCACCAAAGGATGAGCGCCGCACCGCTGCGATAGGCGCTGTCGCGGACGCCCGACGGCGTCCGCGACAGCGGGTCGGACGTTACTTGGTCGTGGTCGAGTTGTTGTTCTCCTGCCGACGCGCCGAGCGGCCCGACATCAGCGAGCCGTCCTCGTTGACGCTGACGCGATGCTTCTTGCCGCTCTGGTCGGTGATCTCGGCGACGTAGAACGTCTTGCCGCGCCGGGTCTCCTGCTTGATGGTGCCGACCGTCCCGCCCTGGGACTCCTGATTGATGGTTTGCTGCACCGGCTGAGGCAGCTGGTCGAGCGTCATCGTCTGGCCCTTGTGACCGGCGTCCTTGCGCTTCGTGTCTTCCTGTGCGGCCGCGGGGCTCGCGGGCAAGAAAACAGGCGCGAAGGCGATGGCCATTCCCAGCAACCCGGCTGTTCTGATCTGCGCGCGCGTCCTGGCGTTGGCCTTGCAAACCTGGCTGCGGAGTTCGCATCGCTGAGGCGGGCGCGCGATCCGATCGCGCGCCTGGAGAATTAGCGAGACGTCGTGGACGGTCGCTTGATGTGAAACGTCACCTCGGCGGTTTTCCCGGCGAGTTGAACGGTCGGCACCGCGCGTGGCGTCTCCGCGATCACCCGACCGCGGCGGATCACTGCGAGGCGAGCCGGCCGCAGCCGGATGGCATCGATCGCGCTCTCGGCCTGTAACAGCACCATGTCCGCCCAGCATCCCGGCTCGAGGCCATAACCGTCGAGATGGAGCGCGCGGGCGGCGTTGACCGTCACGCAGTCGAAGATCGCGCGCATCTCGGCGTCGCCCGTCATATGTCCGACGTGCAGGCCCATGTGCGCGACGTCGAGCATGTCGTGGCTGCCGAGCGGATACCACGGGTCCATCACGCAGTCGTGGCCGCACGCGACGTTGACACCCGCGGCGAGCAGCTCCTTGACGCGCGTCATGCCGCGGCGCTTGGGGTACACATCGTGCCGCCCCTGCAGCGTGATGTTGATCAGCGGGTTGGCGACGGCCGTCATCTCCGCCTCGTGCATGAGCGGGATGAGCTTCGACACGTAGTAGTTGTCCATGGAGTGCATGGCCGTGAGGTGCGAGCCGACGACGCGGCCCTGCAGGCGATGCCGGATCGCCTCGCGAGCGAGGACCTCGACGTTGCGCGAGAGCGGATCGTCCGTTTCGTCACAATGCATGTCCACCAGCAGGCCGCGCTCGGCGGCGATACGACAGAGCCGCTCGACAGAGGCCGCGCCGTCGGCCATCGTCCGCTCGAAGTGCGGAATGCCGCCGACGACGTCGACGCCGAGGTCGAGCGCCTTCGTGAGCCCGGTTTCGCCGACGGCCGAGCGCAGGAAGCCATCTTGGGGGAACGCGACCAGCTGCAGATCGATCTCGCCCTTGACGAGCTCGCGCACCTCGAGCAGCGCCTTCACCGCGCGCAGCGACGGATCGCACACGTCGACGTGACTGCGGATCGCCAGCGTGCCACGCGCTACGGCCCAGCGGCACAGCTCGAGCGCGCGCTCGCGGATCTCGTCGTGGGTCAGCGACGGCTTGAGCTCGCCCCACAGCTCGATGCCCTCCAGCAGCGTGCCGGAGCGGTTCACGCGCGGCCGCCCATAGGTCAGCGTCGAGTCCATGTGGAAGTGCGCATCGACGAACGGCGGCGAGACCAGGCCGCCGGCGGCATCGATGATCCGCCGCGCCTCCGCGACGGCGTCGCGGGAGACCGAGACGATCCGGCCGCCCTCGCAGGCGATCGTCATGCCGCTCCGGCCGTCGGGGAGGACGGCGTTGCGCAGGACCAGGTCAAGCATGCGCCGAACGTCCAGCCCGAGCCGTGCGGATGAGCTCGCGGATGCGCTCCGGGCTCAGCGGCATCTCGCGCACGCGCACGCCGAACGGCGCCAGCGCGTCGTCGATCGCCTCGGCCACGAGCGCCGGCACCGGAATCGCGCCCGCCTCGCCCACACCCTTCACGCCCAGCGGGTTGAGCGGCGAGGGCGTCTCGAGATGTACGACCTCCATGGACGGCACCTCCTTCGCCGTCGGAATGTGGAACTCCATGAAGGTGCGCGCGAGCGGCTGGCCCGCCGAGTCGTACGCCAGCCGCTCGTAGAGCGCGCCGCCGATGCCTTGCGCGACGCCGCCGTGGATCTGTCCCTCCACGATCATCGGGTTCACGATCCGGCCGCAGTCGTGCTGCACGACGTACTCGAGAAAGCGCACGACGCCGGTCTCGATCTCGACCTCGACGATGGCCGCGTGGCAGCCGCTGGCGAACGTCGCATGCGGCGGGGCATAGTAGCCGCGCGCTTCGAGTCCCGGCTCTTCGCCGTCGCGCAGCACGGCGCCCGCGCGCGGCTTGACCAGGCGCAGCGCGGCCTCGGCGGCCTCCTTGCCGTACGCGTAGCGGATCGGGTTGGCGACCGTCGCGAGCGCGCCGAGCGCGAGCCGCCGATCCGGGACGCCTTTGACGCTTACCGCACCGTCGCGCACCTCGAGATCATCGGGGGCCACCTCGAGCAGCTCGGCGGCGAGGCGCACCGCCTTGTCGCGCACCTTGCCGGCGGCGCTCGCGACCGCGTTGCCGGCCGTCACGAGGGCGCGGCTCGCGAACGTGCCGGCGCCCCAGTTGAAGCGGCTCGTGTCGCCGGTCACGACGGTGACGTCGCGCGGATCGCACCCCAGCGCCTCCGCCGCGATCTGCGCGAACGTCGTCTGGTGGCCCTGACCCTGCGTGGTGAGGCCGGTCGCGACGTACACGCTGCCGCTCGGCTCGACGCGCACGTGCGCGCCCTCGTACGGTCCGATGCCGGTGCCCTCGACATAGCAGGCGACGCCCAGGCCGAGGTGGCGTCCCTCGTCGCGTGCGGCGCGCTGCCGCTCGCGGAATTTCGAAACGCCGATCCGCTCCAGCGCCATCTCGAGCCCCGCCGGGTAGTCACCGCTGTCGTAGCGCGTCGGTCCGCCGTCCTGAAACGTCAGGCCCACGTCCCACGGAAACTCGTTCGGCTGGATGAAATTCCGTCGCCGCACGTCGCTCGGCTCCAGGTGAAGCTCGCGCGCGATGCGCCCGATCATCCGCTCCATGACGAACGCGCCGTGCGGCCGTCCGGCCCCACGATACGGCGTCACCATCACCTTGTTCGTGTAGCGGACTTCGAACTCGACCGCGTAGTGCCGGAGCCGGTACGGGCCCGGCAGCTGCGTCGAGGTGATGAGCGGCACGATGATGCCGTACGGTGTGTACGCGCCGGCGTCGTGTAGAAAGTGGTCGCGCAGGGCGAGGATGCGCCCGGCCTCGTCGGTGGCCACCTCGACGTCGTGGAGCTGTCCGCGCTCCTGACTCGAGCTGGTGAGGTGCTCGGCGCGGTCCTCGATCCACTTCACGGCGCGGCCCAGGCGGATCGCCGCGGCGGGGATCACGATCTCCTCGGGATAGAACAGCATGATCTTCGTCCCGAAGCCGCCCCCCACGTCGGGCGCGATCACCTCGACGTTGAACTCGGCAAGACCGAAGAGGCGGGCCAGGCCGTTCTTGATCGGCAGCGGCGCCTGGGTAGAGATCCACACTTTGAGCATTCCGGTTCGCGCGTCCCAGTCCGCGACGACGCCACGGGTCTCGAGCGGGCTGCCGCAGCTGCGCTCGATCGTGAGGCGCTCGCGGAAGACGTGCGCCGCCCGCCCGAACGCGGCGTCCGGATCACCCACGCGCTGCGCGACGCGGGCGGCTCGGTTGCCGGGCACCTCCGCGTGCACGCGTGGGCCGCCCTCGGCGCCGGCGGCCTCGAGCTCGACGACGGCCGGCAACGGCTCGTACTCCACGTCGATCAACCGCGCGGCGTCCTCCGCCAGATATCGGTCATCGGCCACGACGACGGCGACGAGCTCGCCCGCGTAGCGGACCTCGTCCACCGCGAGCGGATGCGGCGTGCGCGGATGCGTCAGCTCGGGATGCGGGATGAGCAGCGGCGTCGGCTGGTTGAGCGGGCCGAGCTCCGCGGCCGTGAGCACCAGATGCACGCCGCGGTGCGCGCGTGCGCGCGCGGCGTCGATCGAGGTCAGGCGCGCCCGCGCGTGCGGGCTGCGCACGCACGCCGCGTGCAGCAGGCCCGCCGCTCTCACGTCGGCCACGAAGCAGCCCAGCCCGCGCAGCAGGCGAGGGTCCTCGTTGCGACGGATCGCCGCCCCGATGCGCGAGGCTTACTCTCCGACGTCGACGATCGCGATGACGGGACCGCCGCCCTGCGGGCCCTGGTGCATCGCGTCGACGGACACGAACACGGCGGGATCGCCGATGGCCGCCGCCGCCACGCCGCCGACGGCGGCCTTGCTGTGACGGTGATGGTGAACGTCGGAATCGTCGAGCATGATTTGCCGGCGCCCGCGCAGGAGCCCGCGGGGGTCAGCCTCGCACTTGATGAAGCAGTTGACCAGCCGGCCCCGCAGATCCTCGGCGCGGGCACGCTCGGGCAGTGCGACGCCGGCATCCGTGATGGCCGCGTAGATGCCGTCGATGTCGAGCGCGTCCTTCATCACGCTGTGGCCGATGCGATAGCGGCCGCCGGCGCCCGCCTTGTTGCCGAGCAGCACGATCTGCGCGGCGTCGAGCTCCACGCCCGACGAGCACGATGCGACCGACGAATACAGGCCGAGCTCCTTGCAGATCTGCTCGGCCTTGGGCGTCGAGATCTCGCCGAGCGCGACGGCGATGCCGAGCGCCGTCGTGCCGTTCGAGACGCCCATCGAGTCGTGGACCTCGCACGCCACGCTGTGGCCGCGGCTCGCCGCGTCGCGCACGGCCTCGATGGTGAGCAGCGGCGTCTTCGTCTGCACGTAGTGCACGTCGGCGGTGTTGTCGATGCCGGCGTCGCGCATCGCCTGTCGAACGCCCTCGGCGACCTTTTCCACCATCGCGGGGCGGCCGATGTCCTCCGGCAGGAGCTTGGGACTGACGGCGGTGCCGATCACGAGGCGCTGCTTGCTCGTCGGGCCCTGCTTGTCGTTGCGGGCGAAGACGGTGGCGTGGGGCGTGATCACGCCATCGCAGCCGCCCGACCACACCATCGGGATCGCGCGGATCATCTCGGCGCTCCGCTTGCCGTGCTTGGCGAGCGCGGCGCGGAACGCGTTGTCCGCCAGGATGCGCGTGAAGTCGTTGACGCCGCCGTTGCCCTCGGTCTTCCCGATGACGGCGATGACGTCATCCGCGCTGAACTGGCGGGCGAGGATTCGCTCCTCCAGGCCCGAGGCGTCCTGCACGTGCTTGAGAATCACCTTCGCGACTTCGATCGCCATTCGGACGACGCCTCAGTGACGGGTGCCACGCATCGGTCGTGCGACCGGAGCGGCCACGACCCGCTGGCTGAGCACCAGATAGACCCCGCCGGCGACGACGATGCCGACCAGCCAGCTCAGGTCGGCGCCGCCGAGCAGCCTGGTCGAGATCGGCCCCTGGAGCGCCGGAACCAGGCCGTCTTCGACCGACCACCCGGCGATGAGACCGACGACGAACGCCACGATGCCTCCCCAGTTGATGTCGCCATAGGCGCTGTGCTCGGGGTCCCGGTAGAGCTCGTCGACGTTGACGCGGCCCCGCCGCACGATGAAGAAATCGGTCAGGACCACGCCGGCCCACGGGCTCATCCACAGCAGCAGGCTGATCATCCAGTTGTCGAAGGCCTTGGCGAACGAGGGCTGGGAGACGAAGTAGATCGTGACGAGATAGCCGACCACGCCGGCGATCAGCGCCATCGCCGTTCGCGACAGGCGCAGGCCCATGCTGAGCGCGGCCAGCGCCGCCGAGTACACGTTGAGGATGTTGGTCGCGATCGGGCCGTGCAGCACCATCAAGAACACCAGGATGCTCATGAGCCCGCCGAAGACGGCGCTCACCATCTTGGCGGGGTCGGTGTCCTTGGTCACGCTCGCGACCGTCGCGCCGAGGATCGCGAGCCACACCGTGGGAACGAACATCCCCACGTAGCTGTACCAGAACACGGTGCTCGACGGCACGCTGCGCGGCACGAAGCGCGAGTAGTCGGAGGCCCACGTCACCCACGAAATGCCCCAGCCCACGCCGATCGCGGTCGTGAGCAGCGTGATCATCGCCAGGTGCTCGGCCGGCGGCAGCGAGCTGGTGAGGTGCCAGTTGACGACGCCGGGCCGGGTCCACGCGAGGAAGCTCATCAGCACCATGATGGCGGCGGTGACCGGGACCGTGTACTTCTCGAAGGTACGGATGGCGTAAAACCCATAGATGCCGATGAGCACCTGGATCACCATGACCACGGTCACGACGACGAAGTTGGTGAGCCACGTGTCGCCGATCCCGAACTGCCCGAGGATGGCCACGGCGATCTTGACGGGGAAATACGTGTTGACGCCGATCCAGCCAAGGGTCATGACGAACATCAGGGCGCTCGGCAGGTACGCGCCGCGGCGGCCGAACGCCGAGCGCTGCAGCACCATCTGATTGACGCCGGTCTTGTGGCCCATGACCGTAAAGGCCGCGAAGATCGCGCAGCCGACGATGTTGCCGAGCACGATGACGGCGATCGTCTCCCACAGACCGAGCTTGAGGACGATGCCGAGCGCGCCCAGGGCCCAGTTGATCGGCGCGATGTTGGCCCCGGCCCAGATCCACATCTGCTGCGGCCCGGTGGAGTCCTTGTCTGCTTCGGGAATGGGTTCGATGCTGTGGACGTCGGCTCTCAACTCGGCTCCGGCCGCGGTTGCCATGCGTGCCTCCCGGTCTTCAGGCGTTGTCCGGTCGCATCGCCTTGTCAGAAACGAAGCCGAAACACCGGCGCGATACTGCGCCGCGGACGGAGATGCTGTCAAGATTATCCCGCTCGGTTGCGGATCTCCCGGCTGACGCTAGAGTACGGAGCGTTCGCCGCAGGGGAGAGGAAGGCGAGCATGCGAGACGGCCACGCGAGTCGCACCGCCGAGCACAACGCGTTATTCCGCGCGCTCGAGTCGGACCTGCCGGAGCACCGACGGCTCTTCAGCGATCCGCTGGCACGGGCGTTCCTGACGTGGCCGTACGCCACGGCGACCCGGGTCGCCCGCGTCCCCGGACTCCGCGAGGTCGTGCCTCGATTCATCGACAACCGATGGCCGGGCGTGCGGACCTCCGTCGTCGCACGCACCAGGCTGATCGATGACGTCATCGCGGCCTCGCTCGGAGACCACATCGAGCAGCTCGTGATTCTCGGCGCCGGCTTCGACTCCCGCGCCTACCGGCTGCGCGGCGTGTCCGACATCACGGTGTTCGAGGTCGACCACCCGGATACCCAGGCCGCCAAACGCCGGACGCTGCGACGAGTCCTCTCCGCCGTCCCGACGCACGTTCGGTTCGTCGCCGTCGACTTCAATCAGCGCCAGCTGGACTCGGTCATGCCCGCCGCCGGCTATCGCGACTCCGCGCGCACGTTCATCCTCTGGGAAGGCGTCACGAACTACCTGACCGAAGCGGCCGTCGATACCACGCTGCGGTGGTGTGCCCGCGCGGCGCCCGGGAGCCGACTGCTGTTTACCTACGTTCATCGCGACGTGCTCACGAACCCGCGTGCGTTTGTCGGCACCGAGCGGCTCTTCGCGACGCTGGCGAAAGCCCACGAGCAACTCACGTTCGGGATCGAGCCGAGCGAGCTGCGGGCGTTCCTGGCCAAGCGCGGCCTCGATCTGGAGCGTGACGTCGGCGCTGCGGAGTATCGGCAGCGCTACTTCAAGGAGGCCGCGCGCAGGATGCGTGGCCACGAGTTCTATCGCGTTGCGCTGGCCCGGGTCACCGGCGCGGAGACCGCGCCTCGCGGCACTCCTTCGTCCTGACCTCGTCCACGGCGGCGGCATCCGGCGTCAGCACGACGCCATACTCGGTGATGGCTCGCGCGGCCGAGATTTTGCCGTCGAGCACGTCGGCGAGAACGGCGGCGGGATCGCGCTCCAGCGGGTCGCCGTACCCCCCGCCGCCGGCGATGTATTCCCACAGCTGATCGCCGGGATGGAGGACGATCATCTTCTTCGACGGCAGCTCTTCGCGGGTGCCGTCCGCGCGCACGATGTACGCGTGGGCGCGGGCGCCCGGGGCGCCGCCCTCGAGACCCCACGGCGACGATCCGAAGCGCTCGCCGCGATGCGAGATCATCACGTCGGTCGTCGTGGCCTCGAAGACCTTTTCGAGCCCGAGACCGCCGCGGAAGCGCCCGGCGCCGCCCGAGTCGACCCACAGGCGGGCGCGGGAGATGCGCAGCGGGAAATTCATCTCCACCGACTCGACCGGGATGTTCATGCAGTTCGAGACGTCCGTCTCGATGACGTCGATGCCGTCCTTGTCGGGCCGCGCGCCCATGCCGCCGGCGGCGAGCTCGCTCGCCACGAACGGTTGCCCGCTTTCGGGATCGCGGCCACCGAAAGCCATGACCAGCAGCGTGCCCGAGTTGGCCGCCGGCATCCGGCCGGGCAGCGCGCGCACCAGCGCGCCGAGGATCGTGTCGGCGATGCGCTTGATGGTCGCCGTGCGGCAGCTCACCGGCGCCGGCGGCGTCGGATTCACGATGGTGCCCTCGGGCAGCACCGCGTCCACGGCGCGAAAGCAGCCGCCGTTGTTCGGGATCGACGCGTCGGAGATCGCGCGCACCGCGTAGTAGACCGCCGACATCGTCGAGGCGGGCACGGAGTTGAACGGCCCGCTTACCTGGCAGTCGCTGCCCGTGAAATCGAACGTCATCGCCGTGCCGCGCACGCGCAGCGTCACCGCGATCTTCACCGGCTGCCCGATCCTGACGCCGTCGTCGTCCAGCCAGTCTTCGAACGCGTAGTCGCCATCGGGGATGGCCGCGATCTGCGCGCGCGTGAGCCGCTCGGCCCGCGCGAGCAGCTCGTCGATGTACGCCAGGACCGTCGGCGCCCCGTGCGCGGCGAACAGCTCGCGCAGCCGCACGCCGCCCAGACGCCCCGCGGCCACCTGGGCCATGAGGTCGCCGGTGAAGACGTCGGGCAGGCGGACGTTGCGCGTGAGGAAGCGAAAGAGGTTGTCGTCCAGCTCGCCGGCCCGGAAGAGCTGGGTGGGCGGGATGATCACGCCCTCCTGATAGAGCTCCGTCGCGTCAGTCGGCACGCTGCCCGGCGTGCGTCCGCCGACGTCCTGGTGGTGGCACATCGTGCACGCCAGCGCCACCGTCCGCCCGTCGGCGAACACCGGCACCGCGAGCGTGATGTCGGGCAGGTGCGTGCCACCGTCGTACGGGTCGTTGAGCAAAAACGCGTCGCCGTCGCGCATGCGATCCGGCGGAAACGCGCGCACGAGCCGCTGCGCCGCGAACTGCAGGGCCCCGAGATGGATCGGAATCGCCGCGGCCTGCGCGATGGTCTCGCCCCGGATGTTGAACAGCGCGGCCGACGCGTCGAGGCCCTCTTTGACGATCGGCGACGCCGCGCTCTTGAGCAGCGTCAGCTCCATCTCGTCGGCGATCGCGTCGAGCCGGTTGCGGAGGACCTCGAGCAGGATCGGATCGATCGCCATCAGCGTCGGCGCAGGCGAAGGTTGCCGGCTTCGTCCACGAGCGCGGTCACGCCGGGAGGAATCACCGTCGTCGTATCGCTCTGCTCGACGATGACCGGGCCGGTCAGCCGCGCGCCCAGCGGCAGCCGCGTGCGCTCGTAGATCGCCGTCGGCACGAAGCCGCCAAAATACGCGCGGCGCTCGCCGAGGCGCGCGTCCTCCAGCGTCCCCGTTGCGCGTGCGGCCGGCGTCACCACGGGCCGCGGCAGCGGGTAGGTGTGCACTGCGCGGAAGTTCACGAACTCCACCGGCTGCTGCGCGCGCGCGTAGCCGTAGACGCGCTCGTGCACGGCGTGGAACGCGGCGACGATCTCGGGCACGCGCGCCGGCTCGACCGGTGCCGTGATCGGCACCTCGAGCTCGTACGCCTGGCCGACGTATCGCATGTCGGCGGCATAGGCGACGCGGACGTCGCCCGCCGGCACACCTTCCTCGCGCATCCGCGCGCGCCCGGCGGCGTCGAGCTCGCCGAGGCAACCGTTGACGGCCGAGAGATCGGCGACGTCGGTGCGCGCCTGCAGCGTCCGCGCGTGGTGGTGTTCGATGGCGGCGGCGAGCAGGCCGAAGGCGGCGAGCACGCCGGGCGCCTCGGGGACGAGGACCTCGGCCATGCCCATCTCCTCGGCGAGCGCGGCGCCGTGCACGGGGCCGGCGCCGCCGAGCACCACCAGCGCGAATTGCCGCGGGTCGTCGCCGCGCTTGATCGTGACGAGCCGGATCTGGTCGGCCATGCGCGCGTTGATCACGCGATGGATGCCGGCGGCCGCGGACACGGTGTCGACGCCGAGCCGTTTGGCGATCGCGGCCACGGCACGCTCGGCGGCGCCGACGTCGAGAGCGAGCGCGCCGCCGGCGAAGCGCGCAGGATTGAGATAGCCGAGGACCACGCTCGCGTCCGTCACGGTGGCGTCCTCGCCGCCGCGGCCGTAGCACGCGGGACCGGGCTCGGCGCCGGCGCTGCGCGGCCCGACCCGCAGGCCGCCCGCCGCGTCGATCCACGCGATGCTGCCGCCGCCCGCGCCGATCGTGTTGACGTCGACCATCGGTGTGCGGACCGGATAGGGACCGATCGAGCCCTCGCTCGCGAGCAGCGGCTTGCCGTCGCGCACCACCCCCACGTCGTTGCTCGTGCCGCCCATGTCGAGCGAGACGAAATCGCGCACGCCCGAGCGCTCGGCGGCGAAGCCGGCGCCGATCACGCCGGCGGCCGGCCCGGACAGGAACAGCGTCACCGGCTGCTGGGCGGCGAGCGCCGCCGACACGATGCCGCCGCGCGAACGCATGATCAACGGCACGGCGGGCACGCCCAGCCCGCGCAGCGTGTCGGCGAGCCCCGTGAGATAGCGTTTCACGACGGGGCCGAGATAGGCGTCGAAGGCCGTGACGCAGAGGCGCTCGTACTCGCGGAACGTCGGATCGACGTCCGACGACAGCGACACGCTGATCTCGGGCGTCACCTCGGCGACGATCTCGCGCGTGCGCCGCTCGTGCGCGGGGTTGACGAACGAGAACAGGTAGCAGACCGCGATGGCCTGCACGCCCTGCGCGTGCAGGCGCGTTACCGCCGCGCGCACGCCGCTC
The DNA here is from genome assembly GCA_003220475.1 of Candidatus Rokuibacteriota bacterium. GTDB lineage: Bacteria > Methylomirabilota > Methylomirabilia > Rokubacteriales > CSP1-6 > AR12. The sequence continues at coordinate 4,049 of QHSO01000100.1, read as the reverse complement.
TCGTCCAGCGGAACCAGGACGCGGCCCCGCGCATCGAGCCGCTCGCGTATCCCGAGACGGCGCCGCCGCGGCGCCAGGAACGTCGGGACCTCCGGGTCCATCTGCAGGTCGTACATGCGCGAGCGCTTCATCCGACCGAGCTCGAGCACGTCCTCGAAACCCTCGGTCGTGAGCACGGCGGTCACCGCGCCCTTCTGCTCGAGAATGGCGTTGGTCGCGATCGTCGTGCCGTGAATGAACCGCTCGACGTCGCGGGGCGTGCCGCCGGCGAGGGCCAGAACGTTCGTGACCGCGGCGGCGATGCCGTCGAGCAGGTCTTTCGGCGTACTCGGCACTTTCGTCAGCGCGAGCCGACCACCACGGTCGAGCGCCACGATGTCGGTGAAGGTGCCGCCGATGTCGACGCCGATCTGCACCGGTCCTCCTTCGGAGGACGCTCAGGGTACCATGGCGCTCAGTTGTTACTGCGGAAGACGATCTCCCCGATCGAGCCTTCGGACTTCGATCGCGTATCGTTCGTGTCGATCGACAGCGCAATCGCGGATGGGCTTTCGGCGTCTTCGCCGTACACCGAGCGGAAATCCGCGGCGACGTTGCGGCGCTCCGTCAGCCACTGTCCCAGCCGCTCGGTCGTCGATCGCACGACGATGAACGTGACGGTGCCGGTCTTCTGACTCTTTTGCACCGTGCCGACGGGAAGCGTGGGGTCCCAGACATAGCCGATGAGCCGTGAGCGGATGAGCTCGGGGCGACGCCGCCACACGACGAAGACATGCGGCGCCGCGTCCGAGGTCTCCCATCGACGCAGGTCGGCACGTTCAGGGAGCTGAAGAAGCTTCCAGCTCCATTCGAGGATCGGGGTCGCGGCGAGATCCACGCTGACCCTCCGCGCGATCGTCGAGTGGTCTTCGTGGCTGCGCAGATGAAGCGCGCGGCGTCCAGCGTCTTCGATGACGGTGAAATCGTACGCGGCGTGGCCTCCCGGCGTCTCATACGGTCGCCATCCGCGTGGGACGCCGTGGCTGTTGAGCGCCTGCGCCGTCCAGGTTTCGACGGGCGAGGCCTGGGCCGGGGCGCCGGCCGCGTCGCCGGGGGGAAACCTGAGCCCAGCAACCAGCCCGGCGAGAAGCGTGGAGAACAGCGCCCGACGCGTGATCGTCACTCGTGTCATAGAGTAGAAGCCCGGGTGTCGTCTGGCAAATCACAACGACCTGAAGATATCTTCAGAGTAAGGAGCCTCAGTTTGGCGCTGCGGCTCGCGTTCTGGTGGCTGCTGCTCGTCGTCGCGCAGCAGGCGCAGCGGATATTTTTGATCGGCGCGGCGGCGCGGCGGGACCCGCCGTCGCCGGCCGTCCTCGGACTCACGCTCATCACAGGATTGCGCGCGGATCTCGTCACCGCCGGCTTCGGCATGCTCGTCGCGTTCGTCGTCGCGATGGTCGTGGCCGCGCCCTTCCTGCGTCGTGGGCCGTCGCGTGCACGCGCCATGGTCGCTCGGGTGTTCGCGGTCGCGGCGGCGATCGTCGCCGTCGCCTACGTCACCGTCCTCACCGTCGACATGGGCTATTACCTCTACAGCGGCCATCGCATCGACGCCGTCTTCATCGAGTACGTCACCGACCTGTTCGGCCAGGGCCGGCAGGGCCAGATCAGTGGCAGCCAGGTCGGCACGCAGACGGCCGCCGAGCTGCGCGAGGTGGGAACGTGGGCGGTGCGGATCGTGTGCTATGCCGTGGTGCTCACGGCCGCGATCGTAGGCTGGCGTGTCGTCTTCCGCCGTGCGCTCGCCCCGAGGCTGCGCGCGTGGCCCCGCGTGACGGCGATCGTGCTGCCCGTGCTCATCGCTATCGGCGCATGGGGCGTGCATCCCAACGGGCCCGACTCGGTGCAGTCGGCGCCGATCGCGAGCTCGACGTATTACGTCCTCGCGCAGAGCCCGATCTGGATCCTGAACACGCCGTTCGAGAGGGCGAGCAAGGCGGTGATCATCCCAGCGGCCGTCAGGGTCGCGATGCCCGAGTCCCGCGCGGTGGCGCTCGCGCGCGACATTCTCTTACCAGGCGCGCGGTTCGTCTCCCCACGCTATCCCCTCGTGCACCTCGAGGATCCGCGGCCGTCACCGCTCGCCCGGCGGCCCAACGTGCTGCTCCTGTTCATCGAGGCCCTCGACCGGCGCTTCCTCGGCCGCACCATCGCGGGCCGTCGGGTCACGCCGTTCCTGGACTCGTTGTTCGCCGACAGCGTGACCTTCGCGCAGTTCCACGCGAACGGCGCGCAGACGTTCCACGGGCTCTTCGCCTCGCTCTGCTCGTCGTTGCCGCGGCAGGGCGTCGCCGCCACCAAGGCGCGCTATGCGAACGATTATCTGTGCCTGCCCACACTGCTAACCCGCGGCGGGTACCGGACGCGGATGGTGCTCGGGCTGAACCGCGACCAGAGCCACTCGCGGCTCGGCCTCTTCATGGCGCGCAACGGACTCGAAGCGCTGATCGACGAGAGCGGATTCCCGCCGACGGCGCCGCGCGCGGGGCTCGGTATCGCGGACGGTGCGCTGTTCGACCGTGTGCGCGCCGAGATCGATGCGCTGCGTGCCGGCGGGCGCCCGTATTTCCTGACCACGCTCACCACCGCCACGCACCATCCGTTCGGGATGCCGAGCACGCATCCCGACGTGGTCGCGTTGCGCGCCGAGCCCGATCGCTACGTCCCGGCTCTCCGCTACGTGGACCTCGAGCTCGAGCGCTTCTTCCGCGGGCTCGAACGCGACGGTGCCCTGCGCGACACCGTCGTGCTGGTGCTCGGCGACCACGGCCGTCACGAGCGCGTCGCTCGCGACGACGTCGAGAATGCGGCGGGACACTTCACGGTCCCGCTCGCGATCTGGCTCGACCCCTCGCTGCGCACGGCAGCCGTCTATCGGCCGCGGACCGCCGCCGGCATCGTCAGTCAGCTCGACATCACCCCGACCATCCTCGCGCTCGCGGGGTTGACCCCGCGCGTGTCGTCGTTCGGCGGACGCGACGTGAGCTGTGCGCTGGCCAGCGACTGTTTGCCCGCGCGCGCCGCGTATCTCAGCGAGGTGTACGAACCGGGGGCCGGCCTCGCCGATCGCGACGGCTTCTGGTTCTATGCCTTCGCGCGCCGGACGCTCGATCACGTCGATCTGTCACTCACCGGGCCGTCGCAACGGCTGACCGCAGAGGACCCGGCGGCCGGCCCACGCATCGAGCGGATCCTCGCGCTCTACGTCACGGCCAACGAGTTGATCGAGCAGAACACGCTCTGGTCGTGGCGGGAGTTCGGCGACCGGCTCTGAGACGTTCCGCCGACCTACGTCGCGTCCAACAGCCGGCGGTAGAGCGCTTCCGTCCGCTCGACCTTGAGGGCGAGCGAGAAGCGCGCCTCGACACGGCGCCGGCCTTCCATCGCCATGGCGCACGCCTGCTGCCGATCCGCGGCGACGTCGAGCAGCGCCCGCGCCAAGACGTCGGGCCGGCGTGGCGGCACGAGGAGGCCGGTCACCCGGTGCGTCACGAGCTCGGGACTGCCTTCGAGATCCGTCGCGACGACAGGCGTACCGACGGCCAGGGCTTCGCGGATCGGACCGGTGAGACCGAGACCGGCGTACGACGCGTCGACGCAGCAATCCGACGCCGCGAGAATCTGGGGAATGTCCTCACGATAGCCGATGACACAGACACGCCCGGTGAGACGCCGACGCCGCACGGACGCGTAAATCGACTCGGGATCGCGAGCACCGACGATCAGGAGTCGCGCCTGAGGCGCGGCCGCGCTCACGGCGATCATCGCGAGGAGGACGTCGTCGTTGCCTTTCCAGCTGCGCACGCCGATCTGGGTGATGACGAAGTCACCGGGCTGCAATCCGAGCTCGAGCCGAACGGCGCTGCCGTCGATGCCGGGGTGAAAGCGCGCGGTATCGGTCGCCGAGTAGATGACCTCGATCTTCTTCGCGTCGACACCGGAACGCACGAGCACCTGTCTGATCGATTCGCACACCGCGACGATCGCATTGACGCGGCGGCTCGTAT
>QHSO01000099.1 GCA_003220475.1 Candidatus Rokuibacteriota bacterium | reverse complement strand
GTCTACACCGTCAACATCGTCTGGTCGTTCCCGGTGATCGTCTACCGTGGCGAGCGGGTGCTCGCGATTCCGCTCTCGCTCAAGCGCAGCAAGCAAACCGCCGGCGCATTCGCGCCATCCGGCGATCGGCCCCTCGCGTTCGCGACCAACCACCGCGCGGGCGCGGCCGTATCGGTTTTCGACGCGTAGCCTCGCGGCTCTCGCTTCCGCTTTCCCCCCTGACGTCAGCGCGAGGCATGAGGATTGAAAGGACTGGTGGGATACCTATGCTTGGAGGGCGACGACGACTCCCGGTGGGCGCGGAACCTAGCCCAAAGATTGGTCGCGGCGTCCATTTCCGCGTGTGGGCGCCGCACGCGGAGACGCTGGAGGTCGTGGTGGAGGGCGGCGAGGCCACGGGGCTCGAACGGGAGCCGGACGGATATTTCTCCGGCGTGGTCGACGCCGCGGGCCCCGGCACGCGATATCGCTATCGCCTCGATCACCGCGCCGCGTATGCCGATCCGGCGTCTCGGTATCAGCCGGAGGGTGTGCACGGCCCTTCCGAAGTCGTCGATTCCACGGGCTTCGCATGGACGGACGCCGGCTGGACGGGCGTCACACCGGCGAATCGGGTCGTGTACGAACTACACGTCGGGACGTTCACGCGCGAGGGGACGTGGGCCGCCGCGGCGCGCGAGCTGCCGCGGCTGGCGGCCGACGGGATCAACGTGATCGAGATGATGCCCGTCGCCGAGTTCCCTGGCGCCTTCGGCTGGGGCTACGATGGCGTATTCCTGTTTGCGCCGACGCGGCTCTACGGAGCCCCGGATGACTTGCGGCGCTTCGTGGACCGCGCGCATGCGGTCGGCATCGGCGTGATCCTCGACGTCGTCTACAACCACCTGGGACCCGATGGCTGCGTGCTGCGCCACTACGCGCCCGAGTACTTCACCGACCGCTATGTGAACGAATGGGGCGACGCGGTGAACTTCGACGGCGACCGCGCGGAGGCGGTGCGCGAGTTTTTCGTCTCGAACGCGGCGTACTGGATCGACGAGTTCCATTTCGATGGCCTGCGCGTGGACGCCACGCAGCAGATGTTCGATGCGTCTGCCGAGCACGTGCTCGCCGCCATCGCGCGTGCGGCGCGCGAGGCCGGCCGCGAGCGCTCGGTGCTCCTGGTGGCCGAGAACGAGCCCCAGCACGTCCGGCTGACGCGTCCGCCCGAGCGCGGCGGCTACGGCTTCGACGCGCTGTGGAACGACGACTTTCATCACAGCGCGCGCGTGGCGCTGACCGGTCGCCGTGAGGCCTATTACATCGACTACGCCGGGCGGCCGCAGGAGTTCGTCTCCGCCGTGAAGCGCGGCTTCCTCTACCAGGGGCAGTACTACTCGTGGCAGAAAAAGGCGCGCGGCACACCGACGCGCGACGTGCCATCGTCCGCGTTCGTCGCGTATCTGCAGAATCACGACCAGGTGGCCAACTCCGCGCGCGGCGAGCGGCTGCACGCGCTGAGCGCGCCGGGCTGCTGGCGCGCGCTCACCGCCGTGCTCCTGCTGGGCCCGGCGACGCCGATGCTCTTCCAGGGCCAGGAGTTCGCGGCATCCGCGCCGTTCCTTTTCTTCGCCGACCATCACGACGAGCTCGCACGCCTCGTGCGGAAAGGCCGGGGCGAGTTCCTCAAACAGTTTGCGAGCATCGCGACCGCGGAGGTGGCCGGTGCGCTCGCGGATCCGGGCGACCGCGCGACCTTCGAGCGCTGCAAGCTCGACTTCACCGAGCGCGAGCGGCACGCGGAGGCCTACGCGCTGCATTGCGATCTGTTGCGGTTGCGTCGTGACGACGCCGTCTTCGCCGCGCAGGGCGCCCACGGCGTGGACGGCGCCGTGCTCGGCGACGATGCTTTCGTCGTGCGGTTCTTCGGCGAGCGCGACGACGACCGCCTGATGCTCGTCAATCTCGGCGTCGATCTCGTCCTCGACATCCTGCCGGAGCCGCTGCTGGCGCCGCCGGCCGATACGCGCTGGACACTGCTGTGGTCGAGCGAGCACCCGCGGTACGGCGGTGGCGGCACGGTGGCGCCGCCGTCGATCGGCGTGTGGACGCTGCCCGGGCACGCTGCGCTCGTCTTGCGTCCGGATCCGATCGCCACGTGAGCCTCGACGACCTGGTGCGCCGCATCCAGTGGTCCTCCTCCTCGGGCGCGCAGAGCGAGGAGCGACTGACGCGCGAGTGGCTGGTGACCAACGGCCTCGGGGGGTACGCCTCGGGCACGGTCGCCGGCGTCACCACGCGGCGCTATCATGGGCTGCTCGTCGCCGCGCTGCCGGCGCCGCTCGGCCGCGTCGTGATGTTCAACCACCTCAGCGAGCGCTATGCCGCCGCCGACGGCACCGTCTACGAGTTCGGCAAGGAGGAAAGCGTCGGCGGCGAGCTCGACGCGCACGCCGAGCACCTGACGGAGTTCCGGCTCGAGGCCGGACTGCCCGTGTGGCGCTATGCGTTCGGCGACGCGACCGTCGAGCGCCGCCTGCTGCTACTGCATCGACAGAACACCGTCCATGTGAGCTGGCGCCTCGTGCACGGCGCCGCACCGCTGCGCATCATGCTGCGTCCGGCGCTGCACTTCCGGCTCCACGAGGCGCCGGTGTCGACCGCGCTCGAGGGCGTGTACACGGTGACCGCCGCCGACGACCGCTACGAAATCCACGGGCCCGCGGTGCTGCCGACGCTGCGCCTGCTGCTCAACGGCCAGCAGCCCTCGTTCACCGTCGAGTCGCGCCGGATCGAGCAGGTCATCTATCGCGTGGAGCGCAGCCGCGGGTACGCGGACACCGGCACGCTCGTGAGCCCGGGCTACTTCAGCGCCACGCTCACGGCGGACGCCGAGGCGACGCTGATCGCATCGACCGAGCCGTGGGAAGTCGTCGCCGCGCTCACGCCGTCGGCCGCTCGCGAGGCCGAGCGCGAGCGGCGGCGCCGCCTGATCGTCGCCGCGCCGCCGGCTGCACGCTCCGGCGTGCCCGCCGAGCTCGTGCTCGCCGCCGACCAGTTCGTGATCACGCCGTCGGGACGCATCGCCGACGCCGCACGCGCGCACGCCGCCGGCGACGAGGTGCGCACGGTCATCGCGGGGTACCACTGGTTCACCGACTGGGGCCGCGACACGATGATCTCGCTCGAGGGCCTCACACTCGCGACCGGCCGTCATCTGGAGGCCGGGTACATCCTGCGCACGTTCGGCCACTACGTGCGCCACGGCCTGATCCCGAACCTCTTTCCCGAGGGCGAGAACGCCGGCGTCTACCACACCGCCGACGCGACGCTGTGGTTCTTCCACGCGCTCGACCGGTACGTCGGCGTCACCGGCGATCGTGTGACGCTCGGTCTGCTGCTGCCCATATTGCGCGACGTCGTGAGTCATCATCTGCGCGGCACGCGCTTCGGCATCGGCGTCGATCCCGCCGACGGTCTGCTGCGGCAGGGCAGCGCCGACCATCCACTGACGTGGATGGACGCCAAGGTCGACGACTGGATCGTCACGCCTCGCCGCGGCAAGCCGGTCGAGATCAACGCGCTGTGGTACAACGCCGTGCGATTGCTCGAGGGCTGGACGCGCGAGGCCGAGGGCGACGCGGCCGCCAAGCCCTACGGCGAGCTCGCCGCGCGCGCGGCCGATGCCTTCAACGCGCGATTCTGGTACGCCGCGGGCGGCTACTGCTATGACGTCGTCGACGGCGAGCGCGGCGACGATCCCGCATGCCGACCCAACCAGGTTCTTGCCCTCGCGTTACGCCATCCCGTCCTCGACGCCGCGCGGTGGGAACGCGTGCTGGACGTCGTGCGCGAGCGCCTGCTCACGCCCGTCGGACTGCGCTCACTCGCGCCCGACCATTCCGACTACAAGTCGCGCTACTTCGGCGACCTGCGGGCCCGCGACGCCGCGTATCACCAGGGCACGGTGTGGGCGTGGCTCATCGGCCCGTTCGTCGACGCATGGCTGCGCGTGCATCCCAACGACCGCGCGAGCGCGCGGCGCTGGCTCGAGGGCTTTGCCGCGCATCTCAGCGAGGCGGGCGTCGGCTCGATCAGCGAGATCTTCGACGCCGAGCCGCCGTTCACGCCGCGCGGGTGCGTGGCGCAGGCGTGGAGCGTCGCGGAGGTGCTGCGCGCGTGGCTGGCCAGCGGCGGCGTCGGCGCGCGCGCGTCGTGAGCGCGGCGCGCTATTGCGGCCGCGGCCGCGCCTTGGCCTCGGCGATCATCCGCTCGACGCGCGCGCGGTCGTCGCCGGCCGGCGCGACCTTCACGAACCGCTCCCAGGAACGAATGGCGCCGGCGGTGTCTTTCTTCGCTTCGTAGAGCACCTCGCCCCGATAGAGGAGCGCCGGCGGATAGTCCGGCTGGAGCGCGAGCGCGCGATCGAACAGCCCCAGCGCGCGATCGATCATCTCGGGCCCGTGCTGGCCGCGCGCGGCGACGGCGGCGATGAGTCCCATGTGCGTGAGGGCGTCGACGTTGTTCGGATCGCGCTTGAGCACGGCCTGGTACGCAGCAATCGCCTCGCTGTAGCGGCCGGCGAAGAGACTCGCGCGCGCCGCCTCGAGCATGCCGCTGAGCATCTCCGGCGTGACCGGGCCGCGCGGTGCGTTCGCCGCCGACGGCGCCGCGGCCTGGGGCGGCTCGAGCGAGGCGAGCGGCCGAGAGCCCGGGGCCGCTACGCCGGCCATCTGGTCCGGTTCCGTGTAGCGAACGATGCCAACGCCCAGGCCAACGCCAAAGACGACGAGCGCGATGGCGCCGGCGATGAGAGCGGCGGGATGACGCCAGCCGCGGCCGACGGCGGGCGTCGGCGACGGCATCGGACGTGACGGCGGCGCCGGCCCCAGGACGTCGAGCGCGCGCAGCGTTTCCGCCGCCTCGGCCTCATAGCGCGCGCGTAGCTCGGCGTAGTCCGCGTCGGAGACGTGGCCGGAGGCGTGCTCGAACTCGAGCTCTCGCAGCGCGGCGAGCGCCACGCGCTTGCTCTCGAGCAGCTGCTCGCGCGCGTCGGGCGGCAGCGGCAGCAGCGCGGGGCGACCGCGCGCGTGGAGGAGTGGCCAGAGCACGAAGGCGGCCGCGGGCGCCGCGAGCACCAGCGCGACGACGACGGTGCTGGTCATGGTAGCGGGGTCCGCGAGGCCGGCTCAGGCCGTGGGTGGCCTGCTGTGGGCGGTTCGTGGCCGTCCAGCGCCGCAGCAGCAGCGCAACGATCGCGAAGCCGACGCCGACCGCGGCGAGCGGAAAGCCCCAGACGAGCAGGTTGAACCCCGAGCGCCGCGGCGCGAGCAGGATCCACTCGCCGTAGCGCGCGACGAAGTACTCCTGGACTTGCTCGGGCGTCTCGCCGGCCTCCAGGTGCTCGCGCACGATCGCGCGCATCTGCGCGGCCATCTCCGACGGCGAGTCGGCGACCGAGAGATTCTGGCAGACGACGCAGCGCAGCTGCGAGGCCACGTCGTGGACCGTCTGCTCGGAGACGGGGGTGGCGCGCGCCGGGCTCGTCAGCATGAGTACGGCCATGAGCGCGACGGTGAGCGCGCGCGCGACGTTGGGTGGCACCCGCGTTGCACCGCTCGGCCGGGACACCGCGCCGACGAGGAGGGGCCGATGAACGCCGAAACGTTTATCAAGAATCTCGTCACGGAGATCGAGCCGAACGCGACCGTGGTCGGCATCGAGGAGAGCCAGGGCGCCTATCACGTGAGCGTCGCCGGCACGACCGGAGTCATCGCCGACTGCGCGCTGCCGTGCGAGGAGGTGGCGGCCGCCGAACACGGCGACGACGCGCGCCGCCGCGTGGCGAGCGTGCTCAAGCGCTGCGCCGACGACGTGGTGGCCCCCGTGCCGGACGGCCGGGCATGAGGGCGGCGGATTAAAGGAGCTGCTCGAGCCTCGCACGGATCACCGAGTCGGTGAGCGCGCCGACGTGCTTGGCGCGAATGGTGCCATCGCGCGCGACGAAGAAGGTCTCGGGCACGCCGTACACACCGTACTCCACCGCGACCTTGCCCTGCGAGTCGGGCGCGTTGACGAACGTCAGGCCGAAGCGCTGGATGAACGCGCGCGCGGCTTCCGGCGTGTCCTGCATGTCGACGCCCACCACCACCACACCGCGCTCGCGATACGTCCGCCACGCGCGCTCGAGCACCGGCGCCTCGTCGTAGCACGACGGATTGCACCACGAGGCCCAGAAGTTCAGCACCACCACCTTGCCGCGGAGCGCGGCGAGCGCGACTGGCCCGCCGTCGAAACCGGTGAGCGTGAAGGGCGCAGCCGGCCGTCCAACCAACGGCGAGGGGATGTCGCGCGGGTTGGTGGTGAAGCCGTACGCGAGCAACGCCAGCACGGGCACCACCGAGAGCGGCACGAGCCAGCGCATGGCGCGCGTCACGCGACGGCCGCTCCCGCACGCTGGCGCTCGGGCGCCAGCGCGAGCAGGGTGCCGAGCGTGAGGATGATGCCGCCGATCCAGATCCACGACACGAGACGGTTCACCTGCAAGCGGATGGTGGCCTGCGAGCCATCGCGCGCGAAGTCGCCGAGGACCAGATAGACGTCCTCACGCAGTCCCAGCCGATAGTCCACGTAGGCGATCGGCGACTGTTCTTGTGGATAGAACTTCTTCGCCGGCTGCAGCACGGCCGGCGCGCCGTGACCGTTGGCCACCGTGAACGTGCCGGTGACCTTGACGTGGTTCGATTCCTCGCTGGCGGCCAGCCCATCGAAGCGCACGCGATAGCCGGCGAGCGCGGTCGACTCGCCGCGGCGCAGTGTCGTCTCGGTCTGCACCGACCACGCTTGCGAGCCCGTGACGCCGATGGCGACGACCAGGATGCCCAGGTGCACGGCGAACCCGCCGTAGCGGCGATTGTGGCGCAGCAGCAGCCCGCCGAGCGCGCCGGGCAAGCGCTCGCCCGTGCGCAACCGCGCGCGCGTCGCGCGCACGAGGTCGACGGTGATCGTCGATGCCACGAACACGGTGAGCGTCAGTGAGAGCACGGCGATCATCGAGCGCACGCCGACCAGTCGAAAGACCGCGGCGGCTGCGATGCCGACGGCGATGGGCCAGAGGAAGTTGCGCTTGAGATTGTCCAGCGACGCGCGACGCCAGGCGATGAGCGGCCCGATGCCCATGAGAAAGAGCAGTCCGAGAAAGAGCGGCACGTTCACCTGGTTGAAGAACGGCGCGCCGACGCTGACCTTCACCCCGCGCATCGCCTCTGACAGCAGCGGGAAGACCGTGCCGAAGAACACGGTGAACGTGGCCGCTAGGAGCAGCACGTTGTTGAGCAGGAACGCCGACTCGCGCGAGACGACCGAATCGAGCTCGCCCTGCGCGCCCAGCGCCTCCCAGCGCCAGGCCAGCAGCACCAGCGCGACCACGAGCACCAGGCCCAGGAACGACAAGAAGAAGACGCCGATCGAGCCCTGGGTGAACGCGTGCACGGAGGCGATGACGCCGGAGCGCGTGAGGAAGGTGCCGAACAGCGTGAGCGAGAACGTCATGATGACGAGCGCGAGGTTCCACAGCCGCAGCATGCGGCGCCGCTCCTGGATCATCACGGAGTGCAGGAACGCGGTGCCGGTCAGCCACGGCATGAACGCCGCGTTCTCCACCGGATCCCACGCCCAGTAACCGCCCCAGCCGAGCACGTGATAGCTCCACCAGCCGCCGATGAGCAGGCCGAGCGACAGGAAATACCACGCGGTGATCGTCCAGCGCCGCGTCGTCGTGATCCACGCGTCCCCGACGCGGCCGGTGACCAGCGCGGCGATCGCGAACGCGAAGGGCACCGTGAAGCCGGTGAAGCCGAGGTAGAGCGCGACGGGATGCGTGATCATCCCCGAGTCCTCGAGCAGCGGGTTGAGGCCGCGGCCGTCGGCGGGCACCGGCGTCAGCCGCTGGAAGACGGGCGCCGGCACCGTCATCACCAGCAGGAAGAACGCGAGCACGCCGAGCATGACCGCGAGAACCCACGGATAGAGATCGCGCGCGCTCGTGCGGTGGCGCACCACGACGATGAGCGTGTAGAGCGACAGCATCCACGCCCACAAGACGATCGAGCCTTCGAGGGCGCCCCAGACCGCGGTGAGTCGGTAGTAGAACGGCGTGCCGAGATTCGTGTTGTTGGCCACGTAGCGCACGGAGAAGTCGAACGAGAGAAACGCCCAGGCCAGGAGCAGCAGGCACGAGGTCACGATCGCGAAGACGCCGAGCGCCGCGTGCTGCGCGGACTCGACGAGGGCGGCGCGGCCGGTGCGACCGCCGACGGCCGCGGCGGCGCTGCCGTAGACGGCCAGGGCGAGCGCCACCGCGAGCGCGCCGGCGCCGACTTCGGCAATCATCGCGAACCGCCCGAGAGCGTGCGCATCAGCTCCTTGATGCTCGCCTGGTTCGTGTCGTGCGGCGCCTTGTACTCCTCGGAGTGCTTCGCCATGATGTGCGTCGCGCGGAAATAGCCCTCGGGAGTCCAGGAGCCCTCGACGACGGCGCCGCGGCCCTCGCCGAAGAGATCGGGCGGTGCCCCCTTGTGACGCACGGCGACACTGGCCTTGCCGTCGGAGAGCGCAAACGTCAGCGACAACGTGCTGGGCTCCCAGCGTAGCGATCCGCGCTCCACCATCCCGCCGAGACGATACGCCTTGCCGGCGACCGGCGCGCTGCCGAGCTCGGACGGCGTCACGAAGTAGACGGCGGACTGGGTGACGCCCGCGTAGATCATGTAGACGAGCGCTGCCGCAATCACTGCTCCGCCGACAAGAAACTTTGGTGTCACGGGAGTGGGGCACCCGGTCGTTGATTTTGTTGTAACGGGGTCCGCGAGGCCGGCTCGGACCGTGGGTGGCCTGTTATAGACGGTTCCCGGCTGCGCTCCGCGTTCAACCGTTTCGACGCTTCGACCTCGCGCTCCTTCGTGGCCAGGCGGCGCCAATATATGAGGAGGACGGCGGCGGTGAGGCCGTAGGCGGCGGCCACGAAGCTCCAGTGGTCGGGCATCAGGCGATGGCCTCCGCCTGGGCGCGCAGCAGGCGCGCCCGCCGCGCGACGAAATAGACGTAGAGCAGGATGAACGCGAGGAGATTGACGAGCAAGGGCCAGAGAATCGACGACGATCCCGTGAAGCCGCCCGGCTTCATCAGCGACGGCGGCTGGTGCAGCGTCCGCCACCAGTACACCGAGAAGTGTACGAGCGGGATGTCGAGGGCCGCCACGATCCCCAATACCGCGCAATAGCGCGCCGCGCGTTCGGGGTCGTCGATCGTGCCGCGCAGCAGCAGGTAGCCGAGATACATCACGAACAGGATCGCCACGCTGGTGAGCCGCGCGTCCCACGTCCACCACGTGCCCCAGGTCGGCTTGCCCCAGATCGAACCGGTGGCGATGCCGAGGCCCACGAACATCACGCCGACCTCGCCCGAGGCGTGGGCCACACCGTCGGCGGCCGGGTCGCGACGCACCAGGTAGACGAGCGAGGCGACGGCGAGCACGACGAACGCGACGTACGAGGCGAGGATCAGCGGCACGTGGACGTACATGATGCGCTGGACGTTACCCTGCGTGACCTCGCGCGGCGCGACACCGAAGGCCATCACCAGGCCGGCGGCGAGCGCCGCTGCGGTGAGCCAGCCGAGCGTCTTGACCATCGCTCAGGCCTCGAGCACCACGTCGAACGTGAGCAGGCTCACGACGACATAGACGACATCGGCGGCGAGCAGCAGCTTCACCCAGTGCCCGACGGCGCCGAGTGGCTCGCCGAGCAGCAGCGCCTCCGTCGCTTTTACCGTCGCGAGCAAGACCGGGATCTGCACCGGCAGCAGCAGGACGGGAAAGAGCAGCTCGCGCGCACGCACGTTGGCGGTCATCGCCGCGAACAGCGTGCCGACGGCCGCCAGCCCGAGCGTGCCGAGCAGCACGACGACGAGCAGGCCCGGCAGCGCGCGGCCGAGGTCGATGTCGAAGAACACGACGAACAGTCCGAGGACGAGCGCCTCGACCACCAGCATGAGCGCCAGGTTGCCGGCGAGCTTGCCGAGATAGATGGCGGACTTGTCTCCCGGGGCCAGCAGCAGCCCTTCCCAGCAGTCGTGCTCGCGCTCGACGAGGAACGTTCGCCCGAGCGCGAGCAGCGCGCTGAGGACGAAGCCGAGCCACAGCACGCCCGGCAAGACTGCCGCGAGCCGCTCGCGGTCGCCGCCGAGCGTGAACTGGAACACGAACAGCAGGAGCAGCGAGAAGAAGACGAGGGCGTTGAGCGTCTCCTTCGAGCGCCGCTCGACGGCAAGATCCTTCCACGCCACGGCCAGCGCGCGCCGCGCGTAGCTCATGCGGATTCCTCGGCGTGCGCCGCGTAGAGCCGCTGCACGTCGTCGGGGCCGAGGGTGCCGCGCGCGGTGTCGAGCGCGATGCGGCCGCCGGCCAGCACGGCCAGACGATCGGCGATGCCGAGCTCACGGCCGAACGAATGCGTCACCATGAGGAGCGCGGCGCCCGCGGCCTTCATCGCCTCCAGCCGGCCCTCGAGCCACTTGCGGGCGCGCTGATCGAGCCCGGCGAACGGCTCGTCGAGCAGCAGCACGCGCGGGCGGGCCAGCATCACGCGCGCGAGCGAGAGCCGGCGCTTCATCCCCGCGGAGAACGTCCGCACGCGCGCGTCCGCGACGCGCTCGAGGCCGACGCCGGCGAGCGCGACGGTGAGATCGTCGGCGTACGCGTCGAGACCGCCGACGGTCGCCCAGAATCTCAAGTTCTCGCGCGCGGTGAGATCGTCGTAGACCCACGCGCCGTGGGCGACGACGCCGAGCAGCGGGCGCACGGCCTCCGGCGCGCGCGCGACGTCGTGGCCGGCGATCGTCGCCGCTCCGCGGGTGGGGCGCAGCAGCGTGGCGAGGATCTTCAGCAGCGTCGTCTTGCCCGCGCCGTTGGCGCCGAGCAGCGCGACGGCTTCGCCGGCGCGGATGTCGAGGCTGACGCTGTCGAGCACGGCGACCAGCCCGAAGACTTTCCGGACGCCGATGATACGAACGACGGGCTCGACGCTCATTCCTTTCAGCGCATGTTGCCGGTGTGGCCGAGCGAGTAGCGTCCGGGCTGCGGCCACACCGTGAGGCCGTGGGGCTCGTGACCCACGGGGATCGTCTTGATGACCTCGCCCGTGGACGTGTCGATGACATAGACGACGCGGTCGTAGCGGCCCGAGAGCCACAGGTGCTTGCCGTCCACGCTCAGATTGCCCATGTCGGGACTGCCGGCGCGCGGCAACGTCCAGGTGGCGACGACCTGGCGAGTCGAGAAGTCGACGACCGACACGCTGCCCTTGCCGACGCCCGGCTTGCCGCCGATCTGCGAGAAGCCGCGATTCGTCACGTACAGCTTCGTGCCGTCGCGGCTGGGATAGAGGCCGTGCGTGCCGACGCCGGTCTTGATGAAGCCGACGTGCTTGAACGCGTCACCGTCGACCAGGTGCACGCCGCCCGCCTTGAGATCGGCGACGTAGAAGATCGCGCCGTCGGGACTCACGCGCACGTCTTGCGGAATGCCGCCGTCGGGTAGGGTGAGGTAGCCGAGCACCTTGCGGGCGCGCCAGTCGATCTTGACCAGCCGGCTCGCGTACTCGCACGTCATGATCAGGTAGCGCCCATCGATGGCGTAGTCGCCGTGGTTGATACCGCCGCAGCGCGGCGCCGACACCGAGCCCTGCAGCGCCAGCGTCTTCGGGTCGCGGAAGTCGAGGCGCTTCATGGCCTCCGCCACGACCACGGCCGACTTGCCGTCGGGCGTGAAGTACATGTTGTACGGGTCGTCGACGGCGACGTCCGGCCCCGGCTTGCCGGTGATCGGATCGATGGGTGTCAGGGTCCCGTCGGTGCGGCCCTCCGCGTTGTTCGTCACCCATAGCGTCGTGAGATCCCACGACGGCACGACGTGCTGCGGGTTCTTGCCGACCTTGTACCGATCGATCACCGTGAACGTCGCCGGATCGATGACGTGCACCTCGTGCGATTTCACGTTCGGCACGTACACGCGCGTGGGAACGTTGGCGAGCGCCGGGCTGAGCTTGTCCGCCGTGGTCTCGCTGTAGAGATTCGTCGGATTCGTCACCGGCGGCATGCCGGGAATGCTTTCGACACGGCCGGCCGCCTGCGAGACCGCGCGCGACGCGCCGCCGAACAGCGTGAGCGTCACGAGCACTGCCACCAGAGACCACGCTCGATTGGAGTGCATCAGTCCTCTCTCAGCGATGGGTGGTCGAGGCCTTGATTGCCGCCACGGTGCGCGTCACGATCAGCTCGACGCCGAGCCGCCCCAGCTCCGCGCTCGCGCGACGCGGATCACCCTCGACGCCGGTGCCGACGCCGGGCAGCCGGTCGTCATCACGTGGAGCGATCGGCCGGACGAGACGGGGATCGAGCGCGAGGGTGAGCGAGGTATCGGTCAGCGCGGCGTGCTCGCCGAGCTCCTCGGCCCGGTACCCCCGCGCTTTCAGCAGCTCGCGGAACTCGACGGTCGCCGCGCGGTAATAGGCGTCGATCGCGTAAGCGCGAACCGACTCCGCGTGCCACGCGCGATTGAGACGCGCGGCGACCGCCTTCTGGCTTTCCTGCGTCGAGCCGTGGTCGCCGAGGAAGACGATGTTGCGGAAGCCATGGACCCTGAAGCTCTGCGCGGCGGACTCGAGCCCCCGCCGAAACACGTCGTCGGGGACGGTGATCGTGCCGGGGAACCGCATGTGCCCCGTCGCGGGCTGCAGGGCGCCCTCGGGAACGTAGGCGATCACCGGAGCGACGAACGCGTCACCGAGGGTGCGCGCGACGCGCTCGGCCAGCGTCCTCACGCGAGCGTTGTGCTTGCCCAGCGCCATGTGGGGGCCGTTCTGCTCCGTGCCGCCGATCGGGACGATGATCGTGGTTTTCCCCGCCTGGATACCGGCACGCAGCTCGGTCCACGTCAGCTCTTCGAGGAACACGGTATCGGGCTGTTGCACGACCGGCCCGGCTGCCTGCGCGTAAGCAGGCGCGGCAACCATCGCGAGCAGGCACGCGGCGGCGGCCCACGCCGCACAGACGAGTCCGTCGTTGGAACGCAGGAACGTCACGGGGCGGCGGCTGCCGCCCGGCCCGCCATCAGCCCAGCCGCATCGCGCGGAGACGTGCGATCCGCTCCTCGGTCGGGGGATGCGTGGAGAACAGCCGCGCGAAGCTCTGTCCGCTCAGCGGATTGACGATGAAGAGATGCGCCGTCGCCGGATTGGCCGGCAGCGGCTCGAGCCGTGAGGCGACCTCGATCTTCTCGAGCGCCTTGGCGAGGCCGTAGGAGCGTCCCGCCAGTCGCGCGCCGCTGGCGTCGGCCTGGAACTCTCGCGAGCGCGACACGGCGAGCTGCACCAGCATCGCGGCGATCGGCGCGAGCACGGCGAAGAGCATCATCACCAGCGGGTTGCCGCCGCCCTCCTCGTCGTCCCGTGAGCGCCCGCCGAAGATGGCCGCCCACTGCGCCATGTGCGCCAGATACGTGATGGCGCCCGCCAGCGTCGCCGCGATCGTCGAAATCAGCACGTCGCGGTTGGTGACGTGCGACAGCTCGTGCGCGAGCACGCCCTCGAGCTCATCGTCGTCGAGGACCCGCCTGATGCCCTCGGTCACCGCGACCGCCGCGTGCTGCGGGTTGCGGCCGGTGGCGAAGGCATTGGGCGTGTCGGTCGGGATGATGTAGACGCGCGGCATCGGGATCTGCGCACGCGTCGCCAGCCGGCGCACGATCGCGTGCAGTCCGGGCGCCTGGGCCTCGTCGACGGGCTGAGCACCGTACATCGCGAGGACGATCTTGTCCGAGAACCAATAGGAGACGAAGTTCATGAGCGCCGCCATCACGAAGCCGATGATCATGCCCTGCTCGCCGGCGATCGCTCGGCCACCGAGGACGAAGAGAGCCGTGAGGACGCCCAGGAGGAGACCGGTCTTCAGCACGTTGGACATCGGGGCAAAGCGTAGCAAACGGCTCCGAAGCGGTCAAACTGACGTCAAACACCTTGACTGGCGCAAACCCCGTCGATATACTGGGCCGGTTCACGTGAAAAATCCTTCAATGACTGAGACTTACACAGGGTCCACCGAGATGATGATCAAGGTGTCCGACCTCGAGGAACAGGGTCTCGCGGTCTCCGATCCGCACGCGCTCGAGCCCGCATTCTCCGATCCCTCCTGGCGCCTCGATGCGCTCGATCTGCAGATCTCACCCGACGGCGTCGACGTCCTCGTGCAGGGGCGCGTCACCGCGACGGTGCCGCAGACGTGCGGACGGTGTCTCGAGGCGTTCCCCGCGCGCGTCGAGGTGCGGGTCGACGTGCGGCTCTTGCCGCGCCCGGTGACCGGTGACAGCGTCAAGCTCGGCGCCGACGATCTCGACGTCGACTTCTACACGAACGACGAGCTCGATCTCAAGCGCGTGGTCGAGACCGAGACCACGCTCGCGCTGCCGATGAAGCCGCTCTGCCGCGAAGACTGCCGGGGGCTCTGCCCCGCGTGCGGTGGCAATCGCAATCTCGTTCCGTGCGCGTGCGCCGAGCGCGCGCCCGACCCGCGCCTGGCGGCGCTCCGCGATCTGGCGACGCGCCTGCGCCACTGACCCAGAGCACCAAGAGGAGACGCCGATGCCGCTGCCGAAGCGACGCCACTCCGTGACCCGCGGCCGCAAGCGCCGCACGCACTACAAGCTGGCGCCGCCCACACGCTCGGTGTGTCCGCAGTGCCGCGAGGCCAAGCTGCCGCATCGCGTGTGTCCCCACTGCGGGTACTACAAAGGTCGCGAGATCGTCGCGACCGAAGGCTCGTAACTGAAGATCGCGGTCGACGCGATGGGGGGCGACCACGGCCCCACCGTCGTCGTCGAGGGCGCCGCGGCCGCGGTGCGCGAGTTCGGCGCCTCGGTCATCCTCGTTGGCGATCGGGACGCCATCGAGCGGGAGATCACGCGTCTGCACGTTAGCAGCCTCAACATGGAGATCCGGCACGCCTCGCAGGTCGTCGGCATGGCCGAATCTCCCTCGCAGGCGCTGCGGCGCAAGCGTGACTCCTCGCTCCGCGTGGCCGCCGAGCTCGTGCGCGACGGCCACGCCTCGGCCTTCATCTCCGCCGGCAACACCGGCGCCGCCATGGCCATCGCGATGTTCGTCATCGGCGTGCTGCGCGGCATCGACCGGCCGGCCATCGCCACCGTGCTGCCGAGCCTCAAGCGCGCGACGTTGCTGCTCGACGTCGGCGCCAACGTGGCGCCCAAGCCGTGGCACATCTTCCAGTACGCGTTGATGGGACACGTCTACGCGCGCGACATCCTCGGCGTCGACAACCCGCGCGTCGGCCTGCTGTCCGTCGGCGAGGAAGAGGGCAAAGGCAACGACCTCACGCGCGAGGCGTACGAGCAGCTCAAGGAGTCCGCACTCAACTTCATCGGCAACGTCGAGGGTCGCGACATCTACAACGGTACCTGCGACGTCGTCGTCACCGATGGATTTACCGGCAACGTCGCGCTCAAGATCTCCGAGAGTCTGGCCGAGATGCTCGGCGCCATGATCAAGGAAGAGCTGACGCGCGATCTGCGGTCCAAGATCGGCGCCGCGCTCTCGACGCCGGCCTTCACGCGCTTCCGCAAGCGCGTGGACTACACCGAGTTCGGCGGCGCGCCCCTGCTCGGCATCGACGGCGAGGCGATCATCTGCCACGGACGCTCGCCGGCCAAGGCCATCAAGAACGCCGTGCGGGTGGCGGCGGAATGGGCCAAGAAGGGGCTCAACGAGCACATCCGCGCCGCGCTGGAGTCCGAAGTCGCGCGCGGCGGCCGGGAGGGAGGCCGCGAATGACGCGCGCCAAGATCGTCAGCGTGGGAGCGTACGCGCCCAAGCGGATCGTCACCAACGCCGATCTCGAGAAGATGGTCGAGACGAACGACGAGTGGATCGTGCAGCGCAGCGGCATCCGCGAGCGTCACATCGCCGACGAGACCGAAGCCACCTCCGACCTCGCGCTGAAGGCGGCCCAGCAGGCCCTCGAGCGCGCCAATCTCGTGCCCGACGATATCGATTTCATCGCGGTCGGCACGACCACGCCGGATATGTTCTTTCCGACGGTGGGCAACATTCTCCAGCACCGCCTCGGCTGCAAGCGCGTGGGCTCGGTCGACATGCTCGCCGCCTGTGCGGGCTCGGTGTACAGCCTGTCGATCGGCGCGCAGTTCATCCAGACCGGGAAGTATCGCCGCGTGCTGTGCGTGGGCGCGGAGACGTTGTCGAAGATCACCGACTTCACGGATCGTGGCACGTGCGTGCTGCTCGCCGACGCGGCGGGCGCCGCCGTGCTGGAGGCGTCCACCGACGAGAGCGGGCTGATCGATTTCGACCTGTACTCGGACGGACAGTACTGGGACCTGCTCTACATGCCCGGCGGCGGCGCTCGCAATCCCGCCACCCACGAGACGGTCGACAAGGGCATGCACTTCGCGAAGATGAAGGGCGCGGAGGTCTTCAAGGTCGCCGTGCGGATGTTCGCCGAGTGCACCGAGGCCATCCTGAGCCGCAACGGGTTCACCGCCGACGACGTGAACCTCTTCATCCCACACCAGGCCAACCTCCGCATCATCGAGGCCGCCGCGAGGCGCGTGAACCTGCCGATGGAGCGCGTGTTCGTGAACGTCGACCGCTACGGCAACACCGGCGCGGCCTCGGTGTACGTCGCCCTGGAAGAGGCCCTCGCGGGCGGACGCATCAAGAAAGGCGATCTGATCCTCATCGCGGCATTCGGCGGTGGCTTCGCGTGGGGCACGGCCCTGATGCGATGGTAGCGCGAGCCGAAGCGGTGCCTCCGCTGAGGCGAGCGGTGAAATGATCGAAAATCACAAAATCGCGTTCCTGTTTCCGGGGCAGGGCTCGCAGGTGGTCGGGATGGGCAAGGCGTTCCACGACGCGCCGCGGCCGCCGCGTGCGCCGAGCGCGGCCTCACGCCGGCGCTGACCGCCGGCCACAGCCTCGGCGAGTACTCGGCGCTCGTCGTGTCCGGCGCCGTGCGAATGCGCGACGCCGTGCGCGTCGTGCGCCAGCGCGGCGAGTTCATGCAGGAGGCGGTGCCCGTCGGCACCGGAGCGATGGCCGCGATCATGGGCCTGCCGGTCGACGCCGTCGAAGCGGTGGTGCGCGACGCGGCGAAGGGCGAGGTCGTCGAGGTTGCCAACGTGAACTCGACGCAGCAGATCGTCATCGCCGGCGACAAGCCGGCCGTCGAGCGGGCGGTGGCGCTGGCGGCGGAGCGCGGCGGCCGCAAGAGCGTGCTGCTGCCGGTGAGTGCGCCGTTTCACTGCTCGCTGATGAAGCCGGCGGCCGAGCGGCTCGCCGCGGCCCTGTCCGGCGTGACCGTGAGCGATCCGCGCGTGCCGGTGGTTCGCAACGTCGACGCCGGAGTGACGCGCACGGCCGGCGACGTGGTGCCCTTCCTCCTGCGCCAGGTCGCGAGTCCCGTGCGCTGGACCGAATGCGTGCAGCGGCTGGCCGCCGAGGGCGCAACGGCGTTCGTGGAAGTCGGACCCGGCCGCGTGCTCACCGCGCTGACGAAGCGCATCGTCGACGACGCGAAGAGCGTCGCCGTCGAGGATCCCGCCGGTCTCGACAAGGCGCTGGCGGCGCTTCGGTGAGACGCCCTATGGCAAACCCGAGGCGCGCCACGGCTCCGCCGGGGCGCGTCCGAGAATTGGGGGTCTGGGGGCCATCTCGGGGCCCCCAGCAAGAATGAACGGCAAGGTCGCGGTGATCACAGGCGGCACGCGCGGCATCGGTCTCGCCATCGCCGCGTGGATGCTCGAGCACGGTGCGAACGTCGTTGTCTCGGGCCGCGACGCCGACCGTCTCAACGTTGCGCTCAAGGAGCTCACGCAGGACGGGGGATCCGCGGCCGGGCTCGTCGCGGACGTCACGCGGCGCGAGGACGCCGAGCGCGTGGTCGAGTTGGCGCGCGAGCGGTTCGGTCGCCTCGACGTGCTCGTCAACAACGCCGGCATCACCCGCGACGGTCTCATCTTGCGGATGAAGGACGATGACTGGGACCGCGTGCTCGAGACGAATCTGAAGGGCGCCTTTCTGATGACGCGCGCGGCGAGCAAGGCGATGGTGCGGGCCAAGAGCGGCGGGCGCATCCTGAACATCGCGTCCACCGCCGGCGCCATGGGCAATGCCGGCCAGGCCAACTACTCCGCGGCCAAAGCCGGACTCATTGGGCTGACCAAGGCCACCGCGCGTGAGCTCGCGCACTGGGGCATTCTGGTGAACGCCGTCGCGCCGGGATTGATCGAGACGGACATGGCGGCCGCGCTGCCCACCGACGCGCGCGACGCGCTGCTGGCGCAGGTGCCGCTCAAGCGCATCGGAACGGCCCGTGAGGTGGCCGAGATGGTAGGATTCCTGGCCGGAGACGGCGCCGCCTACGTGACGGGACAAGTCTTCCACGTCAACGGCGGCCTCTACATGTGAGCCACCGCATCACTTTCCCCATCCGGAGGGGGTTCATGGCGAAGTCAGTCGAGGATAAGGTGAAGGAGATCATCATCGAGCAGCTCGGGGTGGAGGAGGACGACGTCACTCCGGCCGCGAAGTTCATCGAAGATTTGGGCGCCGATTCCCTCGACACCGTCGAGCTCGTCATGGCCCTGGAGGAGCACTTCGACATCCAGATCCCGGACGAGGATGCCGAGAAGATCGTGACGGTCGGCGACGCCATCCAATACATCAAGGACAATTCGTAAGACCGTGGCCCCCCGCCGCGTCGTCGTCACGGGTCTCGGCGCGCTCACGCCGGTGGGCAACACCGTCGAAGAGTTCTGGTCTGCGCTCATGCAGGGCAAGTCGGGCATCGGCCCGATCACGAAGTTCGACGCCCAGACCAAGACGGCGAACGGCGAGTACCAATTCGTCACGCGCATCGCCGGCGAGGTCCGCAACTTCGACGAGCTCAAGTACATCGACAAGAAGGACGCGCGGCGGCTCGATCCGTATCTGAAATATGCGGTGGCGTGCTCGGTGATGGCCGTCGAGGACTCCGGCCTCGACACGGCCGCGGTGGACGCCGCCCGTTTCGGTGTGCTGATCGGCTCGGGCATCGGCGGCATCTCGTCGCTGCTCGACGCGCACAAGATGCTGATCGAGCGCGGGCCCGACCGGGTCTCACCGTTCTTCATCCCGATGCTCATCATCAACATGGCGTCCGGGCTCGTCTCCATGCGCTTCGGCGCCAAGGGGCCGAACTCGTCGGTCGTCACCGCGTGCGCGACCGGCAACCACGCGATCGGCGACGCGTTCCGTCTCATCCAGCGCGGCGACGCCGACGTGATGATCGCCGGCGGCGCGGAGGCGATCGTGGTGCCGCTGACGATCGCGGGCTTCTGCTCGATGAAGGCGATGTCCACGCGCAACGACCAGCCGCAGAAAGCGTCGCGGCCGTTCGATGCCGGGCGCGACGGCTTCGTGTGCGGCGAGGGCGGCGGCATCCTGGTGCTGGAGTCGCTCGAGCACGCGCGCCGGCGCGACGCGCGCATCTACGGCGAGATCGTCGGCTACGGCATGACCGGTGACGCGCATCACATGACCGCGCCCGATCCCGAGGGCGACGGCGCCGCGCGCGCAATGGCCGGTGCACTCACCGACGCGCAGCTGTCGCCGTCGGAGATCGACTACATCAACGCGCACGGCACCTCGACGCCGTACAACGACAAGTTCGAGACGCTGGCCATCAAGCGGGTGTTCGGCGAGTACGCGCGCAAGCTCGCCGTGTCGTCGACCAAGTCGATGACCGGCCACCTGCTCGGCGCCGCCGGCGGCATCGAAGCCATCGCGACGGTGTTGTCGCTGCACCACGGCCTGCTGCCGCCGACGATCAACTACGAGACGCCCGACCCGGACTGCGATCTCGACTACGTGCCGAACCAGGCACGCAAGCAGGACATCGAGACGGCGCTGTCGAACGCCTTCGGCTTTGGCGGCACCAACGCGACGCTCGCGTTCCGCAAGTATCGGGGCTAGGAACATGGGGGGCCCCGAAATGGCCCCCGATCTTTCAGACGAGGGGTGCGACGCCCCCTCGAACTCCCTCCACGGGACGTGACGGCCCTCGAGGTGGCGCTCGGTCACCGCTTCGCGGATCCCGAGCTGCTCCAGCGCGCGCTGACGCACGCGTCCTATGTCAACGAGCACCCGCCCGCGGTCGCGCAGGACGGACTCGCATTCGTCGGTGACGCCGCGCTCGGCCTCGTCATCGCCGAGCGATTGCTTGCGCGCGAGCCCACCGCGCCGGTCGGCGTGCTGACGCCGGCACGCGCCGCCCTGGTTTCCGGCGCCAATCTCGCCCGCTGGGCCGCCGCGCTGCAACTCGGTACCGTCGTCCGCCTCGGACGCGGCGAAGACCAAACCGGCGGCCGCACGCGCGAGTCCATCCTCGCCACCACTCTCGAAGCCATCCTCGGCGCCATCTACCTCGACTCCGGCCTCGACGCCCTCCGCCAAGCCATCGACCGTCTCGCCAAGATCTCGGCGTAACCGAGTTCACAGCAGCGCTCGAAGAGCGACGTTTATTCGCGCGACGCGGCGCGCGACCGTCGCAAGACATCGACGTAACCGCCGTTCCGAGGCTCGCTCGACAGCAATGTTGTCCGCGCATCACACGGCGGGGCGATCGAAGCGCGATGACGGCGGTGACGGCGTGCCGGGGGCGGGCGCGGCTGCCAGACCCGTGTTTCGGGCAATGCGTCGGACCCGGCCAGGAATCGGTGCCCCAAGACAGGCGGAGCGTATCGTCGATTTGCGTGGTCTGGCAGCCGCGCCCGCCCCCGGCGCGCCGTCACACGCCGCCGCCACGCATCGCTCGCCCGCCCGCGTGATACGCTGACAGCATGCCCGAGCGCAAGTTGGCCACCGATGCGCTCACGTCCACCAACGGCCACGCGCTCCGCGTCGCAGCGCCGCGACGCCGTCGGGAGCGTGGTCCGGTGTGGAACGCCGTGCTCTTCCTGTTGACGTGTCTCACCACGCTGCTCGCGGGAACGAGCTTCATCGGGTCGCCGACGTTCGACGCCTATCGTGCATCGCGCGAGCCGCTTATGTGGATCCTGAGCGGCGTGCCGTTCGCGGCGACACTGCTCGGCATTCTCGTCGTGCACGAGTTCGGTCATTACTTCACGGCTCGCGCCCGCGGCGCCGCCGTGAGCCTGCCGTACTTCATCCCCGCGCCGCCCGTGATCTTCCCGGCGGGCACGATGGGCGCGATCATCCGCATGCGATCGTCGGCGCGCGACCGCAACGCGCTCTTCGACATCGCGGCGGCGGGCCCGCTGGCGGGGCTGGCGGTGGCCATACCGGCGGCGCTGCTCGGACTCGCGTGGTCGACGGTCGTCCCGGCCACGCCTGGGCCACATCTCGTCTTCGGGGAATCGCTGCTCACGCACGCGCTCGTCTGGCTGCGCTTCGGCACGTTGCCCGCCGGCATGGTGGTCTCGACGCACCCGATCGCGGATGCCGCGTGGTTCGGCTTTCTCGTGACGGCGCTGAACCTGCTGCCCGCCGGCCAGCTCGACGGCGGGCGTATCGGCTATGCGCTGCTTCCGCGCCATCACCCGACGCTCGGTCGCCTCACCGTTGCCGCGCTGGCCGCGCTCGGCGTGAGCGTCGCGGCCGGGCTCTACCTCGCGCGGCCCGACTGGATGTCAATCATTCCGGGCGTGAACTGGCTCGTGCTCGCGGCGCTGATCCGCTTTGCGCTCGGCTACGGCCATGGCCCGATCCTCGACCCGATCGAGCCGCTCACGCGTGGCCGTCGTCTGGTCGGCATCGCCTGCTTCGTGCTGCTCGTGCTGATGCTGCCGCCTGTGCTGATGCGCGTCGACTGACAACAGCCACGACGCCTGCGACGCCTGCCGACCAGCGAGTAGAGCCCAAGACGGGATAGACGGTCGAGAGCACGACGGCGGCGACGGCGAAGTTGGCGAAGTCGTAGAGCGTCGCGTCCATACCACGATCGCGCGACGTGCGTCGCCTGCACGGCGAGCAGGATGACACGCGCTGCGGCCATGCGCTACTATCCGCGACATGCCCGGCCGGCTCGACGCCCGCGGTCTGGAAGCGCTCGTCCGCAAAGGCGAGATCGATACCGTCCTGACCGTGGTCCCCGATCACTATGGGCGGCTGATGGGCAAGCGGATGGTCGGCCGGCACTTCGTCGATCACGTCCTCGCCGACGGCGTCCACGCGTGCATCTACCTGCTCACCGTCGACATGGAGATGGAGCCGCAGACCGGCTTCAAGCTCACCTCGTGGGAGCGAGGCTACGGTGACATGAAGATGGTGCCGGATCTCGGCACGCTCCGCGTGATCCCATGGCTGCCGAAGACCGCGCTCGTGTTCTGCGACGTGTACGACGACGACGGCGAGGCCATCGAGGAGGCGCCGCGCTGGGTGCTGAAGCGCCAGGTCGCGCGCGCGGCCGCGCAAGGCCATCTCGTGAAGACGGCCGCGGAGCTCGAGCTCTACTGCTTTCGCGAGACGTTCGAGCAGGCGAGAGCAAAACGTTACCAGAACTTGACGCCGGTGTCGGATTACCTCGAGGACTATCACATCCTACAGACGACGAAGGAGGAGCCGCTCATCCGCGCCATTCGCAACGGCATGGAGGCGGCCGACGTCCCGGTCGAGACGTCAAAAGGCGAGTGGGGACGCGGGCAAGAGGAGATCAACCTCGTCTACGCCGAGGCGCTCGAGATGGCGGACCGCACCACGCTCTACAAGCACGGCGCCAAAGAGATCGCGCACCTGCACGGCTGCTCCCTGACCTTCATGGCGAAGTACGACATGGCCGCCGCCGGCTCGTCGTTCCACGTGCACAGCTCGCTCTGGGATCGCGCCGGCAAGAAAGCGCTCTTCGCGCCGCCCGCGCGCGCGCGCGGCAACGGCCGCGCCGCGTGGACGCCGCTGTTCGGTCAGTGGCTCGCGGGGCAGATGGCCATGGCGCGCGAGCTCGCCTACTTCTATGCGCCGGGCGTCAACTCGTACAAGCGCTATCAAGCCGGCTCGTTCGCGCCCACGCGGATTGCGGTGGGCTGGGACAACCGCACGTGCGGGTTCCGCCTCTGCGGCGAGGGCGGGGCGTTCCGCGTGGAAAACCGCATTCCCGGCGCCGACGCGAATCCCTATCTCGCGTTCGCGGCCACGATCGCGGCCGGCCTGCACGGCATCGCGAGCAAGCTGAAGGCGCCAAAGCCGTACGAGGGCAACGCGTACCAGGACGCCACGCTGCCGCAGGTGCCCAAGACGCTGCGCGAGGCCATCGGCGAGCTCGAGCGCAGCCGTGTGGCGCGCGCCGCCTTCGGCGACCGCGTCGTCGACCATTATCTGCACGCCGCGCGCCTTGAGCAGCAGGCGTTTGACCAGGCGGTGACGGACTGGGAGCTGATCCGGAATTTCGAGCGGATCTAGGCGGAGCGATGAAAACGGCCCATCTGCGTCGTTGGCTCGTCGGGCCCTCCCTGCGGCGTAGGCGGCCTACGCCTCAGTCGGGTCCTCCTCGCCGCCTAGCATCTGGGCCGTTTTGATCGCTCCGGCGAATGGTGGGTGGAATGGCTGATCGACTCCGCAATAAGGTTGTGTTCATTACGGGGGCGGGCGCGGGGATGGGGCGCGAGGCCGCGATCCTATTCGCCGAGGAGGGGGCGCGCGTCGTCGTTGCGGACATTGAAGGGGCGGCGGCGGCGGAGACGGTGAAGAAGGTTGAGGCGGCGGGCGGGCAGGCGATCGCGGTGACGGGCGACGTCGCGGTTGAGGCGGACGTGCAGAGAATGATCACGGAGGGGGTGCGGAAATTTGGCGCGCTGCACGTGCTCTACAACAACGCGGGTGTGTTGTGGAAAGACCGGGACCGCTCGGTGCTGGAAACGGATGAGAAGTCGTGGGATCGCGTGATGGCGATCAATCTCAAATCCGTCTTCTGGGTGACCAAGCACGGCATTCCGCACCTGAGGACGGCCGGCGGCGGCTCGATCATCATGATGGGGTCGGTGTCGGCGCTGGCTGGGTTCACGCGCGCGCAGGACGCCTACACCGCGGCCAAGGGCGCGCTCATCTCGCTCACCAAGTCGCTCGCGATCCAGTTCGCGAAGGACAAGATCCGCTGCAACGTGATCCATCCGGGAATCGTCGACACGCCGCTGCAGGCGCCCTATCTCACCGACGCCATCCGCAAGGAGTTCGAGACCGGCATTCCGCTCGGCCGCATCGCGCAGCCGCGCGAGATCGCCTACGTCGCGTTGTTCCTGGCCAGCGACGAGTCCTCGTTCATGACCGGCGCCGAGCTCGTCGTCGACGGCGGCTTCACGGCCGGCTGAGAGATGGCGACCGTCGCCCGTGCGCCGGCCCCGCCGCTGTCGCGGCTGGCGCGGGTGGAGCCGGTCCTCGGCGTCACCGCCGCCACCGTCCTCGCGCTCTTGCTGGCGTTCGTGGTGTGGCCGGTCGTGCGCGTGCTCGCGCTGAGCGTCGCGGGTCCGCGCGGGCTCGCCCAGTACGCGGCGTTCTTCAGCTCCTGGCGACTGGCGCGGATTCTCGTCAATAGCCTGCTCGTCTCGGCCGTGTCGACGCTGATCACCGTCGCGGTGGCCGTCGTCCTGGCCTACGCCGTGACGCGCACGACGGTGCCCGGCAAGCGCTTCGTGTCGCTCATGAGCCTGCTGCCGCTCATCTCGCCGCCGTTCCTCGTCTCGCTCTCGTTCATCCTGCTCTTCGGCCGCAACGGCGTCGTCACGCGGGCCCTCGGCCTGGACTGGTCGATCTATGGCTTCCACGGGATCGTGGCCGCGCAGGTGTTCACGTTCTTACCGCAGGCGTACATCCTGCTCGCCAACGTGCTCGGCAACATCGACACGAGCCTGGAGGAGGCGGCGGAAAATCTCGGCGCCGGGCTGCTGACGACGCTGGGTCGCGTGACGCTGGCATTGGCGCGTCCCGGGCTCGCGTCGGCGGCGCTCATCGTCTTCATCCTCTGCATGACCGACTTCGGCAATCCGATCCTCATCGGCGGCCGCTACAACGTGCTCGCGACCGAGATCTACGCGCAGGTCATCGGCATGAACGACTTCCCGGCGGCGGCGGTGATGAGCGTGGTGCTGCTGGTCCCGTGCCTGGCCGCCTACGTGGCGAACACGAAGGTGGTCGGCCGCCGTTC
>QHSO01000098.1 GCA_003220475.1 Candidatus Rokuibacteriota bacterium | reverse complement strand
GATTCCGATTACTCGAAAGCCATTCGTGGCAAGTACTGGCGTCTTCTCAGAGAGGGCACGAATAAGCCTTTCGCAGTTCCGCCGGCGACCGTTCGTCGCTAAAGAAGGGAGGCCACGCATGGCCGCCGACCGCTCGTACATCGCTGAGAACGATCGCGAACGTCGCCGCCTCGAAGCACTCGTCGGCAAGCTCGACGACGCGGCTCTGAGTCGCCCGATGCCGGACGGCTGGACCGTGGCCGGTGTGCTCGCCCACCTGGCGTTCTGGGATCAGCGGATCGTCACGTTTATCGAGCTGCTCAAGCGCGGCGTGAAGGTTCCCACGGAGAATCCGATCGACGTCGAGTGGATCAACGAGGCGGCGAAGCCGACGCAGCTCGCGCTGCCGCCGCGCCGGGCCGCCACGCTCGCCGTTGAGACCGCACGCGCGATCGACCACGCGGTCGCGACGCTACCGGACGAATTGCTCGCGAAGAATGCGGCGGCCGGTAGCCCGATCATGCTGTTGCGCGCCGAGCATCGCCGCGAGCACCTGGATGAGATCGAGCAGGTGCTGTAACACCTCGGCATCGACTACGGCAGGATTCCAATCGCGCGGCCCGGCCCTCCGTGATTGTTCTCGTACTTCGGCGCCAGGAACACGAAGAAGCCGCGCCTTCGCGTGACGCGGCCGCCCAGTGCGTCATCGTCGCTTCCTCCGGGTTGACGGAGCCCATGCTCGGCCCGTCGGTGCCGATGCACTTCACGCCCCGCTCGAGGATGTAGTTCACGACGTCGCGACAGCGATTGACACTCACCTGCGTTGGGCTGATTCTCGGGTCTCGCCCAATGGATGCCTATGGGCCCTGGCCGTGGTGCGACGTACCGTTTTGACGACTGGACTTCCGCCGATCACAACCAATGGAGGGTGGCAATGCTCGCTCGACACAATGTCGCCGCCGGAATCGTCGCTGCATCCTTGTGGCTGCTCATGAGCGGTCCGGCGCTCGCGGCGACCTTCGTCTACATCTCGAACTCGGAGGATGGCGACATCGGGATGTATACGCTGAATTCCGACGGCTCGCTCCAGCCCGGCCAGCGCTTTAAGGCCGAGAAGATCGTGATGCCGATGACGGTCAGCCCGGACAAACGCTTCCTCATCGCGGCGGTCCGCTCCAAGCCGTTTTCGGCCTACACGTACAGCATCGATTCGGGCACCGGTGCGCTGAAGCTCGTCGGCACGGGGCCCCTTGCTGAAAGTTTCCCGTACATCTCGCTCGACCGCAGCGGACGGTATCTGCTCGGCGCGTCCTACGGCGCCAATCTCGTGAGCGTCAATCCGGTCGGCCCGGACGGACGGGTCGGCCCGCCGTTACAGACGATCCCGACCGCACGCAACGCCCACGCCATTCGCAGCGACAACACGAACCGCTTCGTATTCGTGCCGCATCTCGGCACCGATCAGATCTTCCAGTTCTTGTTCGACGACAAGACGGGCCGGCTCGCGGCGAACACGCCGCCGGTGCTGCAGCTAAAGGCCGGGACCGGCCCGCGCCACCTCATCACGTCGGCCGTCAATCGCTTCGTATACCTGCTGAATGAGCTTACGGCGACCGTGACCACGCTGGCGCTCGACGACAAGACCGGGCTGCTCACGGAACTTGGCTCGGCGTCCGCGCTCCCGCCAGACAGCAAGCTCGTCCCCGGCGCTCCCCGCGGCGCGGTCGGCGTCGCCGGCGCCGTGGCACGCGACACCAGCAACGATATCTGGGCTTCGGATCTGCATCTCACGCCGAACGGGAAGTTTCTGTACGTCGCCGAGCGCACCAGCAGCACGATCGGCGCCTTCGCCGTCGACTCGGCGACCGGCAAGCTCAGCTACCTCGGTAGCACGCCCACCGAAAAACAACCGCGCGGATTCAGCATCGATCGCACCGGACGCTTCATGGTCGTCTCGGGCGAGAAGTCGGACACCATCTCCGCGTATGCGATCGATCCCTCGAGTGGTGCCCTGAAGCCGATCGGCAAGTACTCGACCGGCAAGGGCTCGAACTGGGTGGAGATCGTCAGCTTCGACTAGGCACCCGCGCTCACCCCGCCGCGATCAAACTCGACAACAGCGCCTGCGACACCGGCTTCACCAGGTGCGCATCGAACCCCGCCTCCTTCGACCGCTGCCGATCCTCCGCCTGCCCGTACCCCGTGACCGCGATGAGCGTCATCGTCTTCCCGATCGGGCTCGCGCGTAGTGCGCGCGCCACCTCGTAACCGTCGAGACCCGGCAAACCGAGATCGATCAGCGCCACCTCCGGCGGGTGCGCCTGCGCGAGCGCCACGCCCTCGGCGCCGTCACCCGCCGCCACGACGCGATGGCCGAGGCCCTCCAGCAGCAGCCGAAGCGACTCGCGCGCGTCGTCGTTGTCCTCGACGATAAGAATGCTGCGGCTCCGCTCCGACCCGCGCGGTGCGGAAATCGGCGCCGGCGTCACGGACATCGCCACCGGCAGGCGCACGGTGAACTCGGCGCCCTGGCCGGGGCCGGCGCTGGCGGCGGTGAGTGTGCCCTCGTGCATCTCGACGAGGCGGCGGCTGAGCGTGAGACCGATGCCGAGGCCGCCGACGGAGCGGTCCATCGGCTGCTCGGCCTGGGCGAAGAGGTCGAAGATTCGCGGCAGCATCTCCGGATCGATGCCGACGCCGGTGTCGCGCACGCGGAGCACGGCTTTCTGGCCTTCGCGGACGACGTCCACGTCGATGGCGCCGCCTGGCGGCGTGAACTTCACGGCGTTGTCGAGCATGTTCGTGATGATCTGCGCCAGGCGCGTGGCGTCCGCGTTCACCATCACCGACTGG
The DNA here is from genome assembly GCA_003220475.1 of Candidatus Rokuibacteriota bacterium. GTDB lineage: Bacteria > Methylomirabilota > Methylomirabilia > Rokubacteriales > CSP1-6 > AR12. Next base: position 10,668 of record QHSO01000098.1, on the reverse strand, counting down.
GCGCGGAAGCTGAGCTTCAGCGGCTCGGCCCGACCGCCTGCGCGCAGCGAGGCCACGCAGCCGGCGGCGACTTCGCTCAGGTCGACGGGCTGGATGTGGAGGGCGATCTTGCCGGCCGTCGCGCGGGCGACGTCCAGCAGGTCGTCGACCAGGCGCGTGAGGTGGCGGCTCTGGCGGTGGATGATCTGTCGCAGGCGCGTGGCCGCCGCTTCGCCGCCCGCGCGACGATCGAGCGCGGCCACCGCGTTGGCGATGGCGCCGAGCGGGTTGCGCAACTCGTGCGACACCGTGGCGAGGAATTCGTCCTTGGCGCGACTGTCCTCGGTGCTCTGGCGATAGAGCTGCGCGTTTTCCAGGAAGATGCCGGCGAGATCGCTGATGCCCTGCAAGAGGCGCACCTCCCATTCCGTGAACGTGCGCCGCGCCGTCCACCAGATGACGAAGAAGCCGCCGACGGGTCGATCCTTGATCCGGATCGGCACGAAGAGGTCGGACTGGTGCGGGAACTGCCGGAGAATCTCCGCGTCGACGCGAGGGTCACGGGCCATGTCGTCGGTCCACACGGCGCGGCGGTGTGTCCACGCCTCCTCGATCGCCGGGTGATTCCTGATGGGAATCGGAATCCGGCGAAAGGCGTCGATCATCTCGGGCGGCACGTGATAGCCGGCGACCGGCGAGAGTTTCGTGCGTGCCGCATCGGCCAGGTACGCGCCGACCATGTCGGCTCCGAGCGTCAGGGCGACCTCGCGCGCCACCCGCCGCATCGTCTCGATGGGATCCAGCGTCGAGGAGAGCGCCCGGCTCACCGCCAACAGCGTCTCGGTCTCGCGCAGACGTAACTGTTCCCGCCGACGCAGCTCGGATCTCTCGGCCTCAGCGCGCTTGCGGTCGGCGATGTCTCTCAGGATGGCGAGATGGCGGCCCGCCATGAAACGCGCCGTCGCACTGTACTCGACGTGCCGGATCTCGCCGTCGGGACGAATGACCTGCAGCTCGCCGCGGTATTCACCCCTGCGGAGAAACGTCTCCCACGCCGTCTCGAGCTCGCGAGTGGGCGCGAGGAACTCGTCGAAGCGGCGGCCGCGCAGCTCCGCCACCGACAGGCCAAGGAGCCGGCACGCGGCTGGATTGGCGTCGACGAAGGTGCGCGCGTCGTCGACGACGAGCACGGCGTCATGAGCGGCCGCGACCAGGGCCTCGGAGTGTTGCTCAATGGACAACGAAATCACGATACCACCGCCGGCGCGCCGGGGATGGTCCGACGACGCGAGGGCGCCTGGTTGCGGGAGGGGCCGACACGTGACAGCATCTCGGCGCGCCAGCGTCCCGCCGCGTCCCACCGTGGCCAACTCGTGGCAAGGAGCCCTGGTCTCTGCGCTCACGACCCTGCTGCTCCTGATCGCAACCGGTACTCCCGCGCATGCCGAAGCGAATTGCAAGAATCTGCCGAGCGATGCCCAGCTGAAGGCACTGCTCATCGCCGCCCAGGCTGGCTCGCCCCATTCCCCGGGCGAGGCCGGCGGGATCTTCCACGGCACGAAGATGTGGGGCGCCATCGTGAACCGCGACAGTGAGCTGCTCGGTCGCCGTGTCGACCGCCGATCCCACGGATGTGTGGCCGGGCAGTCAGGCGATCGCGAAGGCCAAGGCCTACACCGCGAACGCCTTCAGCGTGGACGAGCTTGCGCTGTCAACCGCTCGGCTCTACACCTTCGTCCAGCCCGGCCATTCGCTGTTCGGCCTGAACCACTCGAATCCGTTCGATCCAAAGTTCCTCGCCCCGCCCAGGGAACACGGCTCGGATGGCGGCCGCCAAAAGATTGCCGGCGGCATCATCACCTTTGGCGGCGGCGTCCCGCTTTATCGAGGGACAGAAGTCATCGGGGGCCTGGGCGTGAGCGGGGACACCGCGTGTGCCGATCATGAGATCGCGAAAAAGGCTCGCGACCTGGCTGCGCTCAATCCGCCGGGCGGCGCTCACGCCGACGATATCTCGTACACTGCGGCGCCGCTCGCCCCGCCTCACTTCACGCACCCCGGCTGTCTGAACACCGTTCGCGACGGTGTTCCGATTCCTCTCGCGACCGAGCCGCCCCCCGCGGGTTACTAGCTCACACGCACGATCGTGCCGAGCCCGGCGGCGGCGACACTCGCCGCCGGCGCTCGCAGCCGTTATGCTGCGCGGCGCCGCCGGCCACGCCGCGCCGTTTGTGCGGAGGCAGCCCCGGCGGCGGACTCGGCATTGCTGGCGATGCGCTCCTCGATCTGCGCGATGCGCTCCTCGATCCGATTGAGCTGCGCGGCCAGCGCCGGCAGCTGCGTGGCATGGGCGGGCGGCTGCGCGCGATTGCCGGTGATCGACGCCTGCGCCGCGAGCCACTGCTCGATCGAGGTGCCGAGGAGCTGGGCGAACTCCTCGGTGGCCATCACCTCGCTGAGCGCGCGCGACCACGCCTCGATGCCGTGATCCATCACGCGTTTCCACTGCGCCATCAGCTCGGGGCTGATGGGCGTTCGTTTCATGATCTCCGCCCAGTATTCGACGACCGGATCGGCGGCCATCGCTATCGCCTCCCTCGCCGCTCAGACGTCGCCACATGCGTCGCCGAGCGCGCGGCCAGCCAGTCCGACACGCGCGGCCAGCACGTCTGCAGCGCGCCGCGGCCGGCGATCAACGAGATGTGGCCGCCGGGCAGCTCCATGTACTGCTTGTCGCGGCTGCCGACGGCATCGACGAGCGCGCGGACACACGCCGGCGGCGCGATGTAGTCCTGCGCCGCCCCCACCGCCAGCAGCGGACACGTGATCGCGTCCAGCCGCATCGCGCGACCGCCGTAGCGCAGCTCACCACGATGGAGCTTGTTGTCCTGATAGAAATCGCGCACCCATTGCCGGAAGAATGCGCCGGGCAGCGCGACGTACTCGTTGGCCCACGCGTTGAGCGCGTTGAAGCCCTCGACGTAGCGGTCGTTCCACAGGTTCCACCAGAGGTTCACGTAGGTCGACAGGTCGGCGGTCGGCCTGACGAGCTTGAAGCCGGCGCGGATCGCCGACGCGGGGACCGATCCACCGAGCCCCTCGACGACACGATCGACATTGAAGTATTTCGGATCGAGCCAGCGACCGAAGAGCCCGCTGTGAGAGAAGTCGATCGGGCCCGCCATGTCGACGAAGTTCCGCACGGGGACCTCGGGATAGCCGGCGACGAACGCGGCGGACAGCGGCGCGCCCATACAGTAGCCGAGCACGCTTAGCTCACGGGCGCCGGACCACGTCAGGACCTCGTGAGCCATCTGCGGCAAGATCGTCGTCACGCATTCTTCCAGCGTCAGGTCGCGGTCGTCGGGGCCGAAGTGGCCCCAGTCGAGCAGATAGAAGTCGAAGCCTTGCTGGGTCATGTGCTCGACGAAGCTGGCGCCGGGGAGCAGATCGAAGATGTATGGGCGGCTGATCCCCAGATTCGGCACGAAGAGGACCGGCGTGTCGTGCGTGCGCGGGGACTCGTAGCGGTACAGGCGCGCCGTGCCGATCGCGAGAATTTCTCGCCGCGGCGTCTGGCCCAGGTTCGGGCGGAGGACGCCGGACGCCATGGCCGCCGCGTTGTGCATTCGGCGGACATGACGCTCCAGCTCCGCCTGCCACTCGGTCACGGCCACCTGCGATTACGCGGCATCCTTCATTCGTGACGCCGCGCTTGTCAGCGCCTGCTCGATCTTGGTGCCGGCCTGCTGCGTCGAGGCCTGCAGCCGGCCGACCGACTCGGTCACGGCTTCCGACGTCTCGTTGACGGCGTCGAAGGCCTTGCGCGCGCCCTCCATGCTCTCCTGGCACAAGGACTGGTACCAGCGCACCGGATCCTTGAACACTTCAGGCCACGCCATCTGGGCGCGAAGGGTGGCGGCCTGGCTCTCGCGCATCATGTCGAGCGCGCTCTGTTGAATTTGCATCAAGAGGCGGGCGCTTTCTTGAAACGTCTCCATCGAGAGGCCCATGAACTCGTTCATCACGCGCTGATTGGCCTCGGTGAGGGCGGCCGTCGTCTGGGCGCCCTTGTCCGCGAGCTTGTTGACCACTTTCGCGGCATCCCTCGTCGACTCCTGCATCTTGCGGCTCGCCTCGGATGCCACGCGCTGTGCCTGTCCTCTTGGTTCGTCCATTGATGACGACCTCCTACCTTTTTTGTTTTTCTTTCTCGACGCGAATGCCATGGTTTACCGCTGCGGGGTTACGACCCACATCTCGGCGGAGAGTCAGCAAGTGTGCTGCCAGCAGGACGCGATCGCGGGGAAGATTTGAAAGCGTTGCAGCGCACGGCGCACGTTGAGCAGACGGCGAGAGGCGGAACGCGAATTACTTATGCGCGATCAAAATCCGAGCAAGGCTCGAGTCCGCAGCGCTCGAGCCGGCACATCGCTACCGTCAGCGGGTGGACTTGTCCTTTGGCGGATCTAGTGGCTTCTGATGCTCGGCGATCACCTGATTCCAGCGCTCTCGCCGTTCGGCAGAGTCCGCTTTCAGCTGATCCGTGCGGTGAGCCAGGGCGAGCGCGCGCTGGCGAAGAAACGACACGCGAGAGAGGAGGGCTTTCAGCATGGGGACCTCGTTGCGGCACCGGTCTGGTATTGCTGGTACCGCGAAACCTACGCGGTATCGTGCGGCTCGCATATTGGACCTTGGTCCATCCGCCCCGCGCGTCACGCCAGCTGCCGCCTGAACCTCCACGCACTGATGCCCACGAACACGCTCGCCAGCGCGATCAGCGCGAGCACGTTCGGGTAGACGACGTCGAGGCCGGCCCCCTTGATGAGCACGCTGCGCGCGATGGTGGAGAAGTGGGCGATGGGGTTGAGGAGCGTGAGCGGCTGCACCCACCTGGGCATCGCCTCGATCGGAGTCAGGCCGCCGGACAGCATGGCGAGCGGCGGGTTGATGAAGAAGCTGATGAGCTGCGTCTGGCTGGCCGAGCGCGCGAAGGTCGAGATCAATGTCCCGAGGCCGATGCCGCTGAGCACACAGCACGCGCAGGCGAAGAGGACCAGCCCCGGCGTGCCGCGGAACGGGACGCCGAAGACCACGCGCGCGACCGCGATCACCAGGAGGACCATCGTCATCAGCAGCACGAAGAGCGGCACCATCTTGGCCGTGATCATCTCGAGCGCGCTGGCGGGCGTCATCAGCAGCTGCTCCACGGTGCCGCGCTCCTTCTCGCGGATCATCGTCGCCGCCGAGACCAGCGAGCCGTTCAAGATGATCAGCGTGCCGAACACGCCGGTGACGATGAACCACGCGTTCACGAGGCCCGGGTTGTAGAGCAGCGCGGTGCGCAGCTCGACGGGCGCGGCGCGGATACCGGCGACGTCGCGGCTCAGAAACGCGACGCCGCCCTCGACGTAGCCCTGGGCGATCTGCGCGGTGTTCGCGTTCGCCGCGTTGAGGAGGACCTGCACGGTGTTCGGCCGCCCGCGGGCGCGCAAGCGGGCGAAGTCGTAGGGCACGACGACGCCGACGTCCAGCCGGCCGGTGGCGAGGTCCTTGCCGAGCAGGTCCGCCGTCGTGTACATCGCCGCCAGCCGGAACGAGCGGTTCTGCGTGAGCACCGAGATCAGCTCGCGGCTCTCGGCGGTACGGCTGTCGTCGACGACGCCGAGCCGGAGGTTTCGCACGTCCGAATCCAGCGCGAAGCCGAACAGGAGGATCTGCAGCGTCGGCGGCACGATCAGCGAGATCGTCAGCCGGCGGTCACGGCGGATCTGACGCAGCTCCTTCAGCGCCAGCGCCCAGAAGCGGCCGCCGAAGAGGCGACGAAGCGCGTCCCTCACGCCTTGACCTGCATGCGCCGCATCGTGCGCCAGGCGAGCGCGTAGAACACGAGGCCGATGCCGCCGATCGCCGCCACCGCCCACCAGACTGCCGGCCAGCCGCCGCCCTGCAGGAACGCGTCGCGCACGATGATGACGTAGTAGCGCGCCTGGACGAAGTTGGAGATCCACCGCAGGCCGTCGGGAATGTTCTCGATCGGAAAGATCAATCCCGAGAGCAGGAACGCGAGCAGGAAGCCGCCGAGCGCGACCGCCTGCACGGCGGCCGCCTGGTTGGGGATGGCCGCGCCGACCATCGAGCCGAAGCTCATTACGCAGAACACGAACAGCGCGCTGCCGGCGATGATGGGCGTGGGATCGCCGGCAAACCGCAGGCCGAAGAGCGTGAACATCAGCAGCGCGAGCAGCGAGCACTGCGCGACCCCGACCACCATGCCGGCCAGGATCTTGCCCAGCAGAAACTCGTGCGCCGAGATGCTGGAGACGTACACCTGCAAGATCGTCTTCTGCTCGCCCTCGCGCGACATCGCGAGCGCGGCCAGCACCGTGGGAAAGATCGACAGGCCCAGCACGAGGAAGCCCGGGCCGTAGAACTTTCGCGGCTCGCGGCCGGGGTTGAACCAGAGCCGGGTCGCGGTCTGGATGGCGGGCACCGGCGCGCCGCCGAGCTGGCGCACGAAGGCGCTCGTGACCTGGCCGGCGCTGCCGCGGATCAGCTTCGCGGTGTTGCCGTCGGTGGCGTCGACGAGCAGCTGCGTCTGCACCGGGCGGTGGCGGCGCAGCTCACGCGCGAAGTGCTCGGGGATGATCAGCGCGGCGCGCGCGCGGCCGGCGGCCAGCATCGTCTCGGGCTGCGCGGCGGGCGCCAGCGGCACGACGCGAAACGTGAGCGAGGTGCGAAACGCGTCCGCATACTGCCGCGACAGCGGCGTCTGGTCGAGATCCTGGATGACGATCGGGATGTTCGTGACCGTCAGCGACACCGTCGTGCCCATGAGCGCGGTGAGCGCGACGGGCAGCACGAGGGCCAGGCCCAGCGCGAGGCGATCGCGCAGCAGCTGCGTGAGCTCCTTGCGGGCCTGGGCGATGATGCGTCGCATGCGCTTGGGCCGTCAGGCGGCGACGGCGCCCTTTTCCACGATCGCGAGAAACACATCCTCGAGCGTGTAGTCGTCGTCTCTCACCTCGCTCACACGGATGCCCTCGCGCGCCAGCCTCGCCGTCAGCTCGCGCGCCGCCGCCTGGGCGTCGCCGTCGACGATGACGTGCAAGCGGTCGCCGAACAGCGACACGCGCCACGGCTCCATGTCGCGCTTGAGGATCGCCACGGCGCGCAGCGGGTCATCGGCGCGCACCTCGAGCACGCGGCCGCCCTGCGCGGCCTTCACCCCGCTCGGCGTTCCCTCGGCCACCAGCTCGCCGGCGACCATGAATCCCAGCCGATTGCACTGCTCGGCCTCTTCGAGATAGTGCGTGGTGACGAGGATCGCCGTGCCGTGGTCGGCGAGCTGGTTGATCATCGCCCAGAAGGCGCGGCGCGCAATCGGGTCCACGCCGGAGGTCGGCTCGTCCAGAAACAGCACGCGCGGCTCGTGCATGATGGCCGCGCCGAAGGCCACGCGCTGCTTCCAGCCACCGGGCAGACTTCCCGTGAGCTGAGCGCCCTTGCCCTCGAGGCCGGCGAACTCGAGCACCCAGCGCTTGCGCGCCTCGCGGATCTCGCGCGGCACCTGGTAGACGCCCGCGAAAAAGTCGAGGTTCTCGTCGATCGTGAGGTCGTCGTAGAGCGAGAACTTCTGGGACATGTAGCCGAGCTGCTGGCGGACGTCCTCGGAGCGCAGCTCGCCGATCTCGCCCGCCAGGCGCACCTCGCCCGCGCTCGGTTCCAGCAGGCCGCAGAGCATCTTGATGGTGGTCGTCTTGCCCGCGCCGTTGGCGCCGAGCAGGCCGTAGACCTCGCCGTAACGGATCTCCAGGTCGATGCCCTTGACCGCCTCGAAGTCGCCGAAGGTCCGGCGAAGGCCGCGCGCGCCGATGGCGACCTCGTCGTCGCCTGCCTCGTGGGCGCGGCGCTCGGGAAACGGCGGCACGTGCGCCTCGCCCTGCAGCGAGCGCAGGATCGCCACGAACGTGTTCTCGAGCGTGGGCGGCGCGGCGCGGACGCCGCGCAGCGCGTCGCCGAGCGTCTCGCGGACCGCGCGCTCCCCGGCGCTCGCGTCGCGCACCAGGACGTCGAGCCGATCGCCGAAGCGCTGCACGTCGGCGATGCCGTCCCGGCCGCCGAGCGCCGCCTCCGCCCGGCGCAGGTCCGCCGCGCGCACCTCGAGTCGCTCGAGCCCCAATCCCTGACGCAGCTCGGCCGGCGTCCCCGTTCGATGCAGGCGGCCGTCGTGCATCAATGCCACGCGATGGCATCGCTCGGCCTCGTCCAGGTACGGCGTCGCCAGCAAGATCGTCATCCCCTGCGCCGACAGCTGGGCGAGCGCGTCCCAGAACTCGCGCCGCGAGACCGGATCGACGCCCGTCGTCGGCTCATCGAGCAGCAGGATGCGCGGCTCCGCCACCAGCGCGCAGGCCAGCGCGAGCTTCTGCTTCATGCCGCCGCTCAGCCGCCCCGCGAGCCGGTCGGTGAAGCGCTCCATCCCGAACATCGTGAGGTACCGCTCGCCGCGCGCGCGGATGTCGCGCAGCGGGACGCGTCGCAGCTCACCGACGTAGCGGAGGTTCTCGGCCACGCTGAGATCCGGGTAGAGGCTGAACGCCTGGGTGAGATAGCCGACGTACTCGCGTGCCTGCCGCGCGGGGCGGCCGAGCAGCTGCGCGTCGCCCGAGGTGGCTTCCATCACGCCGCCGAGGATCTGGAACGTCGAGGTCTTGCCCGCGCCGTCGGGCCCGATGAGCCCGAAGATCTCGCCCCGGCCCACGTCCAGTTCGATGCCGCGCACCGCCTCGATCTTGCCGTAGCGCTTGGTCAGCGCGCGCGTGCGGATGGCGGCGTCGCCGTCATTCACGCGCGCGTCGGGCTCGCTCATCGGCGCGTGTACCCCGTCGGCCACTTATAGCCGTCGACGAGGATCTCGCCGTCGGCCGGCATACCGGGCTTGGCGAAGCCGACGGCGCCCTTCAACCGCAGCTTCACGCCGACGACCAACGCGCGCAGGTAGACCTCGCCGAGGTTCACGAGCGTGACGATCGCCGTGCCCGCCGTCACGACCTCGCCGGGCTCCGCTGTCCGCGTGGCCACCGTGCCCGTGAAGGGCGCGATGACGTTCAGGTCCTTGCGATTCGCGCGCGCCTCGTCGAGCTGGGCGCGCGCGCGCTCGGCCTCGGCCTGCGCGGCGGCGATGTCCGCCTGCGCCTGGAGGATCTGGCCCTGCACTGCCGCGACCTGCGACGAGCGGATGGCCGGGTTCACCAGATTCGCGCGCGCCGTCGTCAGCGCGCCGCGCGCGGCCTCGACCTGGCGGCGCGAGGCCGCGACGATCGCCGCCTGCGCCTCCTCGTTGTTCTGCGCCCGCTGCGCCTCCTGCTCCGCGATCAGCTCGCGCTTGAACAGGCGCGCCATCGCCTCGCGGTCCCACTTCGCCTGCGCGTAGGCGGCCTCGGCCTGCGCCAGCTGCGCCTCCGCCGCCGCGAGCTTGCCATCCGCCTCGCTGACACGCCCCTGCGCGTCGGCGCGCGACTGATCGACGCCGAGCTGGCTCTGCCGCAGCTGCTCCTCGAGCACCGCGATCTGATGCTGGGACAGCCGCACGCGCGCCTCGGCCTGGCGCACGGCGGCCATCGCCTGCTGCTCGCGCGCGCGCACCTGCTCGTCGTCGAGCAGGGCGATGACCTGTCCCGCCTGAACCTGATCGCCCTCGCGCACGCCGATCTCGCGGATCCGGCCCGACGTCTTGGCGGCGATGGCGGAATCGTCGCCCTCGATCCGGCCGCTCACCGCGATCACGCCCGGCGGCACCGCCGGCGGAGCGAGCACGAAGCGCCACGCGGCAAACGCGATCACCGCGGCGAGCAGCAACACGCCGACGACGGCGAGACGGCGGCGGCGCGCGCTCATGCCCGCCGTCTTCCGGCGCGACGCTCGGCCGCGAGCCCATGGGTGAGCAGATCCTGCATGTGCTTGACGTACGCGGCGGCCGCCGGCGGCTCGATCCGCGGCCGCCGCGCGGCCAGCACGCGCTCGCGAAAGCGCGCCGTCGCGAAGAAGAAGACGAGGCTGCCGACGAGGCTCAGATGCGTGAGCAGCGGGTCGACGGGCCGGAAGTCGCCGTCGGCCACGCCGCGCGCCACGATACGCTGCACGGCGCCGAGGATCCGCGCCGGCTTGTCGATCAGCGCGGGGTCCAGGTGCTTGCCGCCCGTCATGACCTCGCGCAGCATCATCGAGCAGAAGTGCGGGTGGCGTCGCGTCGCCATCTCGCCGACGGCCGCGATGAGCTCGCGCAGCACCTCGGGCGCCGGCCGCGGGGACTCCGCCAGCGCTTCCACGCGCGCGATGATGTCCGTGAACGTCGCGCTCACGATCGCCAGGTACAGCTTCCGCTTGCCGCCGAAGTGGTAGTTGATCATCGCCTTGTTCACGCCGGCCTTCTGCGCGATGGCCGCCACCGGCACGCCGTCATAGCCGCGCTCGGCGAAGAGCTCGCCGCCCGCGGTCAGGAGGGCGTCACGCGTGGCGGCGGCATCGCGGCGGCGCCCGGGGCCGGTGGTAGGGAGGGCGACAGATCGCATTCCAGGTATCCGATTCCCACTATCAACTAAACGTATGGTTAATTCAAGAGAGGCCGGCGTCAAGGATCCGCGGACTCGTCGAACCGCGGAGGATCGCTCCATAAACACGAGTACA
>QHSO01000276.1 GCA_003220475.1 Candidatus Rokuibacteriota bacterium | reverse complement strand
TATAATGACCGCTGGATCTCATTCTCGGCATTGACGGCCACGCGGAGGTGAGGGCGGAATGGCGGACGGCGAGGACAGCATGGCGGTAACGGTCAAGCGCCGGCGCTTCACGCTCGATGAGTATCACCGCATGGGCGAGACCGGCATCCTCGGACCGGATGATCGTGTCGAGCTCATCGAAGGCGAGATCATCGAGATGTCGCCGATCGGCAGCCGCCACGCGGGCACCGTGGCGAGGATCCAGCATTTATTCTCGATCCGCCTCGGCGACCGAGCTGTCGTATGGAGCCAAAACCCGCTGCTGCTCGTCCACCATCAGTCCGAGCCGGAGCCTGACGTCATGCTCCTCGCGCCTCGTGCGGATTTCTATGTCGCACGGTTGCCTGAGCCGCCCGACCTGCGCCTGCTGATCGAGGTCGCGGACAGCTCGCTGCCGTACGACCGCCGAACGAAGTTCCCGCTCTACGCGCGCGCCGGCGTAACCGAGGCGTGGCTGGTCGATCTCGATACCGGTCGCGTCGAGATCCATCGCGAGCCGCGCGGCGCCGGCTATCGTGACGTCCGCATCCCGCGTGCGGACGAGACGTTCTCGCCGGCCGCATTCGCAGATCTCGCGCTGACCGTCCGCGATCTGCTCGGCTAGGTCCGGACGGCGCCCTCTTCGACGGGCTCGAGATCGAACGCCGCCGCCATCAGCGCCCGCGTGTACGCCTGCTCCGCCTGCTCGAAGATCCGCTCGGTGGGCCCCTGCTCGACCACGCGCCCGTCGCGCATGACGAGGATCTCGTCGCTCACCGCGCGAATCACCTTCAGGTCGTGGCTGATGAACAGGTATGCGAGCCGGTGACGCGCCTGGAGCTCGCGTAGCAGGTCGACGACCTGCGCCTGCACGGACATGTCGAGCGCGGACGTCGGCTCGTCGAGCACGACGAAGCGCGGCTTGAGGACCATGGCGCGCGCGATGGCGATGCGCTGACGCTGACCGCCGGAGAACTCGTGCGGGTAGCGGTCGCGCAGCGCGGGATCCAGACCGACCTCGCGCAGCGCGCCGTCGATGAGCTCACGCCGCTCGGCCGCCGTGGCACCGATGCCGTGCACGCCCAGGCCTTCGCCGACGATCTGCGCGATCGACATGCGTGGCGAGAGCGCGCCGAACGGATCCTGGAAGACGATCTGCATCGTGCGACGGAGCGGCCGTAGCTCACGGGAGCTCATGCTCTGGAGCTCGACGCCGCCGAAGCGGATGCGGCCCTGGCACGACTGCAATCGCAGGAGCGCCAGGCCGAGGGTGGTCTTGCCCGAGCCGCTTTCGCCCACCACGCCCACCGTCTGCCCCTCGCGCACGGTGAGGCTCACGCCGTCGACCGCCTTGATGTGGCCGACCATGCGCCGCAGCAGCCCGCGCCGGATCGGGAACCACACGCGAACGTCGTGCGCCTCCATCACGACCGGCGCGTCGGCGCGCGGCGCGCGCGCCATCCGGCGAGGCTCGGCCGCCAGCAGCCGACGGGTGTACGGATGCTGTGGTGACTCGAAGATCTCGCGCGTGGCACCCGCCTCGACGATCTCCCCCGCGCTCATCACGCACACGCGCTCGACCATTTTGCGGACGACGCCGAGGTCGTGCGTGATCAGCAGCAGCGCCATGCCGAACTTCGCGCGCAGCTCCGCCAGCAGCGTGAGGATCTGCGCCTGGATGGTGACGTCCAGCGCGGTCGTCGGCTCGTCGGCGATCAGCAGATCGGGCTCGTTGGCGAGGGCCATCGCGATCATCACGCGCTGGCGCTGGCCGCCCGAGAGCTGGTGCGGATAGGCGTCCAGCCGACGCTCGGCCTCCGGAAGCCCCACCAGCCGCAACAACTCGAGCGTTCGCGCGTGCGCGGCCCGACGCGAGAGATGCTTGTGGACCCGTAAGACCTCGTTGATCTGTTTTTCGATCGTATGCAGCGGGTTGAGCGACGTCATCGGCTCCTGGAAGATCATCGCGATGCGATCGCCGCGCACGCGCTGCATTCGCGCGTCGGGCGCACCGATGAGCTCCTCGCCCTGGAAGCGGATGCTGCCCGACGGATGCCGTGCCTTGGGATACGGCAGCAGCTGCATGATCGACAGCGCCGTGACGGACTTCCCCGAGCCGCTTTCGCCCACCAGCGCCATCGACGCCCCGCGCTCGATGTCGAAGGAGACGTGGCGCACCGCCTCCACCTCCGCCCCTTCCACGGCGAACGAGACGGAGAGATCGCGCACGGCGAGCAGCGGCATCAGCGGACCTTCCGCGGGTCGAAGGCGTCGCGCACCGCCTCGCCGACGAAAATGAGCAGCGTCAGCATCACGGCCAGCACGACGAAGCCGGTGAGCCCGAGCCAGGGCGCCTGCAGATTTGCCTTGCCCTGGGCGAGGACCTCGCCGAGCGAGGCGGAACCCGGCGGCAGGCCGAAGCCGAGGAAGTCGAGCGACGTGAGCGTGGTGATGGCGCCGTTGAGGATGAACGGCAGGAACGTCAGCGTCGCGACCATCGCGTTGGGCAGCAGGTGACGCGACATGATCACGGAATTGCGCACGCCCAGCGCGCGCGCCGCGCGCACGTAGTCGAGATTGCGGGCACGCAGGAACTCGGCGCGCACCACGCTCACCAGCGACATCCACGAGAAGAGCAGCATGAGCCCGAGCAGCCACCAGAAGCTCGGCTGCACGATGCTGGCGAGGATGATCAACAGATAGAGCACCGGCAGCCCCGACCAGATCTCGATGAACCGCTGGAAGAGCAGGTCCGTCCAGCCGCCGAAGTAGCCCTGCACCGCGCCGGCGGCCACGCCGATCGCGGAGCTGGCGATCGTCAGCACGAGACCGAAGAGCACGGAGATGCGGAAGCCGTAGACGAGCCGGGCCAGCAGGTCGCGCCCCTGGTCGTCGGTGCCCAGCCAATGGCGCGTCGACGGCGCGGCGGGGGCGGCGCCCGGCAGCTCCCAGTCGATGGTGTCGTAGCGGTACGGCACCGGCGGCCACACCATCCACCCGCGCGCCTCGATCAGCCGCCGCACGTAGGGGTCGCGGTACGCCGCTTCGGTCGGCAACTGGCCGCCGAAGGCGGTTTCGGCGTGCGCGCGCAGGACGGGAACGTAGAAGTGACCGTCGTACCGCACCAGCAGCGGCCGATCGTTGGCGAGCACGTCGGCGCCGAGCGAGAGCACGAACAGCGTGAGGAAGATCCAGAGCGACCAGTAACCGCGGCGGCTCGTCCGGAAGCTGGCCACCCGGCGCCGCGTGAGAGGCGAGAGCCTCACGTCTCGCGCCGCTCGAAGTCGATGCGCGGATCGACGACCGTATAGGTGAGATCGGTCACGATGTTCAGCAGCAGGCCGATCAACGTATAGAGGTACAGCGTGCCGAACATCACCGGGTAGTCGCGGTTGACCGCGGCCTCGAAGCCCAGCAGGCCCAGGCCGTTGAGCGAGAAGATCACCTCGATCAACAGCTCGCCGGCGAAGAGCATGACGTACTGCTTGTTGATCTCGTCCAGGAACGAGTTCTTCGTCAGCATCGCGAGGCTGGCGAAGCCGCCGACGACGAGCGCGGTCACCGGCAGCGCGATGTGCCAGAGGTAATCGAGGATGCGCTGCGGCCAGGAGAGCTGCGCCCACGTGTCGGAGGTGAGGCCGCGCAGCGGGAACCAGTGCGCGAAGGAGCCGCCGGCGAACAGCACGACGAGCAGGATCGCAAAGAGAAAGCCCGGGATCGCATACCCGACGATCACCGCCGCGCTCGTCCACACGTCGAACGGGGTGCCGTCGCGCACGGCCTTGGCGACGCCCAGCGGGATCGAGATCAGATAGACGAGCAGCGTCGTCCACAACCCGAGCGTGATCGACACCGGTAGCTTCTCGAGCATCAGGCTCAGCACGGGACGGTCGCGATAGAAGCTCGTGCCGAGGTCGAAGACGGCGTAGCTGCGTATCATGTGCACGAAGCGCTGCCACGCCGGCTTGTCGAAGCCGAACTGCTTCTCGAGCTGTCGCACGAGGTCGGGATCGATCCCCTGCGAGGCGCGCGTGGCGCCCTCCTCGCCGACGCCACGCGCGGCGCGACCGCTTTCGCCGACACCGGTGCTGGCCACACGCGCCGTCGCCTCGCCGGCGTGGCCGCGCAGGCGCGCGAGCATGAGGTCCACCGGGCCGCCCGGCGCGGCCTGCACGATGATGAAGTTCGCGAGCATGATCCCGAACAGCGTCGGCACCACGAGCAGCAGGCGGCGGGCGATGTAGGCGAGCATTTATGCCGGGCGGCCCATCCCACCGGGCTCGATCCACCACGTCTCGAAGCCGAGATCGTACTTCGGCGAGACGGCCGGTCGGCCGAAACGGTTCCAGTACGCCACGCGGAACGCGGTGATGTGGAAGTGGGGGATGATGTAGTGCCCCCACAGCAGCACGCGGTCGAGCGCGCGCGTGCGCGCGATCAGCGCGGGCCGGTCGGGCGCCGAGATCACCAGCTCGATGAGCCGGTCCACCGCCGGATCGCGCACGCCGGCGAGGTTGCGGCTGCCCGGCGTGGTGGCCGACGTCGACGCCCAGAAGTCGACCTGCTCGTTGCCCGGCGAAAGCGACTGCGAGAAGAGCCCGACCGTCATGTCGAAGTCGAACTGCTTCATGCGGTACTCGTACTGCGCCGAGTCGACGGTCCTCACGCGGGCGCTCACGCCCAGCCGCTCGAGGTTCTTCACGAACGGCAGCGCGATGCGCTCCCAGTTCGGGTCGTCGAGCAGGATCTCGAACGCCAGTGGCCGGCCCGTTTGGGTATTCACCAGGCGCATGTCGCGCACGACCCAGCCCGCCTGCTTCAGCAGCTCGAGCGCGTGGATGAGGTTCGGTCGCAGCCCGCCCGGCTCCGTCGACGGCGGCCGGTATTCGCGCCTGAAGACCTCGTCGGAGACGCGGCCGCGAAACGGCGCAAGTACCTTCAGCTCTGTCTCCGTGGGGAGCCCTCGCGAAGCGAGCTCGGAGTTCGAGAAGTAACTGCGCGTGCGCGTGTAGGCCTTGTAGAAGAGGTGGGCATTGCTCCACTCGAAGTCGAAGGCGGCCGCCAACGCCTCGCGTACGCGGGCGTCGCTGAAGATCGCGCGGCGCGTGTTGTAGACCCAGCCCTGCATGCCCGTCGGGATCTCGTTTGGGATCGCCTCCTTGCGGATGCGCCCGTCCCGGACCGGCGGCACGTCGTACGCCGTGGCCCAGTTCTTCGACGAGTTCTCCGCACGGAAGTCGTAGGCGCCGGCCTTGAACGCTTCCAGCGCCACGACGTCGTCGCGATAGTAGTCGTAGCGAATCGTGTCGAAGTTGTGG
>QHSO01000097.1 GCA_003220475.1 Candidatus Rokuibacteriota bacterium | reverse complement strand
ACCGATTCGCAGTACCTGGTGACGTTCATGGTCATGCTCGTCGTCGCGCTCGTGATCAGCGACCTCACGCTGCGCGCGCGCGACCAGGCGGAGGCCGCACGCACCCAGGAGCGCCGCAGCGCCGCGTTGTTCTCGCTGGCCCGCGAGCTCGCGGCCGCGCCCGACATTCCGACCCTCCTGGAGGCGGCGCTGCGTCACCTGCTCGAAATCTTCGGCGGTCGGATCGTGATCCTCCTTCCCGATGCGACCGGGCGGCTCGAGCAGCGCGCGGGCCAGCTGGCGCCGTTCAACATGGACGCGAGCGACCATGCGGTCGCGCAGTGGGCGTTCGAGCACCGCGCCGCCGCCGGCGCCGGCACCGACAACCTCCCCGGCGCGCAGATGCGATTCGAGCCGCTCACCTCCTCGCGCGGGATCGTCGGCGTCGTGGGGATGCGTCCCACCGAGCCGCGCGCCTTCG
Organism: Candidatus Rokuibacteriota bacterium; assembly: GCA_003220475.1. Taxonomy (GTDB): domain Bacteria; phylum Methylomirabilota; class Methylomirabilia; order Rokubacteriales; family CSP1-6; genus AR12. The sequence goes on along the minus strand of QHSO01000097.1, from coordinate 13,135 downwards.
ACGCGCCGGAGCAGGAGCGGCTGCTCGAGACGTTCGTGAGCCAGGTCGCGGTCGCCCTCGACCGCGCGTTGCTCGCGGCCGAGATGCAAGCGGCGCAGGTGCGCGCGGAGGCCGAGCGCGTCCGCAACGCGTTGCTGAGCGCGGTCTCGCACGACCTTCGCACGCCGCTGACCGCGATCACCGGCGCGGCCAGCGCCGCCCTCGAGGGCGAGACGCGCCTGGACGCCGCCACGCGGCGCGAGCTGCTGGAATCCATCCGCGACGAGGCGGAGCGGCTCAACCGCCTCGTCAACAATCTTCTGGACGTCACGCGCCTGGAGTCCGGCAGCCTGCAGCTGCGCCGCGAGTGGATCCCGGTCGAAGAGCTGGTGGGCGTCGCGCTTGCGCGTCTCGCGAAGCCGCTCGGCGACCGCAAGGTCACGACCCGGCTGCCCGAAGATCTGCCTCCCGTGCTCGTGGACGGCCTCCTGATCGAGCAGGTGCTGATCAATCTGCTCGAGAACGCGACCAAGCACACGCCGGCCGGTCAGCCGATCGACATCGAAGCACGCCGCGTCGCCGACACCATCGTCGTCGACGTGGCGGATCGCGGGCCCGGCCTGCCCACCGGCGAGGAGCAGCGGATCTTCGACAAGTTCTTCGGCGCCGGAACGGGCGGCGGCGCCGGGCTCGGACTGACGATCTGTCGCGCGATCGTCGAGGCTCACGGCGGCCGCATTCGCGGGGAAAACCGTCGAGACGGCGGCGCGGTGTTCCGCTTGTCACTTCCCGCCGGCGAGCCACCACGTCTGCCGGAGCGCGGCGATGAATGAAGCCCGGCCGGATCCGGCCGTCGTCATCGTCGAGGACGAGCCACAGATCCGCCGCTTCCTGCGCGCGGCGCTCGGCGGCCAGGGCTACCGCGTGCACGAGGCTTCGACGGGCGCCGACGGGCTCGTCGAAGTCGCGAGCCGGCAGCCCGACGTCGTCATCGTCGACCTCGGGCTTCCGGATATGGACGGGCTCGACGTCATTCGAAAGGTCCGCGAGTGGAGCGCGGTGCCGGTCATCGTCCTGTCCGCCCGCGGCCAGGAAGCCGACAAGGTCGCCGCGCTCGACGCCGGCGCCGACGACTATCTCAGCAAGCCGTTCGGCGTCGGCGAGCTGATGGCGCGCATGCGCGTGGCGCTCCGGCACCGCGCGCGTGTGTCGGACGGCGCGGTCGAGACGCGGGCAAGGTGCTCACGCACCGCCAGCTGCTGAGCGAAGTGTGGGGCCCGAACGCCACGGAGCAGGCGCACTACCTGCGCGTGTACATGGCCCACCTTCGGCGCAAGCTGGAGACCGACGCGGCGCGGCCGCGCTATCTGCTGACCGAGGCCGGCGTCGGCTATCGATTGGCGGCGGAGTAACGCGCGCCCGAGCACGGCGCACGATGGCCGCCCGGGTACAATGGCCGGGTGACGCTACGCCGATTGCTGTTCGCCGCGCTGATGGCCGTCTGCTTCGACGTCGCCGTGCCGCTGGAGCCCAGCGTGCACGGTGGCCTCGTCTGGGAGGACGACGAAGAAGAGGCCGTCCGCGCCGACAAGCGCCGCGACCCGCGCGGCGCGACCGAGCGCGCGCCGTCGCCGAGCCGCCAGGCCCTCGTCACACGCGCCCGACTTGCCGCGCGCCGCCGCACACCGCGTCCCGTGCGGCGCCTGCGCGTCGTCCCCGTGCTTCACCCGGCACCACCGCCGCCGCGACCCGCCGCGACCGAAGACCACTAGCCGTTCTCCGCGCGCCACGTGCTGTGAAACGCCGGCGGCGTCCGCCTGCCCGCCGGCTCGACGTGGAATTGCCATGCAAGGAGAACGGAGATGTCTGTCAGCAACGTTCAGGGTCTCGCCATCGCCATCGCGCTGCTCGTCGTCGGGCGCGCGCTGGTCGCCGTCTTCCGTTATCTGCTCGGAGCCGGGCAGTGACCGCACTCGTCGAGCCCGAGTTCTGGGCACGCCTGGCCAGCATCGTCCTCATCGACCTGACGCTGGCCGGCGACAACGCGCTGGTCATCGCGCTCGCGGTGCGTACGCTGCCGCAACGCCAGCAGTTCCTCGGCCGCGTCTGGGGCACCGCGGGCGCCGTGGCGCTGCGGCTCGCCTTCATCGTCGTCGCGACCTGGCTGCTGACGATCCCGCTGCTGCAGGTCGTCGGCGGGCTCCTGCTCGTCTGGATCGCGCTGCGGCTCGTGCGCCAGGATGCCGCCGGCGACGCCCACGTGCGCCAGGGCACCACGCTGCGCGAGGCGGTGTGGATCATCATGGTCGCCGATGCGGCGATGAGCATCGACAACGTGCTCGCGGTGGCCGCGGCCGCGCAGGGCGAGATGCTGCTCGTCCTCATCGGCATCGGCCTCTCGCTGCCCATCGTCGTGTGGGGCAGCGGCCTGCTCGCCTGGCTGATGAACCGCTTCACGTGGATCATCTGGCTCGGCGGCGGCGTGCTCGGCTACTTCGCCGGCGAGATGATCCTGCGCGACCAGATCGTCGAGCGCTGGATCGGCCCACGACCGGGGTGGCTCGAGGCCGTGCCGATCGTGCTGGCTCTCGCGATCGCGGCGCTCGGCTGGCGCTTCGCCCAGAACGGCCGAAAGCACGTCGCCGAGTCCGCCTGATCGCGCGATAATGAGCCGCGATGGGCCAAGATCTAAAAGCCTATCTGGACGCCGTGAAGCGGCGCAAGCCGGACGAGCTGCACGTGGTCTCGCGGCCCATCGACCCGGCGTACGAGATCACCGCGCTCGTCGTGAAGCTCGAAAAGGAGCGGCGCCGGCGGCCGATCCTCCTCTTCGAGAACGTCAAGGGCACGAAGTTTCCCGTGCTCACCAACGTCCACGCGAGTCGCTCGCGGCTCGCGCTCGCGCTGAACTGCGCCCCCGACGCGATGCTGACGACGTACCTCAAGGCGATGGACAAGCCCATATCGCCCCGCGTCGTCGACGCCGCGCCGGCGCAGGAGGTCGTGCTGACGGGCGCGGACGTCGATCTCTACGCGCTGCCGCAGATCGTGCATCACGAGGGCGACGCGGGCCCCTACATCACCTCCGCAATCTCGTTCGCGAGGGATCCGACATCGGAGACGTGGAACTGCGCGTACAACCGGCTGATGATCCAGGGACGCGACACGACGTCGATCCACCTGACGCTCGGCAAGCACCTGTGGGAGTTCCAGCGGATCGCCGAGCAGCGCGGCGAGGTGCTGCCGCTCGCCCTGGTGATCGGGGTGCACCCGGCGATCGCCCTCGGCGCGCTGGCCATCGGCTCCATCGACGAGGACGAGCGCGCGATCATGGGCGGGCTGTTCGGCGAGCCGCTGGAGCTCGTCCGCTGTCGCACCTCCGACGTGCTGGTGCCCGCGCACGCCGAGATGGTGCTCGAGTGCGAGATCCTGCCCGGCAAGCGCACGGCCGAGGGACCGTTCGGCGAGTTCACCGGCTATAGCCTGGGCGAGCGCCAGCGCGAAGTCGTCAAGGTGCGGGCGATCACGCATCGGCGCGACGCGATGTTTCAGGACATCACCGTCGCGCACCTGGACCACATGCTGCTGTCGACGATCCCCATGGAGGCGAACCTCTACCGCGCCGTCCGCGCCATGGTGCCCTCGGTGCGGGCCGTGCGCGTGCCCGCGCCGTTCACCTGCTACGTCGCGATCGAGCAGCGCCTGGTCGGCCAGGCGAAGAACGCGATCATGGCCGTCTTCGGCGCCGACCTCTATATGAAGCGCGTGGTCGTGGTCGATCACGACGTCGACGTGTTCGACGACCGCCAGATTTCGTGGGCGCTCGCCACGCGCTGCCAGCCCGACCGCGACATCACGCTCGTCACCCACGCGCGCGGCTCCGATCTCGACCCGTCGACGAGGGAGGACGGCTACACCGCCAAGTGGGGCGTCGACGCGACCGCCAAGCCCTCGCTCGGCGCCTACACGCCCCGCCACCGCGTGCCGCCCCAGGTGTGGGAGCGCCTGCGACTCGACGATTTCCTGCCGCAGTGAACGGCGAGCTGCGCGAGGCCGTCTCCGACGCGATCATCACGCGATGGTTCGCGATCATGTTCTTCGCGCCGTCCCGCGCGGGGTGACCCACATCGCCGAGTCCGCCGCGTGGAAGCAGTTCGTATGACAGCCCACTCCGACCTTGGCTGGGGTGGACGCTGGGTGGCCGCGATCCTGGCGGCCGTGTGGATCGTCAGCGGCGCGGCCGTCATCGTGCTCGTGCATCGGCGGTGGCTCGCGATCGTGCTCGGCCTCATCGCGATCGCGTACGGGCTGGTGTGGGTCGAGGTGACGCGCACCGGGCGACAGCTGCGCTGGCCGCGATGGCGCCGGCGGTGAGCTTCGCGGCGCTCCTCGAGACCACCGCCCGCGCGCGGTCCGACGCTCCGGCGCTGATCTGGGACGGTGGCGCGCTGAGCTACCGCGACCTCGACGCGCGCGCCAGCGGCCTGGCGTGCGCGCTCGTTGCGCGCGGCCTGCGTCCCGGCGACCGGGCGGCCGTCGTCATGCCGAATCGCTGGCAGTTCGTCGTCGCGCTGCTCGGCGGGCTCAAGGCTGGTCTGACGCTCGCGCCGATCGATCCGCTGCTCAAGGCCGAAGAGCGCGCCGAGATCGTCGCGGACCTCAAGCCCGCCCTCGTGCTCGACGAGCTCACGACGGTCGAGGCCGCGGAGTGGACGACGCGCGAGGCCACGCTCGCGCCGGCGCTCGTGCTCTACACCTCGGGCTCGACGGGTCGGCCGAAGGGCGCCCTGCTCTCCCACACCGCCGTCGAGGTCGCGGAGCGATCGTGGGCCGGGCCCGTGATGGCGCTGACAGCCGACGATGTCGTGCTGGCCACGCTGCCGCTGTCGCATTCGTTCGGTCTCAACGGCGCACTGCTCGCGCCGCTGCTTGCCGGCGCCGCCGTCCGTCTCGTCGAGCGATTCTCGCCCGACGCCGTCGCCGATCTGCTGCGACGCGAGAGGATCACCGTGCTGCCGGCGGTGGCGACGATGTTCCAGCGGCTGCTCGACGTCCCGGGATTTGCGGGCGCGCCGGCGCTTCGTCTCGCCGTGTCCGGCGCCGCGCCGTGCCCGTGGGAGCTCGCGCAGCAATGGCGCGCACGCACGGGCGTGCGCATCGTGCGCGGCTACGGGATGACCGAGCTCTTTCGTCCGCTCTCGTATCTCGCGGACGATCCGACCGATCTGGCGGACGCCGTCGGCCGCGCGGTGCCCGGCGTCCAGGCGCGCGTCGTCGACGACGAGGACCGCACGCTCGACCCCGGCGAGGTCGGGGAGTTGCTCATCCGCACGCCGGCGGCGATGGACGGCTATCTGGGCGCGCCGGAAGAGACGCGCGCGGTGATCGCCGACGGCTGGTTCCGCACCGGCGACCTGGCCACGATCGATCCCGACGGCTGGGTGCGCATCACCGGCCGCAAGCGCGAGCGCATCCTGCGCGGCGGCCACTCGGTCTTCCCGTCGGAAGTGGAAAGCGTGCTCCTCACGCACCCCGACGTCGCCGAGGCCGCCGTCGTGGGCGTTCCGCACGCCGAGCTCGGCGAAGACATCGCGGCCTTCGTGGTGCTGCGCCCCGGCGCGGGCACGACGGCCGATGCGTTGGTCGCGCACTGTCGCGAGCGGCTCGCGGGCTACAAATATCCCCGCCGCGTCACGCTCATGGCAGCGTTGCCGCGCAGCTCCACGGGCAAGGTGCTCAAGGCCAAACTGGCCGCGGAGACGTGATGGACATCTGGACCGCGCTCTCGGTCGTCGCCATCCTCGGGCTGATCGTCGTGCTGTGGACGCGCCGGCCGCGTGAGCGCAGCTTTACCGTCGCCATTCCCGAACCGGTCGAAGAGCAGCTGGCCGGCTTCACGGCCCGCAACGGGGAGCTCGTCGGGGTCCTGCGAGAGCGCGGCGTGGACCTGAACACACCGCGGCAGATCGACCTGCACTTTCTCGCCAACACGGAGGAATCGGCGAAGACGCTGATGCGGTCGCTCGGGTCGGCATTTCCCGGCGGCACGCTCCAGCTCGAGCGCGCGAAGAGCATCGGACCCCCGTGGAGCGTCACCTGCGTCGTCCAGGCGGCGGTGTCGGCGATCGTCCAGCCGCAGGCAGTCGAGCGCCGCATTCGCCTCGCCACGTCGGCCGGGGCCATTCACGACGGCTGGGGCACGCCCGTGGAGAAGCGATGACGCGCCCGTTCGTCGTGCTGATCTCGATCGACGGCTTCGCCGACTTCTACTGGCGCGACCCGCGGGTGAAGGCGCCGACGCTGCGCGCACTCGCCGAGGGCGGCGCCGTCGCCGACGGCGTGCGGGCCGTCTTCCCGAGCACCACGTGGCCCACGCACGTCAGCCTGGTGACCGGCGTCAAGCCCGCGCGCCACGGCGTGGTGGCCAACCACATTCTCAATCGCGCCACGCGGCGCGCCGAGGATCTCACCGGCGACCCGATCTACGATGCCGACGCCTTGCTCACGGCACCGACCGTGTACGACCGCGCGGCCGCGGCGGGCCTGAAGGTCGCCGCCGTCGACTGGCCGGCGACGCGAAACTCGTCCGCGCTGGCGTTCAACCTGCCGTTCTTCAAGGATCAGCAGGTCTTCCAGACGCAGACCTCGCGGGCGGTCTGGGACGAGCTGAGCGCGGCGGGATTTCCCGTCGAGCGTCAAGGCGAGTGGGCCCTGCTGCCCAAACGATTCATGAAAGACACGATGGTTGCCGAGGTCGCGGCGCACGCCGTGCGTCGCCACGCGCCGGACATGCTGATGGCTCACTTCCTCTGCGCCGACAGCCATCAGCACCTCTATGGTCCGCGCACGCCCGAGGTGTACTGGGCCATCGAGCACATCGACAATTGCATCGGCCGCCTGCTCACGGCCCTGCCCGCCCGCCTCCGCGATCGCGCGGCGATCGTCGTCGTCTCCGATCACGGCTTCCTTCCCGTCGAGCGTGACATCCGTCCCAACGTGCGACTGCGGCGACTGGGCGCCGTGCGCGGCGACGGGGCGGCGGGATTCGCGGGCGAGGCGTGTTTCGTGATGAACCACGGCGCCGGGTATCTCTACGCGCTCGATGGCGACGACAGGGCCGTGAAGGCGCTGGCCGGCGAGCTCGAAACGATGGAGGGCGTGGCCGCCGCTTGGCCGCGCGAGCGCTTCGGCGAGCTCGGGTTGCCGATGAATCACCGGATGCTGCCCGATGTCGTCTTCGAGGCCACGCCCGGCTATCAGTTCTCGGACGAGACCGCGGGCGACGACGAGAACGGCGCGCCGAAATATCGCGGCACCCACGGCCAGCGTCCCGACGCCCCCGGCAACGCGGCGTTCTTCATGGCCTCGGGCGCGGGCATTCGGCGCGGCGCCAAGCTCGGCCGCATCGAGAGCCGCGACGTCGCGCCCACGCTCGCGACACTGCTCGGCGTGCCGATGCCCGACGTGGAAGGACGCGTGCTCACGGAGATTTTAGAAGGCTGAAGTCGAGGGGCGTCACGGCTCCGCCGGGGCGCCCCGAGCAGCGGGGGGGTATGGGGGGCCATATCGGGGCCCCCCATCTTTTAGGCCGCTCAGCGCCTCCCACACGCGCGCGGAGGTCAGCGGAAGCTCGTTGGTCTCGATTCCGAGCGCGTCGGCAACGGCGCCCGCGAGCACCGCGGCCGGGCCCAGCGTGCCGCCCTCGCCGACGCCGCGCACGCCGAGCAAGTTGTCGGCGGGATCCTCGATGTGATCCAGGTCGAACGCAGGGAGCATCGTCGCGGTCGGCATCGCGTAATCCATGAGGCTGCCCGTGATGAGCTGCCCATCGGCGTCGTAGACGAGATGCTCGCAGAGCGCGCCGCCGATCCCCTGCGCGATCGCGCCGTGCACCTGCCCTTCGACGACCATCGGATTGATGACGCGACCGGTGTCCTCCACGCAGACCCAGCGACGGATGCTGACGACGCCGGTCGCCGGATCGACCTCGACGATCGCTCCCTGCGAGCCGGCGGCGAACGTGCCGCGAATCGGATCGTAAAAGCGCGTCGCCTCGAGACCGGGCTCGACGTCCGCAGGCAGTCGGTTCGTTTCGAGATTGGCCACGCGCGCCACCTCGGCGAGCGCGACCGCACGGCCGGGCGCGCCGCGCACGCTGAGCGCGCCGTCGGCGACCTCGAGATCTTCGGGCGCCGCCTCGAGCAGGTGCGCGGCGATGCGTCGCGCCTTGTCGCGCACCGCCCGCGACGCCAGCGCGACCGCGCCGCCGCCGATCACCGCCTGACGCGAGGCGAAGGCACCGAGACCGAACGGCGTGGCGTCAGTGTCGCCCAGGACGACCGTCACAGATGAGAACGCCACGCCGAGCTCCGCGGCGGCGATCTGCGCCAGCGTCGTCTCCGTCGACTGGCCCTGCGAGGTCACGCCGGCCAGCACCGTCACCGCGCCCGAGGGATCCAGGCGCACGGTGGCGCCCTCGTGGCCCGTGCGGAAGGGCATGCGCGGCCCCGCCGAGGCCGCGCGGCCAAGCCCGGTGAGCTCGTTGTAGTTGGCGAAGCCGATGCCGACGTACCGGCCGGCCCGCCGCAGGCTCGCCTGCTCGACGCGGAACTTCGCGTACTCGAGCGCGGCCACGACCTTCTCGAAGCACACGGGATACGAGCCGCTGTCGTGCACGAGCCGCGTCGCCGACGTGTACGGCAGATCGTCTTTCGTGACCAGGTTCATGCGACGGATCTCGACCGGATCCAGATTCAACGCGCGCGCGCCGAGGTCGAGCACGCGCTCCATCACGAACGTCGTCGCCGGACGCGCCACGCCACGGTACGGACCGGCCGGGGCGGTGTTCGTCGCCACCGCGCTCACCTCGCAGCGATAGTGCTCGAGCTTGTACGGGCCGGTGAGCAATCCGCCCACCATGAGCGGCTCGATGCCGGCCGTCCACGGAAAGACGGAATAGGCGCCGGTGTTGCACAGCACGCGCGCGTCCAGCGCACGGAGGCGCCCGTCGGCGTCGAAGCCGACTCGCACCGTGTAGTGATGATCGCGGGCGTGGGCGCAGGCCAGGAAGTGCTCGCGGCGCGACTCCACCCACTTCACCGGACGCCCGACGCGCATCGCGAGCAGGCAGAGCGCCACGTCCTCCGGATAGAGGACGCCCTTGACGCCGAAGCCGCCGCCCACGTCCGGCGCGATCACGCGAATGGCATGCTCGGGCAGGCCGAGCACCTCGGCCAGGCCGTGGCGCGCGAGGTGCGGCACCTGCGTCCCGGACCAGAGCGTCAGCTTGCGTTGGGCCGCGTCCCAGTCGGCAACGCCGCCGCGTCCCTCCATCGGCGCGGCGGTGTGGCGGTTCGTGCGAAACGTCCGCTCGACGACGACCACGGCGCCGTCCATCGCGAGATCGACGCGGCCGTTCTCGAAGCGGCGCGAGAGCAGCACGTTGCCCGGCGCCTCCTCGTGCACGCGGGGGGCGCCGTCGCGCACGGCGGCGTCGGCGTCGACGGCGGCGGCCAGCGGCTCATAGTCGACGTCGACGAGCATGGCGCCGTCCTCGGCGGCATACCGGTCGCTCGCCACGACGACGGCCACCGGCTCGCCGGCATAGCGCGCGATGGGCCACGCCAGGATCGGCTGTCCTGTCGTCACGTAGCCGGGCGCGGCGGATCTCGCGGTCAGACGATGGCGCGCGAACGTCTCGTCCGCACCGGTGGCGACGTGAACGACCCCCGCCGATGCGAGCGCGCGCGTGGCCGCGATCGCGGAGAGCGTCGCGTGGGCATGCACGCTGCGCACGAACGCAACGTGCAGCATGCGCGGCAGCTCGACGTCGCCCACGTAACGCCCGCGTCCCGTCATCAGGCGCGCGTCCTCGCGCCGGGGCTGCCGAGCGCCGAACGGTGAAGACGTCACGCGCCGACGCTCAGAGCATCGCGTAGCCGCCGTTGACCGAGACCACCTGTCCGGTGATCCAGCTCGCGCGCGGCGAGGCCAGCAGCAGAACCATGGGCGTGACGTCGTCGGCGCGGCCGACGCGGCCCAGCGGGTACTGGGCAACGATCTTCTTCATGCGCTCGTCGGTCATCCCCTCGGACGGGCCGCCGGCGTGGACGTCGAAGTGATCGGTCTGCACGAGCGCGATCGAGACGCAGTTGGCACGGATTGCGGAGCGCGCGAACTCGCGCGCCAGCGACCTGGTGAGCCCGACGGCCGCCGCGCGGGCGGTGGCCGTGACGAGCAGGCGCGACTCGCCGACGCGGCCGGAGTCGCCCATGAGGTTGACGATGGCGCCCGAGCGCCGCGCGGCCATACGGCCGACGACCGCGTGCGTGATGAGCAGCGTGCCTTTCACGGTGACGTCGATCTGCGCTGCCCAGTCCTCCGGCCTCGTCTCGAGGAACAGTTTGCGCTGCGTCGCCGCCGCATTGTTGATGAGCACGTCGATCGGCCCCAGCTCGCGCTCGATCCGATCGACGGCGGCGACCACATCCGCCTCGAGGCGCAGATCGGCGCCGACGGCGAGCGTCTTGACGCCAAGCGCCTGCGCCTGATGGGCGGCGCCCTGCGCCCCGTCGGCGGACGAATGGTAGTGGAACGCGACGTGGGCGTGCTCGGCGGCGAACGCCAGGCCGATGGCGCGGCCGAGTCCCTGCCCCGCCCCGGTCACCAGAATCACCTTGCCGGCCAGCCCGAGCTCCATCCCTCGGGGATACTATCAGTGGCCCGCGCGGGATTTCTGCTTTAGCCTGAGGCTCGTTGAGCCTTGGGATGATCGGACCGACGCCCGAAGACATCGAGCGCGCGCGGCTGGCCGCCATCGTCGACTCCTCCGACGACGCGATCGTCAGCAAGACGCTCGACGGCGTCATCACCAGCTGGAACCGCGCCGCCGAGCGGATGTTCGGCTACAGCACGGCGGAGGCCGTCGGCCACCACATCAAGCTGATCATTCCCCTGGAGCGGCACGCGGAGGAGGACGACGTGCTGGCCCGCATCCGCCGCGGCGAGATCGTCGACCATTTCGAGACGGTCCGACAGCGAAAGGACGGCGCACGGCTGACCATTTCCCTCACCGTCTCGCCGATCCGCGATGCCACCGGCCGGATCATCGGTGCGTCGAAGATCGCGCGCGACATCACCGACCGCAAACGAATCGAGGCCGAGCGCGCCCTGCTGCTTGAGGAGGCGCAGGCTGCCAACCGCGCCAAGGATGACTTCCTCGCGATGTTCGGCCACGAGCTTCGCAATCCGCTGGCCGCCATCGCCAGCGCGGCCGAGGTGGTCGACATCGCGCGTGGCACCGACGACATCCGGCTGGCCCGCGACGTCATCCGGCGGCAAGTCGTGCATCTCAAGCGGCTCATCGACGATCTCCTGGACGCCGCCCGGGTGCGCGCCGGCAAGATCGTGCTCGAGCGTCGGCCGGTGAACCTCGCGGAGGCCGTGCAGCAGGCGCTGAGCGTCGTGCGCGGCGGCGTCGCCGGGCACCGCCACGTCATCGAGACTCAGCTCGACGACGTCGGCGTAGACGCCGATCCCGTGCGGCTGGATCAGATCATCCTGAACATCCTCACCAACGCGATCAAGTACACGCCCGCCGGCCGCGCGATCCGCGTGTTGACGTTCGCGGACGGCGACCGAGGTGTGCTGCGCGTCGAGGACGAGGGTGTCGGCATCGCGCGCGAGACGCTGCCGCGAATCTTCGGCCTGTTCGTGCAGGGCGAGCACACGCTCGACCGCGCGCAGGGCGGGCTCGGGATCGGCCTCACGCTGGTGCGGACGCTCGTGGAGCTGCACGGCGGCACGGTGACCGCCGACAGCCCCGGCCCTGCCCTGGGCAGCGTTTTCACCGTCCGCCTGCCGCGCATCGAGCTGCCGTCGACGCTCGAGGATGCGCCCGCCCGGCGGCCCGCGATCCGACGCCGCGTGTTGATCGTCGAGGACAACGACGACGTCCGGCAGATGCTGCGTATTTTGCTGGAGCACGAGGGCCACGAGGTGTTCGAGGCTGTCGATGGGACCGAGGGCGTCCGGGCGGCCTCACGGGTGCGGCCCGACCTCGCGCTGGTCGATCTCGGTCTGCCGATCCTGGATGGCTACGAGGTCGCCCGGTTCATCCGCCGCCAGGACTACCAGCCGCAGCGGCTGGTGGCGCTGACGGGCTATGGCCAGGCGGAGGACCGTGAGCGCGCGCTGCGCGCGGGCTTCGACGATCACCTGGTGAAGCCGGTCGATCCCGATCGGCTCGCCGAGCTGCTTCAGACTCTCCGCTGATGAAATGATTTCCTAGGGAATCTCCCGATAGGGAATCCCCCGATTGCCGAACCGTTCGCCATGACACATCCTGGCGACGTTGACTCGACAGATATCCATCGGGAGTGATTCGATGTCGAATATCGCGCCGACTCCCTGGGACCGCGCCGTCGAGACGCCGGTCCCCGGCGAGCACGTCGTCCAGATGTATCGTGATCCGGCGCTCCTCGTGGACGTCGTCGCGCGCTACTGCCAGCGGGGTTTCGTCGCCGGCGAGGCGGTGATCGTCATCGCGACGCACGCGCACCGTGCGGCCTTCGCGCGCCGGCTGACGACGCTCGGCACGGACGTGCCGGCGTGCGTGCGCCGTGGTCAATACGTCGATCTCGACGCGGATGGGTGCCTCGCGGCGTTCATGGTGGACGGTGCTCCGGACCGCGCGCGCTTCTTCGCCGCCGTCACGCCGCACCTCGAACACGCGCGGCACGCGGGTTACGAGCGCATCCGTCTGTTCGGCGAGATGGTCGAAGTGCTGCGGCCGACGGCCTTCGCCGCGGCCATGCGCCTCGAGGAGCTCTGGCACGAGCTGCTCGAGCGCGAACGCCACCCGCTTCTCTGCGCGTACGAGGTGGACCCGCTCGACCGCCTCGACGGACGCGCCCTCGTCCCGGCCATCGCCCGCCGGCACTCGCATGTGGTGCCGGCCGACGATCCAGTCCGCTTCGAGCGGGCCATCGACCGCGCGTTCGTCGAGGTCTTCGGCGCCGACGCCGACGCGACACTGCTGCGTCAGCTGTGCGAGGGCTATCGGCCGCTCGCGAGCGCCATGCCTGCCGCGCAGGCCGTGCTGCTCAGTCTCGACGATCTCAGCCCCGATCTCGGCGACGCCGTCCGCGCCGTCGCC
>QHSO01000096.1 GCA_003220475.1 Candidatus Rokuibacteriota bacterium | reverse complement strand
GGCGCGGCTCGTCCTCACGCATGACGTTGAACTGCGGGACTGCGTGCGAGGTCGGCTCGACCCCGGTCGTGTCCACGGCCTTCAGCGCGTCGATGTGGGCGAGGATGGCGTTGAGCTGCTCGCGCATCGTCTCGAGCTCCGGGTCGGTCAGCGCCAGCCGGGCCAGCCGCGCGACGTGGGCGACGTCCTCGCGCGAGATCACGCGTCCAGCTCCTCGAGGTGCGCGTACTGCAAGGACAGCCGCTTGCGTCCCACGCTTGCGAAGCCGACGGTGACGATGATGTCGGCGCCGTCACGCTCCACGCCCACGACGAGCCCCTCGCAGAAAGCGCGAGGGCTCGCCCACGCCGTAGCCGTGGATGCGGCGGTGGACCGCGTAGGAGAGATAGAGCCGCTCACGGGCGCGCGTGAGGCCGACGTAGCAGAGCCGGCGCTCCTCCTCGATCTCCTCGGGGTCGTTCATCGAGCGGGCGTGCGGAAACACGCCCTCCTCCAGGCCGGTGAGGAAGACGACCGGAAACTCGAGGCCCTTGGCGGAGTGCAGCGTCATGAGCGTCACGCGCGCCTCCGCGTCCTTCAGCTCGTCGACGTCGCTCATCAGCGCGACGCTGTCGAGAAACGCCTCGACCGTCGTCTCGCCGCCGGACACCAGAAAGTCTTCGGAGGCCGCGATCAGCTCTTCGAGGTTCTCGAGCCGGCCCTCGGCCTCCGGCGAGCGATCCTGCTCGAGCGCCTTGCGATAGCCCGAGGCCTGGAGCACGAGGTCGATGAAGGCGGGCGTCGACAGCTCCCCACGCTGACTGGCCAGACGCCGCACGGTCGTCGCGAAGTCCTCGAGTCCCGTGCGCGCCTTGCCGCGGATGTCGGGCGGCGGCGACGCCGCCAGCGCCAGCAGCGGCTTGCTCTCGTCGAGCGCGAACTCGTCCAGCCGCGCGAGCGAGGTGGCCCCCACCCCGCGGGGCGGCGCTTGCACCGCGCGGCGGAAGGCGACGTCGTCGGCCGGGTTGATCGCCAGCCGCAGCCACGCGAGCGTGTCCTTGATCTCCTTGCGCTCGTAGAAGCGCACGCCGCCCACGATCACGTACGGGATGCGCGCGCGGCGCAGCGCGTCCTCCAGCACGCGCGACTGCGCGTTGGTGCGATAGAACACCGCGACGCCGTCCCAGCCAACGCCGCCCGCGCGCGTCTTGAGAATCGTCTGCGCGACGAAGTTGGCCTCCTCGTGCTCGTCCCAGCCGCGATAGACCGCCGCCGGCTCGCCGGCAGGGTTTTCCGTCCACAGCGTCCGCTCTTTGCGCTGCTGGTTGTTCGCGATGACGGCATCGGCGACGGAGAGGATGCTCTTGGTCGAGCGGTAATTTTGCTCGAGCTTCACGACGCGCGTGCCCGGATAGTCGCGCTCAAAATCGAGTATGTTGTGCACGTCGGCGCCGCGGAACTTATAAATCGATTGATCCCCATCGCCGACCACCCAGATGTTGCGGTGCTCGTCGGTGAGCAAGCGGATGATGCGGTACTGCGCGCGGTTCGTGTCCTGGTATTCGTCGACCAGCACGTGCTTCCAGAGCCCGCGATACCACGCCAGCGTCTCGGACGACTCGCGGAACAGCTTCACGACGAGCAGCAGCAGATCGTCGAAGTCGACCGCGCCGGTCTCGCGCAGACGCTTCTCGTAGCGCGAGTACACCAGCGCCGCCTTCTGCTCCCACGGTCCGCGCGCGTCGCGCAGCGCGTCCTGCACGGCGGTCATCTGGTTCTTGAGGTACGAGATCCGGTGGGCGGCCGAGCTCGGCGTGAACGTGCGGTCCGCGAGCTCGCCCTCCTTCATGCACTCCTTGACCAGCGCGACGCGGTCGTCCTCGTCGTAGATCGTGAAGTGCCGTGGCAGGGGCCTTGTTCGTGAAGGTGACCGCCAGCACGTGGCGCGGGTGCACGCCCCGAACGCCGATCAGGTGCGCGATCCGGTGGGCGATGACCCGCGTCTTGCCGCTGCCCGCGCCGGCCAGCACGAGGAGCGGCCCGTCGCCTGCGAGGACGGCTTCGCGCTGCGGCGGGTTGAGGTCGTCGAGGAGGTGGTCCAGCCCGGCGGGCACGCCAAATTGTACCGCATTGAGACAGGACGTCACGGACGGGCTCACCCGTCGCGAGCAAAGCCGCTCAAATGCTGGAGATCATCCCGAAGAACCTATGGCACGACGCTTGCCGACGCCCTCGCCATGCTCAACGACAAACGCGTTCTCGTGATCGACGACAACCTGGTCATCCAGGACATCCTCAAGCAGTTCCTCGGGCGAGAGTACACGGTGGACGTCGCCGGCAGCGCGTCGCTGGCGCTCGCCGCGGTCGTTCAGAAGAACCCCGACGCGATCCTGCTCGACGTCAAGCTGCCGGGGGTCGACGGTCTGGACCTGCTCAAGTCGCTTCGCGAGATCGGCGTGAAGACGCCGATCTTCGTGATGACCGGCTACGACTCGACCGAGTTCGGCAGGGAGGCGCTGGAGCGGGGGGCCACCGGATACCTGGCGAAGCCCTTCAGCCTCGCCCACATCGACAAGCTCATCGCGGACGCCGTCGCCCAGCCCGTCGCGTAGCCGTACACCTCGACGACGCTCACCGCCCGGCCGCCAGCCGTATTGGCTGTCGCGTCGCGGCTACTCCACCGTCACCGACTTCGCGAGGTTGCGCGGCTGGTCCACGTCGCAGCCGCGGCGGACGGCGACGTGATAGGCGAGCAGCTGCAGCGGGATCACCGTCAGCAGCGGCGCCAGCAGCTCGGCGCACGGCGGCACCTCGATGACGTGCTGGGCCTTCTCGGCCACCGCGCGGTCGCCCGGGTGGCAGATCGCGATCAGCACGCCGTCGCGCGCGCGGACCTCTTCCATGTTGCCGAGCATGCGTTCGTAGGAGGAATCGCGCGGCGCCAGCGCCACCACCGGCAAGCCGTCGGCGATGAGCGCGATCGGGCCGTGCTTCATCTCGCCGCCGGCGTAGCCCTCGGCGTGGATGTAGGAGATCTCCTTCAGCTTCAGCGCCCCCTCGAGTGCGATGGGAAACTGCATGCCCCGACCCAGGTACAGAAAGTCGGTGGCGCTCGAGAGATGCCGCGCCAGCGCGGCGATCGGCTGGTCGAGCTCGAGCGTCTTTTCGACGAGCCGCGGGATCTCGACGAGGTCCTGGATGTGCTTGCGCACGTCCTCCGCGGTGAGCGCGCCGCGCTGGCGGCCGAGCCAGAGGCCGAGGAGATAGCCGGCGACGATCATCGTCGAGAAGGCCTTGGTCGAGGCCACGCCGATCTCGGGCCCGGCGTGCATCTGTAATACGCCGGTCGCCTCGCGCGCGAGCGCCGAGCCGACCACGTTCGTCACGGCCAGAATCGGACAGCCCTTCTGCCGCGCGGCCTTCACGGCGCCGATCGTGTCGGCGGTTTCCCCCGACTGTGAGACGGCGATGACGAGCGTCTCGGGCCCGACGATCGCGTCGCGATAGCGGAACTCGGAGGCGAGGTCGACTTCGGCAGGGATCCCGGCCAGTCGCTCGATCATCATCCGCGTCAGCGTCGCCGCATGCCACGCGGTGCCGCACGCGACGAGCACCACGCGCTGGATGGCCTTCACCGTCGAGGGGTCGAGGCTCACGTCGGGGAGCACGATGCTGCCAGTCTCGGGCGCGATGCGGCCGCGGAAGGTGTCGGCGATGGCGCGCGGCTGCTCGTAGATCTCCTTGAGCATGAAGTGCCGGTAGCCACCCTTCTCGGCCATGATCGGATCCCACAGGATCTTGACCGGCTCGCGCTGCACGGGATCGCCGTCGATCGTCGTGAGCTCGACGCCCTGCGCGGTGACCACGGCCATGTCGTGGTCCTCGAGGATGACGACGTCGCGCGTGTGCGACAGGATGGCCGGAATGTCCGAAGCGATGAACATCTCACCGCGTCCCAGGCCCACCACCACGCTGCCGGCGCCCTGCTTGGCGGCGACGAGGCGGTCGGGGGCCGCGCTGCTCACCACGCCGATCGCGTACGAGCCCGTGACCTCGTGCAGCGCGGCGCGCACGGCCGCCTCGAGCCGGCCCGTCTCATTCAGATGGTGCTCGATCAGATGCGCGAGCACCTCGGTGTCCGTCTGCGAGCGGAACGTGTGGCCGGCCGCCCGCAGCCGCTCCTTGATCTCGAGATAGTTCTCGAGGATCCCGTTGTGCACGACGACGAGGCCGCCGCTGCAGTCGGTGTGCGGATGCGCGTTCTCTTCCGACGGACGCCCGTGCGTGGCCCAGCGCGTGTGGCCGATACCGATCGTGCCGGTGACCGGCTTGTCACGCAGGGTCGTCTCCAGCGCCTTGATCCTGCCGACCGCGCGCCGCACCTGCAGCCCGCCGCGATCGAGCACGGCCACGCCCGCGGAGTCGTAGCCGCGGTACTCCAGCCGCTTCAACCCATCGACGATGATGCCGACCGCGCCCTTGTCCCCGACGTAGCCGACGATTCCGCACATGGTGGCTATTCCTTCGGCTTGCGGGCGCGCTTCGCGGCGAAAAACCGGGCGGCCCAGCCTTCTTTCACGACCTGGGGAGCGCGCTCGACGGCGAGCGCGTCCTCCGGAACGTCCTTGGTGATCACGGAGCCCGCGGCGACATAGGCGCCCTTGCCGATCGTGAGCGGCGCCACCAGGCTCGAGTTGGTGCCGACGAACGCACCGTCGCCGATGACCGTTGGATGCTTGGCGACGCCGTCGTAGTTGCACGTGATCGTGCCGGCGCCGATGTTGGCGCCCTCGCCGATCGTCGTGTCGCCGAGATACCCGACGTGATGGGCCTTCGATTTGCGACCGATCTTCGTCTTCTTGAGCTCGATGAAGTTGCCGATTTCGCAGTTCTCGCCCACGTGTGAGTTCGGACGCAGATGACAGAACGGCCCCATCACCGCGCCGCGTTCGATAACCGACTCGGTCAACACGCAGTAGGGCTTGAGCTGCACGCGGTCGCCGAGCCTGGTGGCGCGGATCTGACAGCCCGCACCGATCACGCACTCGCTGCCGATCTCCGAGGCGACGTCGATGATCACGTTGGGATAGATGACCGTGTCGGCGCCGATCGTCACGGTGTCGTCGACGTACGTGCTGGCGGGATCGAGGATGGTGACGCCCGCGAGCATGTGCCGGTCGAGGATGCGCCGGCGCTGGATCGCGGCCAGCACGGCGAGCTGCTTGCGGTCGTTCACGCCGAGCGCTTCTTCGGGATCCTCGAGGGCGATCGCCTCGATGCGGCCGCCCGCCTTCGCGAGAGGCCCGATCACGTCGGTCAGGTAGTATTCGCCCTGATCGTTCTCCGGCCGCACGTGGTCGAGCGCGGGCCACAGCCGGCGGCTGTCGAAGCAATAGACGCTCGTGTTGATCTCGCCGACCTTCTTCTCGTCGTCGGTGGCGTCGCGGTCCTCGACGATGCGCTTCACGCGGCCGCCCTGCCGGAGCACGCGGCCGTATCCTTGCGGCCGATCGACGACGGCGGTGAGCACCGTGGCGGCGGCGCCGGTAGTCGTGTGATGGCTGACGAGTCGCTCGATCGTCTCGGCCAAGAGCAGCGGGACGTCGCTCGGCAACACCAGGATCGGCCCCGCGCTGTCTTCGCAATGGGCGCGGGCCTGGAGGACCGCGTGGCCGGTACCGAGCCGCTCGCGCTGCTCGACGATCGTGACGCCGTCGCCGGCCGCCGCGCGAACGCCGTCGGCGTCGGGGCCGACGATGAGCACGATCTGATCGCCAACGGCACGGGCGACACGCAGGGAATACGAGATCAGAGGTCGGCCGCAGAGCTCGTGGAGGACCTTCGGCTGCCGGGAGCGCATGCGCTTCCCCTCACCGGCGGCCAGGATTACTGTGGTCAGTCCATTCATGCGGCGCCTCCCATTCTAGCAGCGGGTGCGAGGCCCGTGCCATATCCAAATCGTCGTCGTGACGTGCACTTGCGTGACGTGCTAGCGTCGGTACGGCGCAGGCTGAACTAGCCTTCGTTCCTCAAATGAGACAGGAGTCGGACCATCCGCGCTGGCAACGGCGATCCGAACTCCAGCCGTCGTTCGGTCACCGGATGCGCGAATGCGAGCTCGGCCGCGTGCAGCGCCAGCCCCTCGAAGGGCACCGGCAGCGGGGGGCGTGCCGTCCGGCCGCCATAGATCCGGTCGCCGGCCACCGGGTGACCGAGCGAGGCCATGTGGACCCGAATCTGGTGTGTCCGCCCGGTCTCGAGCCTCACATCGACCTCGGTGAATGCGGCGAACCGTTCCAGCACCGCGAAGCGCGTGACGGCCGGCCTGCCGCGGCCACGTGGCAGTACCGCCATCCGCACCCGGTCGTGGGGATGACGGCCGATCGGCTTGTCCACCACCCCAGCGGCGGGAGCAACCCGCCCGTGGACGATCGCGCGGTAGCGGCGCGTTACCGTCCGTGCCACGAGTTGGGCGGTGAGCGACTCGTAGGCCGCCGCCGTCTTGGCGATGACCAAGAGCCCGGACGTGTCCTTGTCGAGCCGATGAACGACGCCGGGGCGCCGTGGGCCGCCCACGCCCGCAGTCGATGGCGCATGGGCGAGCACCGCCGCCGCCAGCGTGCCGGACGCGTGGCCCGCACCGGGGTGCACCACCATGCCGACCGGCTTGTCGACGACGAGCACGGCGTCGTCCTCGAAGACGATCGCCAGCGCGATCGGCTCGGGCTCGAGCGTCTCCGGCGCCGGTGGCGGGATCTCGATCTCGACGCGCTCACCGTCGGCCACGCGGTGTGACGCCTTCCGCGCGCGTCCCTCGACGCGCACACGCCCGTCCTCGATCAGCGCCTGCACGCGCGCGCGCGAGAGCTCCGGCACGCGCTCGGCCAGCCAGCGGTCGAGCCGCGCGCCCGCCGCCGACGCATCGACCGTGAGACGCTTGACGTCCACCGCGGCTAGGATTGCACCACCACGCCTGAGGCGAGCAGACCCTTGATCTGGATCTCGTCGTAGCCGATCTCGCGCAAGATCGCGACGGAGTGCTCGCCGAGATCGGGGGCCATGCGCGGCGGCACCTTGTCCACACCGTCGAGCCAGAGCGGACTCGCCACCGTGAGCGTCGCGCCCGCGCGCGGATCGTCGATCGGCACGAGCGCGCCGCTGTCCACCATCTGGCGATCCGTGCGGACGTCGTCGATCGCCGCGACGCCGCCGAACGTGAGGCCGTGCTCGTCGAGGATCGCCTGCCACTCCGCCCACGTGCGCGCGGCGAACACCGCGTCGAGGACGCCCACGAGCGCCCGGGCGTTCGCACGTCGTGCGGGCGCCGTCGCGAAGCGCGGATCCGACGCCAGCTCGGGCCGCTCGATGGCACGCAGCAGCGTGGGCCAGTCACGCTCGTCGTTCAGGACGTTGAGCAGGAACCAGCGCCCGTCGCGGCAGCGATAGAGATTCGCGAGCGCCGTCGCGGGCTCCTCGCGCGATGGTCGAGGCTCGACGCGCGCCCCGCAGAGCGCGGCCTGCACCTGGATGGCGTTCCACCAGAGGCCATTGGCCATGAGCGACGTCGCGACCATCCTGCCCTGGCCGGTCTTTTCCCGCTGATAGAGCGCCGTCATGATCGCGGCGAACAGCGATACGCCGGTGGGGTGATCGCCCATCCCCGGCAGCGAGCGCGAGGGCGGTGCGTCGGGCGAGGGCCGCACGAGGTCCATCAACCCCGTCCGCGCCCACAGCGCCGTCGAATCGAAGCCGCCGCGGGGCGCCTCCTCACCGCGCTCGCCGTATGCGGTGATCGACGCGTAGACGAGGCGCGCATTCAGCGGCGCAAGGTCCTCCCAGCGGATGCCGAGCCGGGCGCGCGAATCGAGCGGTGTGTTGGTGACAAACACGTCGGCGCGCTCGACCAGGCGATGCAGCACGGCGCGGCCCTCGACCGCTCTCAGATCAAGCGCCAGCCCGCGCTTGGTGCGATTGTCGACGATCCAGCGGTAGTTGTAGGGGCTGTCGGGAACACCCGGGCCGCCCGTGCGATGACGATAGGGATCGCCGGCCGGCGGCTCGAGCTTGATGACGTCCGCGCCAAGGTCGGCCAGGATGGTCGTCGCCACCGGCCCCGCGATGAAGCTGGCGGCGTCGATAACGCGCACGCCGGCGAGCAACGCCGCCGCGCTCATGGCGCGTGCTGCAATGAGCCGCGCATCACGCCGACGTCGCCTGGCGCTCGGTGAGGAGCCGGAACGCCAACAGGGCGACGCCGATGCTGATCGCGGAGTCCGCCACGTGGCAGTGCGAGCCGAGGCCGTTCGACGGACGAGGCGAGCGGTGAGATGGTTCGAACATCACTGGGCCTTCGCCTGCCGCTCTGTGAGCAGGCGGAACGCCAACAGCGCCACGCCGACGCTGATCGCCGAGTCCGCGACATTGAACGCCGGCCAGTGCCAGCCGTGCCAGTGCACGTCCACGAAATCGACGACGGCGCCGAAGCGCGCGCGGTCGATGAGATTGCCGACCGCGCCGCCGAAGATGAGCCCGATCGCGATCACGCCCGCCAGACCACCGGTGGGCAGCACGCGCAGCGCCACGCGAGCCAGCACCAGCAGCGCGATGATCGAGAGCGCGGCCACCAACCAGCGCCACGCCGGCTCCAGCGTGCCGAGCAGCCCGAAGGCGAGCCCGGGATTCATGACGAGCGTCAGCGAGAGCCAGCCGTCGGCGAGCACGACGGGATGGCCGGGTACGAGGTGCGCGAGCGCGGCGGTCTTGCTGACCTGATCCGCCACGACGATGACCGCGGCGAGCAGGAGGACGAGCGTCATCGCGCGCGGGTGACGACCCGCACGCACCGCGCGCACAGCGTGGGATGGGCCGGGTCGCGCCCGACTTCCTCACTGCGCGTCCAGCACCGCTCGCACTTGTCGCCCGCCGCGCGGTCGACGCCGATGACGAGCCCCGGGATGTCCTGACTCTCGTAGTGCACGCTCGCGCGGCCCGCGCCCGGCTCGAGGTCGACGCGCGAGACGATGAACAGCGTCGACAAGAGCTCGCGCTTGCCGCCCAGAAGACCCGGGAGATCCTCGGGCGCCGCCTCGATGCGCACGCGCGCCTCGAGCGCGCTGCCGATCAGCTTCTGCGCCCGCGCCGTCTCGAGCGCCTTGGCCACCTCGCGGCGGACCTCGAGCAGCCGGTCCCAGTCACGCTTGAGCGTGTCGTCGAGCCACTCGAGCGGCACTTCGGGGAAGCGCTCGAGGTGCACCGACTCCGCGCGCGCGCCCGGCGCATAACGCCACGCCTCCTCGGCGGTGAACGTCAAGATCGGCGCCATCAGCCGCGCGAGGCTGCTGAACACGTCATGGCACGTGCTCTGCGCCGCGCGGCGCCGCGGATCGTCGGGGGCCGAGGTGTACAGCCGGTCCTTGATCACGTCGAGATAGAGCGCGGAGAGATCCACCGCGCAGAAGTTGTGGACCGAGTGGAAGACCGTGTGGAACTGATATTCCTCGTACGCGCGTCGCACGCGGTCGATCAGCCGCGCCAGACGGTCGAGGACCCAGCGGTCGACCTCGTCGAGCCGCGCGTACGACTGGCGATCGCGCGCCGGATCGAAGTCGTAGAGGTTGCCGAGCAGGAACCGGAACGTGTTGCGCATCCGCCGATAGGCGTCGGCAAGCCGGTCCAGGATCTCGGTCGAGAGCCGGATGTCCTCGGTGTAGTCCTCCGCCGCGACCCACAGACGCAACACTTCGGCGCCGTACTTGGGCAGCAGCTCCTCCGGTTCCACGCCGTTGCCGAGGGACTTCGACATCTTGCGTCCCTCGCCGTCGACGACGAACCCGCACGTGAGGACCGCTTTGTATGGCGGCGCGCCGCGCGTGCCCATGGCCTCGAGCAACGAGGAATGGAACCAGCCCCGGTGCTGATCGGAGCCTTCCAGGTACAGCTCCGCCGGCCAGCGCAGCTCGGGCCGCGTTTCGAGCACGGCGGCGTGGCTGCAGCCGGAGTCGAACCAGACGTCGAGGATGTCCGTCTCCTTGCGAAAGCCCGTACCACTGCACTTCGGACAGCGCGTCCCGGGCGGCAACAGGTCACGGGCTGCGCGCGCGTGCCACTCGTCGGCGCCGTGGCCGTCGTGGAAGATGCGCGCCACGTGCTCGACGATGCGTTCCTCGAGCAGCACCGCGTCGCACGCGTCGCAGTAGAACGCGACGATCGGCACGCCCCACACGCGCTGGCGCGAGATGGTCCAGTCCGGGCGGTGCGCCACCATGTTGAAGATGCGCTCCTCGCCCCATTCCGGGATCCACCGCACGTCGTTGCGGATCGCGCGCAGCGCGCGCTCGCGCAGCCCGTCCTTGTCGAGGCTGATGAACCACTGCTCGGTCGCGCGGAACAGCGTGGGGTTCTTGCAGCGCCAGCAGTGCGGGTACGTGTGCGTCAACGACTGCTCCGCGACGAGCGCGCCCACCTTTTTGAGGTGCGCGATGATCTTGGGGTTCGCCTCCCAGACCGTGAGCCCCGCGAAGTGCTCGACCTCGGGCACGAAGCGGCCGTCGTCGTCGACGGGATTGTAGATCTTCAGACCGAGCGCGCGACCGAGCTCGTAGTCCTCTTCGCCGTGACCGGGCGCGATGTGCACGAGCCCGGTGCCCGTGTCCATCGCGACGAACGGCGCCGCCGCGATCTTGCCCCTGCGATCGATCCACGCGTGACGGTACTCGAGTCCCTCGAGCCGTCGTCCCGGAATGATGGCGAGTCGCCGCGGGGCGCCGAGACGCGCGACCTGCGCGAAGGCGTCGGCGAGCTTCGCGGCGACGATGAGACTCTCGCCGCCGACCTCGAGCACCACGTAATCCTCTTCAGGATGGACCGCGATGGCGAGGTTGGCAGGGAGCGTCCATGGCGTCGTCGTCCAGATCACCAGCGACGGTTTCGGCGCGTTCGACGCCTCGCGCAGCGGCGCCACCAGCGGGAACTTCACGTAGACCGATTGTGTGCGCTCTTCCTCGTACTCGACCTCGGCCTGCGCGAGCGCAGTCTTGTCGTACATGCACCAGTGCACCGGCTTGAGGCCCTTGTAGACGAGCCCCTTGCCGACGAATCGCCCGAACTCGCGCGCGATGACCGCCTGGTAGGCGGGCGCCATCGTGATGTACGGATTGTCCCAGTCGCCAAATACGCCCAGTCGCTTGAACTCCTCGCGCTGGATCTGCACGTACTTCGCCGCGTAGGCGCGGCACTTGCCAATCTTCTCGAGCGGATCCATCGCGCGCCGAACGTCGGTCGAGGCCTTGTCGAGTCCGAGCTCCTTGTCGACCTGATGCTCGATCGGCAGGCCGTGACAGTCCCAGCCCGGCACGTACACGGCGTTGAAGCCGAGCATCCCCCGCGACTTCACCACGAGGTCCTTCATGACTTTGTTGAGGACGTGGCCCATGTGGATGTTGCCGTTGGCGTACGGCGGTCCGTCGTGCAGGATCCACAACGGCCGATCGGCGGCGGCCTGGCGCAGGCGCTTGTAGATGCCCATCTCGTCCCACCACTTGAGCATCCGCGGCTCGGCCTGGGCGAGGTTGGCCTTCATCGGGAAGTCGGTTTTCGGCAAATTCAGCGTGGCTTTGTAGTCCATGACCGGAAAGTTATCGTAGCACGGCCGGTTGAACGGGCAGATCGGAGCCACGCGCTTCTAGAGCAGGCCACCTGCGGAACGAACCGGACTCGCGGACCCCGCTACAACAAAAGCTACTTCGGCGAGAGCGTGACGATGCCGTTCGTCGAGTCGATGTTGACCGAGAAGCGATCGAGGAAGTCGCGGCCGAGCAGGCCGTCACCGGCGCCGGAGACGTCGTAGGAGGCGACGCGCATGCGACCGACGCGCGCCTCGCCGATCTCGAGGGACTCGATGACGACGTAGGGCACGGTGTCGCTGCCCGCGACGCCAGTGATACGCGCGGTGCTGACCGGACGCGAGATCGAGGCGCCCGCCGCGACCAGCGCACGCGGGCTGATCATCGTGCCGTCGGCGCCGGTGTCGAGCAAGAGCCTGACGGTGGCGGTGCCGTTGATCTTGGCGTCCACCATGATCGGCTGTCCCGGCGTGTACTTGATCGCGGCACCGCCCTTTGGCGCGCTCGGACCTCCCGCGGTCGCGGCACGGCTCG
The DNA here is from genome assembly GCA_003220475.1 of Candidatus Rokuibacteriota bacterium. Lineage (GTDB taxonomy): Bacteria > Methylomirabilota > Methylomirabilia > Rokubacteriales > CSP1-6 > AR12. The sequence continues at coordinate 20,005 of QHSO01000096.1, read as the reverse complement.
CCGTCGGCGGCTCGGACGCCGCTCCGCGCGGCGCGTTGTACAAGCCGAGCGGGACGGCGGTCGCGCGATATTGCGGCGGGACGTTGTCGAGGCCTTCGACGTAATGCGCGTTGCCGTTAGCGTCGGTGTAACGGACGACCTCAGCCGCTATGGGTGAAGGTACGAGCGTCGCGAGAGCGGTGAGCGCCACGGCGGCGAGAACGAGACGCTTCACTCGAAAATCATACCGCACAGCGCGTGAGCCGGTACACGACCATTTCCGGCCCGCCGGAGACTTCGTTGCGCGGCAGGCGCACCCGATAGATCGGCGTGAGCAGGTCGCGACGCGCGGTAAGCTCAGGAAACCACGTCGGAAAAACGATGACGACGTCGGGGCAGCGCTCGGCGATGAACCGGAGCACGCCCGCCTCCCCCTGGCGACGATACGACCGAATCTCGGGGGTCACGAGGCCCATGAGATCGAGCACGGGGCGGCGTGAGAAGTAGGCGATCGCCGCGAGGGTGACGAGTGCGGCCGCGAGATAGACGACGCGGATCGACGACATCAACGTCGCGCGGCGTGAGTGGACCGCGGCGACCGTCAGCATCAAGATCGCGACCGGAAGCAGATGGATCGAGTACCGCCCTTCCTGGAAGCCCGGGCCGCGGTACGGCGCGAGAATCGCCATCGCGAGCGGATGCGCGAGCAGGACGAGACCGACGATGCCGAGAGCGCGGCTGCGCCGCCATGCGAGCACGATGGCCGGCAGCGCCAGCGGCAGCAGCGGATGCGTTCGTACGAGCCACGCGAGCCACTCGATGCCGAACGCGAGCGGCCGATCCAGCCATGTGACCCGCGCCGGCTCGCGCACGCCGACCAGCCGTCCCAGCAGACCGCCCTCGACCTTGGCCGCGGCCGTGGACGGCACCGGTGTGCCCGTCGTCGCCCAGCAGAAGATCACGAATGGGACCAGCACGGCGAGCACGATGGCCGCGAAGAGCACCAGGCGCCGTGGCGTCGGACGCCGCGCGAGCGCGACGAACGGCAGCAGCACGACCGCCTCCGGACGTGCGAGCGCCGCGAGCCCGCCGGCGAGCGCGGCGACGGCGAAACGCTCGCGCGCGACGGCGAAGACCGTGGCGGTCACCAGCAGCGCGGCGAGCGTCACCTCCATCCCCGAGAGCGCGCCCCACGCGAACGGGCCGCTCCAGGCCAGCGCGATCGCGCCGGCGAGCGCGGCGGCCGGCGGTGCGCCCCACGCGAGCGCGGCGCGGCGCAGCAGCAGCGCGGCCGTCGCGGCGGCGGCGACGCCGATCGTCTTGACCATGACGAGCGACGCGCCGGCGACGCGGGCTCCCGCGGCGAGCAGCAGCGTCCACAGCGGCGCGGTCGAGCCGGCGATGGGCACGCCGGGGTTGTAGGCGAAGCCCGCACCCTCGGCGAGATTGCGCGCGAAGTGGAGGTGGATCCAGGAGTCGTCGAGCGGAAAGCCGGCCGCGCCCGCGATCAGCCGCTCGCGCACCAGCAGCACCGCCACGGCCAGCGCGACCGCGGCGAGGACCAGGAGGTCGTCGCGGCGGTCAGCGGTCACGCACGAGCGTGTAGCCCGCGTAGGCGATCGGCCGGCGATCGACCGGCAGCATATAGAGGAAGCGCCCGTACGGCAGCTCGATCTCGACGAGGCCTTCGGGGCGCGCCACCGACGGCGCCCAGTGATCGACGAACCACACGATGCGGCGCGTGCGCGCGGGCAGTCGCACATCGCTGCCCGGGGACGGCACCATCTCCGACGCGAGCTGCGGGGCGTAGTGCCCGTGCGGCAGGTCGCCGACGCGCAGCTCGAAGATCGAATACTCCGGCAAGTAGAACATCGCGTGGCGCAGCCACGGATACGAGCGCGCGTTGCCGAGCTCGGTGATGATGACCGTGTCCTCCGGCGCGAAGAGCCCGCGGATGCCGCCGACGAACGTGGCGACGACTTGCTCGTGCCCGCGGAGCGCCGCCGCCGTGCGACTGAAGATCCAGTCGAATGCGTCGTGCTCGGCGGCGAGCCTCCACGCCGGCTTCGGCGTGTCGAAGTCACGCGGCAGGGGACGCGCGTTGACGAAAAACGCGCCGTTCACGAGGACGACGACCGCGACCGCCGTCGCGGTGAGCGCGGGTCCCAGCACACGCCGGCGGGTTCGGGCCGCGGCCTCGGTCACGGCCGTTACGAGCACGCGAGCCAGCAGCACGACCAGCGCCGGCAGGAACGTGAGGACGTAGCCGGCCTGTCCGAAATGCACGAGCGTGTAGACGAGGACCGGGGGCGCGATCCACGCGAGCAGCAGCCATTCGCGCCGCCCCCAGCCGTGGCGGCGCACGTACCACGGCAGGAGCAGCGCGGCGAGGGCGAGCGGCCCGAGCGCGACCAGCACGGATTCGAGCAGATAGCGTGACATGCGCAGCGTCGTGTCGAACGGCCCGGCGATGACGGTGGTCGGGCGCACCATCGAGTCGGCGAGCCGGAGCGACGCGGTCAGGTACCGACCGAGCCCGCCCGTCAGCGTCACCATCGGCACGAACCAGAGCAGCGTGAGTGCGCCGAGGATGCCGAGGCCGATGGGCACCGTGCGCGCGCGACGGATTCCGAGGCCGCAGGCGACGAGCCACATCGGCAGCAGCAGCAGGAGCAGCGACTGGCGCATGCCCGCGGCGAGCGCGAGGTACGCGGCGGCGAGCCAGGCGTCGCCCTCGCTGCCGTCGAGCGCGCGAAAGGCGAAGTACGCGACGCCGGAGGCGAAGAGCGCCTCGCCCGCGTACGTGAGCCCGACCGAGCCGTAGAACCAGAACAACGGGCTGACCGCCAGCACGCTCGCCGCCGCCAACGCCGTCGCGCGGTCGTAGACGGCGCGCGCGAGCAGGTACACCACGAGCGTCGTCAGGCCGCTGAACGCCACCGCCAGCGCGACGTAGGCGGCGGTCGGATCGTGCAGCCACGCGTTCGCGATGCGTCCGAGACCGACGTAGAGGATGTAACCCGGCGGGTGCGGCTGATGCTTGACGACGTCGTACTCGCGCAGAGCCAGCGCGTACTGCACGGCGTCCCAGTTGTAGAGCATGCGGGCGCGATACGGCAGCCGCGAGAGCACGGTGAGAAGGCCGAGCGCGCCTGCAAGCAGATAGTCCCAGCGGTCGGCCCGATCGCGCATAGCGGCTGTGGAGTATACCCGCGCGGAGGTTCGAGCGGCGGCCTTGCCGCCGCAATCGTGGTGCTAGGGGAAGGGGACGGTGTCGAGGACGACGCGACTGACGGCGGCTACGCCTTCTTTTCCTCTTCCTTCCGGGCCGGCGTCTCTTCCTTGTTGGCCTCGTTCATGCCCTTCTTGAATTCCTTCATGCTGGACCCGAGCGAGCGCGCCAGCTCTGGCAGCCGATTGGCGCCGAAGAGAATCAGCACGATGACGAGAATGATCAGCAGTTCCTGGTATCCCAGACCAAACATAACGGCGCTCCTTTCAGAGGCCCTACCTTAGCACCCTTTTCTATCCTCCGCGCAACACCCGTCGCTCGCCCACCCGCGTGGTCACGCGTCGGGCATCGAAGTATTCCAGCAGGGGGATCGCAAACTTGCGCGAGATGCCGAGCAGGTCCTTGATGTCGCCCGGGCCGATCTCCTTGCGCTCGCGCAGGAGCGCGACGAGCTTGTCCTGGATGACCTCGAGGGCGTCGGCGTGGAAGAAAAGGGATTCCTTCACGCGCACCAGCCGGCGCGACTCCAGTAACAATTGAAAGAGCTCGTGCTGCTCGTCGCCGCTGAGCCCCGCCCGGCCCAGCGCCTCCTCGGGGCTCGGCGGCGCCGCCGCCGCCTCGCGAAATGCCTGCTCGAGCCGGTCAACGGCCGTCTTCTGGACCGGACTCAGGCGCAGCTCGTGCGAGGCCAGGCGGACCTTGTCGCGGTCCACGCGCACCACGCCCTCGGCGTCGAGCGCCGCGAGCACGTGCGCGAACACCCGCTCGTCGGCGTTCGCCGCGCGCACGCGCAGCTCCTCGCGCGACATTCCGCCGCGCAGCGGCTGCGTACGGTGGAACTGCGCGAGCGCACTCGTGATCAGCTCGCGCAGGCGCGCCACCGCATCGGCGTGCAGCGACCAATCGCGGTCCACCGCCATCACGCGGCCGCTCGCGGCGAGCGCATCCAACAGGCTGCGCGTACGGGCGGGCCCGAACGGCACGCGGGCCACCAGCGCGGGCAGGCGGATGCCGACCACACCCGCGCCGCGCACGTGCTCCTCGACGACCGCCTCGGGCGCGCCCGCCTCGAGAATCTTCAGATGCGCCAGCCGCGCGGGACGCTTGAGTCGCGGCGGATCCGTATCGAGCAGCGTGCCGCCGCCGATGGTGACGATCGGCGAGTACGAGCGGATCACGAAGCGGTCGCCCGCCAGCGCCACCAGCGGCGCCTCCAGACGCAGGCGCGCGAAGCCGCGTCCGCCGGGCGCCAGCTCCGTGCCCTCGAGCAGCAGCGCGCGCGCCATGATCTCGCTCGTTCCCGCGTGCAGCCGCACACGGTCGCGGTTCTTCAGCGCGCGCGGCGCATCGGCGAGCATCTCGAGCACGACGTCGACGAGCATGACGGCCGACAGCGTGCCCGCGTGACCGATGACATCACCGCGCTCGACGGCCGCGCGCTCGAGGCCCTGCAGGTTGATCGCCGTGCGCTGGCCCGCCACCGCGCGCTCCACGGCGTGGCCGTGCGCCTGCAGGCCGCGTACCTTTGCGACGAGCCCGCGCGGGAAGACCTCTACGCGGTCATCCACGCCGAGCGCGCCCGCCGCAAGCGTCCCCGTCACCACGGTGCCGAAGCCCTTGATGGTGAACACCCGGTCGATCGGCAGCCGCGCGAGCTGATCGACGCTACGCGGCGGCACGGTCGCGGCCAGACCCGCCAGCGTCGCACGCAGCGTGTCGAGGCCGGCACCCGTCTTGGCCGAGACCGGCACCACGGGCGCGCCCTCGAGGAACGTGCCGCGCACCAGCGTGGCCACGTCGTCGCGCACGAGCTCGATCCAATCCGACTCCGCCGCGTCGATCTTCGTGAGGACGACCAGGCCCGTTCGAATGTGGAGAAGGGAGCAAATGGCCAGATGCTCGCGTGTCTGAGGCATCACACTTTCATCAGCCGCGATCACGAGCATCGCCAGGTCGATGCCACCGACGCCGGCGAGCATGTTCTTCACGAATCGCTCGTGCCCGGGCACGTCGACGATCTCGATCGTCAACCCGTCAGGCTCCTCGAGGAATGCGAAGCCCAGGTCGATCGTGATGCCGCGCGCCTTCTCCTCGGGCAGGCGGTCGGTGTCGGTGCCGGTCAGCGCCTTGACGAGGGAGGTCTTGCCGTGATCGATGTGGCCCGCGGTGCCCACCACGACGTGGCGGCGGACCGCGCTCATCGCCGGGGCCGAGTCATGGCTGCGCGGCGGCGACGATCGCCTTCACGAGGACGGGCACCTGCGCGGGCAGGACGGTGCGGCAGTCGAGGAAGAGCCGGTCCTCGACGAGGCGACCGACCACCGGCGGATCGCCGATACGCAGCGCGGCGTCGAGCGCCCGCGCGGCGGCGTCGGAGGCGCCGAGCGAGACGCCGGCCGTCGGCAATTCCACCGTCGGCAATGCACCGCCGCCGACCTGCGCACGATCCTCGTTCACGCGCGCGGCGAGCCGCCGTGCCGTGTCCGGGCCGAGCCCGCGCAGCACACGGCGGGCGCGGGCGGTGACCGCCGCGAGCGGCTCGGTGAGCAGGCGGAGCGTGGGGACGGCCTCGCGCGCGGCGCCGGCCTCGTAGGCGGTGAGCGTCGCCTCGAGGGCCGCGATGGTGAACTTGTCGATGCGCAGCGCGCGGTTCCACGGGTTCTTCTTGAGCCGCGCGACGATCGCGCGTTTGCCGACGACGATCCCGGCCTGCGGGCCGCCGAGCAGCTTGTCGCCCGAGAAAGACACGAGGTCGACTCCGGAGGCGACGACCTCGGGCACGGTCGGCTCGTAGGGAAAGCCCCACGGCCGCAGGTCGACCAGCGAGCCGGAGCCCAGATCCTCCATGACCGGAATGCCGCGCTCACGGCCGAGCTCGACCAGCTCGCGGCTCGACACGTCCGCGGTGAAGCCGATCACGCGGTAGTTCGAGGTGTGAACCTTCAGGAGCAGCGCGGTGGCCGGGCCGATGGCTTCGGCGTAGTCGCGCAGGTGCGTGCGGTTGGTGGCACCGACCTCGCGCAGGATGGCGCCGCTGCGCAGCATGATGTCCGGAATGCGGAACTCGCCGCCGATCTCGATCAGCTCGCCGCGCGAGACGACGACTTCTTTGCCGTGCGCGAGCGTCTCGAGGGCCAGCAGTACGGCCGCGGCGTTGTTGTTGACGACCAGCGCGTCCTCGGCGCCCGTCAGCCGGCGCAGCAGCGCCTCCACGTGGCTGTAGCGCGAGCCGCGCTCCTTGGTCGCGAGATCGAGCTCCAGATTCGAGTAGGCGGCGGCGACCGCGGCGATGCGCTCGCGCGCGAGATCGCTCAGCAGCGCGCGGCCGAGGTTGGTATGGAGCACGACGCCGGTGGCGTTGATCACCGGACGCAGCGAGAAGCGGCCGGCGCGCCGCACGCCTTCCACCACGCGCGCGGCGAGGGCCTCGGCGTCCGCGGGCGGCGTGCCGTGCTCGCGCACGCGCGCGCGCTCGCCTTCGAGCGTCTCGCGGACGGCGGCGGTCAGCCGAGCGTGCGCGAGCCCGGCCAGGGCCGGATCGGCGGCCACACGGCGCACGAGCTGGTCGACGGAAGGCAGGCTGCGGAGCGCAGCGGCGCGGTCAGCGCTCACTGAGCGCGGCCTCGACCTTGGCCCGCAGGCGCGCGATGACCTCCTGCGCCTCGGCCCGCCACGCCTGCGCCGACCAACGGCCTTCCGGCGTTCCTCGCCGCACGGCGTCCTCGGTGAGCCCCGCCCAGAGCTCGTCGAGGTCGTCGGGCGTCAGCCCCTGCCCGCGCAGCGCACGCGCCCAGTCGGCCGCGAGCGCGTCGATGAGGCGGTCGCGCTCGGCCGCGAGCCGTCGCGCCTTGCGAATGAGGTCGGCGAGCCGCGAGGCCATGGCTAGTGCTTCACCGCGTCGCGGATCGTGTCGATGAGGTTGGCTTCGAAGCGACCGGTCGAGGCACACGAGTACACGGGCTTGCTCTTGAGACTCCCGGATGATCCCTTCCGATGCGCCTGTGTACGCATGCTGGAGTTGATCTGCAGCCGCGTGGCCGCGCCGTCGGGCTCGGCGAACACGGTGAACGTCACCACCGCCTCGCCCTCCAGCGGCTCGTCACCGACCCGCCCGCAGTCGGAGTACACGCCGATCGGCGTGACGACGTCGTCGGTCGCGATCACGCCGGAGTCCCGCGCGATAGCCCGCAGCGGCAGGTTTTGCTTGGCGAGTGCGCGGACCAGCGCCGTCCACGTGACGTCGTACGCGGCCCCGATCTCCGCGCGGTAGGGCGGCGGCGCCAGCGGCGATACGTGCGGCCGGGCACACCCGACGAGCGACAGCGTCAACCCCATGATCACCAGCCTACCGCGGGTGGTGGTCGATCCCACGGTATGCTCGGATGAACCGCTCGACACGTCCCTCATCCACCTGATCCAGCGTCTCCAGCCGCGTCCACGCGGTGAGTGCGATCCGCTGCGGCATCGTCGGATACGGCGCGAGCACGATCTGTGTCGGATATTTCCGCACGATCGCGGTCAGCTTGTCGACGATCTCGGGACAGGTGCAGTTGTACTGGATCACGACGCCGCCGTCCTCGAGGTTGTGGACCTGCAGCTCGTTCTGGATCGGACGCGTGTGGATACCCCACGGTGCGATGTACGGCAGGTGCGGTCCCGACGTCGGCGGCGTGGAGTTGTACGGCTCGTGCGCATCGCCCACCGTTTGTACGTGGAGGTTGCCCTGGTCGGGAAACTTCTGGCCCGGCAGATCGGCCTGTGCTCGATACGCGAACCAACCGACGATCACTGCGACGACGATCGCGGCCGCGATGCCCGCGCCCAGCGTCCAGCGCTGGCGTCCGCGCCGTGCGCCGCCGCCTCCTTTGCGGTCGTGCCTGGCCATTCCCCCCTTGTCCCTCACGCGTGGCGGAAGCGTGTGGGAGTCGAACCCACCTCCAGCTTGTCTAGAGCCGGACACCGGATTTGAAGTCCGGGAGGCCCACCGGGTTCCTAGACGCTTCCGAAGCGTTCCGAGTGTACCATTGGGCCGCCACCGTGAACCCCGACCCACGGCGTTTCGCCGAGGAGCGGTGCCCGTCGGTTTCTCCCTGGCGGCTGGGGGGACTGTCGCCGGCGACGTTGGCGCGCCGGGTCTATGGCGCGCTGTGGGCTCACGACCTGTTCGACCGTGCCGCAAGTCTCTCATACTACTTTTTGTTCGCGCTTTTCCCGGCGCTGCTGTTCCTCACCGCGATTCTCGGCCTCGTGCCCGGCCCGAGACTGATGGATCAGTTGCTCGGCTACATCGAGCGCGTGCTGCCGGCCGACGCCGCGTCGGTGCTCGCCAAGACGCTCGGCGAGATCATCAAGGGCGCGCGCCGCTCGCTGGTCTCCCTCGGCGTGCTCGGCGCGCTCTGGGGCGCTTCGAGCGGCATGGTCTCGATCAGCAACGCCTTGAACGTCGCGTTCGAGATGCACGACACCCGCACGTGGTGGCGTCACCGGCTCGAGGCGATCGCACTGACGGTGGGGTTTTCGCTGCTCACGATCGTGGCACTGCTGCTGTTCGTCTTCGGCGAGCGGATCGGCGATGGGGTCGCCCAGTGGCTGGGCGTCGGTGCTGCGTTCACCCGGACATGGAAGGTCGCCCGCTGGCCGGGACTCATCCTGTGCGCGCTGGTCGGGATCATGCTCGTCTACCAACTCGCGCCGGCCACGCGTCAGCACTGGCGGCGGCTCACGCCCGGCACCATCTTCGCCCTGGCCGGCTGGCTCGCGGCCTCCTATACCCTGCGCGCCTACGTGAGGTATTTCGGCAACTACAACGCGACGTACGGCTCGATCGGCGGGGTGATCCTCCTGATGCTCTGGTTCTATCTGTCGAGCCTGGCGCTGCTGCTCGGCGCGGAGATCAACTCGCAGATCCGCCGGGCGGAGTCGGATGCGCTTCAGTGACGCTGATCTATCCGCCGGCCAGTGGCGGATAGAGATCGAGAACGTCACCCGGGGCAAGCGACCGCTCGGGCGTGGCCTCTCGGCCGTTGATCAGCAGGACACGCTCGAGGCCGGCCGGGATGCCGAGGCGTCGGGCCACATCGGCTGCGGTGCTGCCGTCGGGAACGTCGAGCATGGCGACACCCGCGTGGCTGCCGGCCGGAAGGTAGCGCTCGAGCGTGGCGAAGAGCCGGACTTCGACGCGCACCGCCTCAGCGGTCGGTGGTCGAGTGAGCGACGCGGAGACGATCGCCGGGACGGATCCGATCCTGACTCTCGAGGCGATTCCAGCGCATCACGTCGTCGACGGACACGCCGTAACGCCTCGCGATGCCGCTGACGGTGTCTCGGGACCGGACGACGTGAACGTCGCCACTCGCCATCGCGCGCGTGAGCTCGTTGCGTCCGCTCGTCGCCACGACGGTCGCCCGGCGAGGCGCCAGGGCGGCCACGACGCGCTCCCGCTCGCCCACCGGCACACGCAGCGTCCACGTGCGGCCCGGCGGCGTCACGCCGCGAACGAGCGTCGGGTTCAGCGCGCGTACCGTCGCCACGGACAGGCCGGCATTGCCGGCAAGCCGCCGCAGGTCGGTCGACGGCGGCACGGTGATCGTCTCCGCGCTGGCCGGCTCGAGGTCGTCGAACTCGAAGCCGTAACGGTCTGGCTCGCGCCCGATCATCGTCACGGCGTGGATCTGGGGGACGAACTCTTTGGTCTCGCGCCGCAGGTATCGCGACTGGGCCAGCGTCCAGAAGTCGCGCGATCCCGTCTTGCTGATGGCCCGGGCCACCTTGACCTCGCCGGCGTTGTAGGCGGCCTGGGCCAGCGGCCACGAGCCGAAGAGGTTGTAGAGGTCGCGCAGATACGCCGCGGCGGCGACGGTGGACCTCTCCGGATCGAGCCGCTCGTCCACCCAACGGTCCACGCGCAGGCCGTAACGCCGGGCGGTGGCCGCCATGAACTGCCACATGCCCTTGGCGCCCACTCTCGAGACGGCATCCGGTTTGAACCCGCTCTCGATCATGGCGGTGAACGCCAGCTCCTCCGGCAGGCCGTGCATTCGGAAGACCTCGCGAGCCCTGGTGAGGTAGCGGGCCGAGCGGTTCACCCAGAGCGTCACCACGTCGCGGCTGGTGCCGGTGAAGCGGTCGAGGAAGAACTGTACTTGAGGATTGAGCGCGACGGGATACGCTTGGGCCGTGATCGCCACATACGAGATGCGGCTGCCCTCCGCGTACGCGTCCGCCCACCCATCCGACGCGCCCCCGTCGGCGGCCGGAACGACGGAACTTCCGTCACTTACGTGGCGTTCACCCAACGAGCCCAAGGGCAGGTCACAGGCCGGGACGTCGAAGCCGGGACCATCGGGGGCGAACGCCGCCTGTGCATCCGCGGGGGCGGGTTGGGAAAGCGGCTCGGCGGCGCCCGAACCAACGGCACCGATCACGATCGAGACACAGAGAGCCGCGGCGAAGAGACGGCTTTGATTGGCCATATGTGCAGGAAGCTTGGTCATTTTTACCATGGCTTCCCGTCCCCGGTCAACGCGGGCCTGCCTGGGGACGTGTGCGTTTGAAAAAGGCTCACGTCGGGGTACCACCGGGCATCACACACCGAGGAGGAGTAATCGTGAAGAGAGCGCTAGCCGCGATAGTGGGAGTTGCGTTCGTGTTCGCCTCAGCCGGCCTCGCCGCCGCGCAGACCCCGCCGACGAAGGCGGACGACAAGAAGATGGAGGACAAGAAGGACACCTCCATGAAGAAGGCCCCGCATCACACGGCGGTTGGGACGGTCAAGACGGCCGGCCCCGACAATCTGGTCGTGGCGGGCAAGTCCAAGGGCAAGGAGACGGAGTGGACGTTCGCGCTCAACGACAAGACGAAGGTCAAGAAGGCCGGTAAGGAAGTTATGGCCAAAGACCTCGCCGCCGGGGACAAGGTCACCGTCCGCTACATGGACGAGGGCGGCAAGATGACGGCGATGACGGTCAGTGCCTCCGCCCCATCGAAACAGGCTGCGAAGGCGAAGGAAGACTCGACGACGAAGAAGTAGTGCGGGCTGTGGACGCCGGCTCAGCGCGAGCCGGCGTCCAGCACCCGATCCTCGACCACCCCCGAGAACCAGACGTTCCGATCGTTCAGTTCCACCGTCGTCGGGCTGCCCGGCGTCGTCTCGACCTCCCGCAGCCAGGCGCGCTCGGCGTAGTACCCCACCATCCGCGGCGGAAGGCGAAAGCGCTCGCGATCCCTGAGGGACATCTTCGGCGAGGCGGCGTCGACGAACTCCGAGTGCGTCGCCCAGACCAGCCACCGGCCTGCAGGAAGGTCCGTCATCGTAAAGCGGCCGTCGGCGTCGACCACGGTCGTGCGCACGAGATCGGCACCGCCGGCTTCCCAGATCTCGCGCTCGTAGCTCTCGCGCGCACGGCGGATCTTGGTGGCGGCATCCCGAAAGGCGCCGGCCGAGTCACGGGCGTGCGCGCGGAACTCGTCGAGGCGGTGCACGAGCGACTCGGAGTGGGGCAGAACGACCACCACGGTACGCGCAATCGGCGTGTCGGCGGCGTTGGGCTTGCGGCGCTCGGTATACGCGCGGCCGGAGATGACCGTGGTCTCGCCCCGCCGGCGTGCGTCGTCGTAGGCCTTCAGGTCGACGTCGAGGGCACCGGCCGCCGGGGTGACGAGCAGTAGAAGCGCCGCCACGACCAGAGCCAGCCTCATGCGCGCGCCTCCCCCGGGGGACGGGTGCGCCAGCGATCGTGTGACCAGAGCCACTGCTCGGGAGCCTCTCGGATGGCGCGCTCGATGGCAAGGGTGCATCGTGCGGTCAGTTCGACGACCGCGGCTTCAGAGCCATTCGCCACCGGCTCCGGCAGCGGGGGGTGGACGAACACGGTGTGGCACCCGTCAGGGTCGCGCCGGGTGAAGACCGGGATCACCGGGGTGCGGGTGCGGAGCGCCAGCAGCGCGATGCTCCGCGAGGTCGACGCCGGTCGGCCGAAGAAGTCGACGAAGACGCTCTCGCGCCGGGCGGCGTTCTGATCCATGAGGATGCCGATCATCCGACCCCGGCGGAGGGCCTCGAGGACGGGCCGCAGCGCGCCGCGCTTGGCGATCAGCTCGACCCCGGTGCTGCGTCGCAGTCGCTCGGCGAGCGTGTCGAGCCACGGCGTGTCGAGTGGCCGCACGACGACCGACAACGGAAACCCGGTGAGGCGATGGGCCGCCGCCAGCAGCTCCCAGTTCCCCAGGTGCGCGGTCAGCAGCAGGGCCCGGCCGTGCTCGGCCATGGCCGCGCGCATATGCTCCACGCCCTCCAACCGGATGCGCTCGAGCGTGGCGTCGAGCGGTCGCGCCAGCAGTCGCGCCAGCTCGACCAGCGTCATGCCGAGATGCTGGGAGGCACGGCGGGCCAGGCGTGCCCGCTCGTGAGGGGGCAGCGCCGGGTACGCGCGGGCGAGGTTGTCGAGGGCGAGCCGGCGTCGACGGCGCAACGCCACGTAGCCGGCGTCGCCGAGGCGCCGACCGAGCCACAGGCCGAGCGGCAGCGGGAGCCGTCCGACCGAGGCGACGAGCGCGGTCGCGGCTAGCTGGGCCGCCGCCGGCGCTCCCGCAGGAGCTCCAGTGCGATCGGAATCAGCGAGAGGACGATCACCACGCCGGCGACGACGTGGAGATTCGACCCGATGATCGGAAACTGGCCCAGGGCGTAGCCCGCCCACGTCATGCTCACGACCCATCCGATCCCACCGGCCACATTGTAGAAAACGAAGCGTCGATACTCCATCTGGCCGACGCCCGCGACCGTGGGCGCGAATGTCCGCACGATGGGGACGAAGCGGGCGATGACGATGGTCTTGGCGCCGTGCCGGTTGTAGAAGCGGCGCGTCCGCTCGACGTGGACCGGATTGAACAGCAGCGACTTCTCGCGGCTGAACACGCGCGGCCCCAGCCGCCGACCGATGGCATAGCCCACACTGTCCCCACCCACCGCAGCGGCACTCAGCAACACGTTGAGCCACCAGATGTCCAGCGCCCCGGTACCGGCGACGACACCCGCGGTGAACAGCAGCGAGTCGCCGGGCAGGAAGAACCCGACGAGCAGCCCGGTCTCGGCGAACACGATGGCGAACAGGAGACCGTAGCCGCCCCACCGAATCAGCGAGTCGAGCGAATACGTCCCGCGGACGATGTCGTGCAGGAACTCCAGCGGCGCGTTGCCGGCCAGGAACGCCCCGAGATCGACGAGCACGCTACTTGCTGCGCGCCACCGCGCCGACGGCGCCGTGGGTCACGGCCGGCTCCCCGCCCTTGATGCGCATGCCGTAGAACGAACGCCACACGAAAACCATCGACAGCACGAAGAACACGAGGCTCAGCGTGCGGCTCAGCGCGGCGCCACTGGTGGCGGTCAGGCTCACCGCCAGCTCCACGGCGAGCAGGCCGAAGAGCGTGGTGAACTTGATGACCGGATTCATTGCCACCGACGAGGTGTCCTTGAAGGGGTCGCCGACGGTGTCGCCCACGACGGTGGCCGCGTGCAGCGCGCTGCCCTTCTCCTTCAGCTCGGTCTCGACGATCTTCTTCGCGTTGTCCCAGGCGCCGCCCGCGTTGGCCATGAACACCGCCTGGTACAACCCGAACAGCGCGATCGAGATGAGGTAGCCGATGAAGAAGTACGGCTCCAGGAACGCGAAGGCCAGCGTCGAGAAGAAGATCGTGAGGAAGATGTTGAACATGCCCTTCTGCGCGTACTGCGTGCAGATCTCCACGACCTTCTTGCTGTCGCTCACCGAGGCCTTGGTCGTCCCTTCGAGACGGATGTTGGCCTTGATGAACTCCACCGCGCGGTAGGCGCCGGTCGAGACCGCCTGCGTGGCGGCGCCGGTGAACCAGTAGATGACGGCGCCGCCCGTGATGAGACCGAGCAAGAACGGCGGGTGCAGCAGTGATAGCTTGTCGAGGTTCTGCGTGAGCCCGGAGGTCAGCACCACGATGATCGAGAAGATCATTGTGGTGGCCCCGACGACCGCAGTGCCGATGAGGACGGGCTTGGCGGTGGCCTTGAACGTATTGCCGGCGCCGTCGTTCTCCTCGAGGAGGGCCTTGGCGTTCTCGAACTTCACGTCGAAGCCGTGCTCGCGACGGATCTGGGCGGCCACGTTCGGAATCGTCTCGATGACCGACAGCTCGTAGACGGACTGGGCGTTGTCGGTGACGGGCCCATAGGAGTCGACGGCGATGGTCACCGGCCCCATTCCCAGGAAGCCGAAGGCGACGAGGCCGAACGCGAAGACCGCGGGCGCCACCATGAGCGCGCCCAGTCCGAGTGTGCTGACCAGGAACGCGATGCCCATGAGCACCACGATCGTGATGCCGAGCCAGTACGCGCTGAAGTTGCCGGCCACCAAGCCGGAGAGCACGTTGAGCGAGGCGCCGCCTTCGCGCGAGGCCGTCACGATCTCGCGGACGTGGCTCGACCCCGTGGAGGTGAAGATCTTGACGAGCTCCGGGATGATCGCCCCGGCCAGCGTGCCGCAGGTGATGACCGTGGACAATTTCCACCAGAGTGAGCCGTCGCCGAGGTTCGGGATGAGCACGTAGGACGCGGCGTAGGTCATCACGACCGAGACGATGGAGGTCAGCCAGACGAGCGAGGTCAGCGGCGTTTCGAAGTTCATCCGCGCGACCGTCGCGTAGCGCGCACGCGTGATGGCCTCGTTGATCAAGTAGGAGCCGCCGCTGGCCACGATCATCAGGATGCGCATGGTGAAGATCCAGACGAGCAGCTGCACCTGGACGGCCGGCTCGCGCACCGCGAGGAGGATGAACGAGATCAACGCGACGCCGGTGACGCCGTACGTCTCGAAGCCGTCGGCGCTGGGGCCGACGGAGTCGCCCGCGTTGTCACCCGTGCAGTCGGCGATGACACCGGGATTGCGCGCGTCGTCCTCTTTGATGTTGAACACGATCTTCATGAGGTCCGAGCCGATGTCCGCGATCTTCGTGAAGATGCCACCGGCGATGCGCAGCGCGGCCGCGCCGAGCGACTCGCCGATGGCGAAGCCGATGAAGCATGGCCCGGCGTAGTCGCCCGGGATGAAGAGCAGGATGCACAGCATCAGGAACAGCTCGACGCTGATCAGCAGCATGCCGATGGACATGCCGGCCTTGAGCGGGATGGCGTAGACCGGATAGGCCTGGCCGCGAAGACTCGCGAACGCCGTCCGCGAGTTGGCGAAGGTGTTGATGCGGATGCCGAACCACGCCACGCCATAGCTGCCCGCGATGCCGATGAGGCTGAAGAGCAGGATGATCAGCACGCGGATGGCCTCGAAGTGCAGCAGGAAGCCGAAGTAGAGCACCATGATGGTGCCGATGAAGACCTCGAGCAGGAGGATGAACTTGCCCTGGGTGATGAGGTACGTCTTGCAGGTCTCGTAGATCAGCTCGGAGATCTCCCGCATCGAGGCGTGGACGGGCAGGTTCTTGAGCTGGTTGAAGATCACGAGGCCGAAGACGAGCCCCAGCACGCACACGCCGAGCCCGACCGTGAGCAGCGTGCGGCCGCCGACACCGGCGACGTGTACCTGCGCGAGGTCGGGAATCTTCAGGCTCGCCTCGCCGCCGCCATGCTGGGCGGGCGCCGCCGATGCCTGCGCGAGGACGGTCGGCGCGGCGACGAGCATCGTCAGGGCGAGGACGAGCAGCGTGGCGAGAAGCTTGCCGTTCATGATCGTGGGTCTCCCGGGTTCGATGGACAATCCGTGACGGAAATCGTCGCAACTCTACGCGAGCCATCCGAGGGTGTCAACGCGAAAGTCGTTGAGTTGACAGGGTTTGTCGGCCGCCGGTACGATCCGACCGGATGTCCGCTGCGGGGGACGTCGGCGCGACGCCGCGCAAACAAGAAGTCACCTGCCCGACGTGCCGGCAGCGCGCCGCGTGGCATGGCGCTCACCTGCCGTTTGACCGATCTGGGCGTCTGGCTCGATGAAGGCTATCGCATCCCGGAGGCGAAGCGCGAAAACGATGTTCCGTAAGACGACCGGCACCATCCTCTGTCCCTCGTGCGGTCGTCTCACCAGCGCGGAGGCCGCCCAGTGCCTCGTCTGCGGGCGTCGCAATCCGGGGATGTGGGGCTTCGCTGCGCCACTGCGCGCGCTGTTCGGACGCAGCAGCTTCACCAACGTCGTCACCGCCGCCTGCATCGCCGCGTACGTGGTGAGCCTGCTGCTGGATCCGCGGGCGGCGTTCTCGGCGCACGGGCTGTTTGACGCATTCTCTCCGAGCAATGCCGCCCTCGCGGCGCTGGGTGGTGCCGGTGCGGTGCCCTGGCAGCTCGGCCACTGGTGGACGATCTTCACCGGCATCTATCTGCATGGCGGCATCCTGCACATCCTGTTCAACGTGCTGTGGATTCGGCAGCTCGGTCCCGCCGTCGAGCAGCTCTTCGGCCCGGCGCGCCTGGTCGTGATCTTCACCGTCGCGGGCGCCGTCGGCTTCATCGTGTCCAACTGGGTCGGTCATCCGTTCACGATCGGCGCCTCCGGCGCGGTGTTCGGTCTGCTCGGAGCGATCGTCGCGTTCGGCAAGAAGCGCGGCGGCGCGTTCGGTGCGATGGTGCTGCGCCAGTACGGCTACATGGCGCTGCTGATATTCCTGCTCAGCTTCTTCATGCGCGCCGTCAACAACGCCGCGCACGCGGGCGGCTTCGTGGGCGGCCTGCTGGCGGGGCTGCTCATCTCGCTCGCCGAGCAGCGGCGTGAGACGGCGCTGGACTGGGCGCTGGCGATCGCCTGCATCGGCGTGACGCTCGCGGGCTTCGTGTTCTCGCTCTGGTCGACGTTCGTCGGTTGAGGCGACTTCAGACGGTGATGCGACTCAGAATCGCCAGGCGAGACCGCCGCGGAAGTTGACCGGCGCCGCCGGCGTGAGGAAGCGCTGCACGGGCGTGCCGTCGACCCGCGGATTCGGCGCGAACGTGCCGAACGTCTCGTACTCGGTATCGAGCAGGTTCTGCACGGACAAGAACGCCGACAGTGCCTTCCAGCGCGCGCTGAGCCCCGCGTTCAGCACGACGTAATCGCCGAGCTGGCGCGTTTCGTTGGCCTCGTCGCCGCGCAGCCACTGACGGCTCACGTAGGCGCCGCTCAGTGAGACCGTGAGCCAGTCGGTCACATGCGCATCGATGCCGGCGTTGATCCGGTGGCGAGGCACGAGCGGCAGCTCGCTCCCCTTGCGGACCCGCTGCGTGCACGGCGGCGCCGCACAGTCGGCGGTCACCCGCGCGGTGCCGAGGAGCACCTCGTCACGAAACGTCGCCTCGGTGTAGGCGTAGTTGAGCCATGGCTCGAGGAGACGCGCGTACTTGCCACGCAGCTCGACCTCGACGCCCTGCCGCCGCGTGCCGCCCACGTTCTGGAAGAAGAGGCCGACCGTGCCCGTCGGGGCGACCGAGAAGATGTCGTCCTGTACGTCGCTCCGGTAGAGGGCGAGGCGCGCTTCGAGCCAGGGCCATGGCTGCGCGCGCGCGCCGACCTCGTAGTTGCGTACCGTCACCGGCTTGAGCGGCGGGTCGGCCGCGGCGCCGGCTTGCAGCCCGGGGCAGATCGTCGCCGGTGAGGCGCATGTCAGCTCGAGGAACGACGGCGCGCGGAAACCTTCGGCAAAGCTGAAGTAGACGTTGAGGCGTGGCGTCGGGTTGTAGTTGATGCCGAACCGCGGCGTGGCGCGCATGAACGTGTGCGTGCCCGCGGAGCTCGGCAGGTCGGGATTCGGCGTGCGGTCGCCGATGGTGTGGCGCACGTAGTCGAAGCGCGCGCCCCCAGTGACCACGAGCTGGTCGCCCGGCACCAGCAGACCGCGCCCGACCTCGAGCGTGTTCAGCACCCAGCCGCCGATCGTCGTCAGCCCGTCTCGAATGTCCGAATCGATCGTGCGCTGACCCGCCGGTGTCTCGTCGAACACCCGCACGCGCGCATCGGCATACGCATACTCGACGCCGAGCGCGAGTCGGTTGGAGCGACCGAAGACCCTCGCCTGATGGATCGCCTCGACGGTTCCGCCCGCGCTCGCCGTGCTCGTGAAGGAGCGCGCGTTGGTGTCGATCACGTTGACGTTGAACTGCTCGGCGTCGAGCGTGCGGGCGAACAGCGTCGCCGCCAGTGCCCAGCGCTCGCCGAGGTCCTGCTTGAGATTGAGGGTCACCGCGTTCATCAGCGGCTCGAAGAAGTCGCCGCCCGTGAAATTGCGCGTCCGGTGCTGGTGCAGCTCGCTCTCGGGCAGCGAGCCCGGCTGCTCGATGCGGTTTTGCGCGCGCTGGTACGACAGCGCCACGTCGGTCCCGCCGGAGCGGAGGCCCACGCGGGCGAACAGCCGACCCAGCCGGCTCGCGGAGGCGTCGCGCCAGCCCTCCTCGCTGAAGTACGTTCCGGCGACGTAGTAGTCCACCGGCCCCTCGACACCGCCGATCCGCAACCGATACTTCTGCTGCCCGAAGCTTCCCCACTCGGCCTCGGGCACGATCTCGCGTACCTCGGTGCCGCGCCGGGTGACGATGTTCAGGACTCCGCCGAGCGTGTTGCGACCGAAGACCGCGGCGGGGCCGCGAATCAGCTCGACGCGTTCGATGTCGTCGAGCGGCAGCAGATCGAAGTTGATCTCCTCCACCGTCGGCTCGTTCACCCGCACGCCATCCACGAACACGCTGATCCCCTGCGGCGCGCCGGTGACCGACGTGCCCTGGAATCCGCGGACGGAGAAATCCATCTGGAACGAGTTGCCTTGCTGGTTCGCCGTGCTGACGCCCGGGAGGCGGCGGAGCGCTTCCTGTAGCGTGACTTCGCCCGTCGCGCGCAGCGTCTCGCCGGGGATCACATCGACCGTTGCGGGAACGCTGTCGACGGGTAGTGGCGAGCCTGGCAATCTCGTACCGGTCACCTCGAGCGGTGGCAGACGAACTGGCGGCTCCGTGGGCTCCTGACCGCTCGCCGACGTCACACCGGCGATAACGGCGGCGACGCCGCACGCCACGGCCAACGAGACCACGCGCCACGCCATGAGGCCTCCAGTCGGTGACGGCTGATTAGCACACGGCGCGGCCGACGCCAACCTCTGCGTTGCCCGGGCGTTTCGCGCGCGGAGCGTAAAAACAGGAACGCCCGGGCCGATGGAGTCGACCCGGGCGCTCGTGTGGAGAAGCATCGCTTCTCCATCAAGGGGGGAAACGGGGGGAACGCGACGTTCCCCCCGTTGTGATTAACCCCGGCAGCGACCTACTCTCCCACGCAGTTGCCCACGCAGTACCATCGGCCCAGGAGGGCTTAACTTCCGTGTTCGGGATGGGAACGGGTGTGGCCCCTCCGGCATCGCCACCGGGAATCGAATCGAAGCGGCGAGTAGTCTCGCCGCCATCGAACACGGAGATCCTCGAGTGCAGCCAGACGCGTTCACCACGAACGAATGAATGAGTTCAACGTGGTCAAGCCGCACGGGCGATTAGTACCGGTCAGCTGAACGCCTCACGGCGCTTACACCTCCGGCCTATCAACCTGGTCATCTACCAGGGCCCTTCAGGGGGCTTACGCCCCGGGAGGTCTCATCTTCAGGCGGGTTTCGCGCTTAGATGCCTTCAGCGCTTATCCCTGCCGGACATAGCTACCGAGCGATGCTCCTGGCGGAACAGCTCGCACACCAGAGGTCCGTCCACCCCGGTCCTCTCGTACTAGGGGCAGCTCCCGTCAAACCTCCTCCGCCCGCGACAGATAGAGACCGAACTGTCTCACGACGTTCTAAACCCAGCTCACGTACCGCTTT
>QHSO01000095.1 GCA_003220475.1 Candidatus Rokuibacteriota bacterium | reverse complement strand
TCGCCGCCAGCGCCTGACCGCGACGGTAGTGCAGCTCGGGATTGCCGGGCTGCAGGCTCACCGCCTGGCTCCATAGCCGCAGTGCCTCGGGATAGTCGCGGTGCTCCCAGGCACTCATCGCGCGCACGTGCAGGTCGGCCGGCGAGAGCGTGCCTCCAAAGACGAGCCACTGGCCCACGAGGACACCCACCAGGAACCCGAGCACACGACGCATGAGTGTGTGCGTCGCAAATGTCGTACCGCCGTGCCCGGAAATGACGCGCCGGCATTGCGACTGTACGAGGCGCCGTAGTAGGCTCGGCCGAAGCCGCCGGTACGCGGCGCCGACGCACGCAGATCACGAGTCAGAGTAAACAGTTGCAGGCGGGGAGGGTGCATGATCGACGTTAAAACAGCGGATCGCGAGCTCCAGACGTACATCCGGCCGCAGACGTTCCCGGTTGCGATCCGGATGCTGCGTCCCGGCGAGCCGATCCCTGACCGCGTGCGGCGCCCGTCCCGCGACTTCAAGAAGCTCTCCATGAACTGTCAGGTCATCGACATGTCCCGGCGCTATGGGTGGACGCTCGTCCTCACGCGCGAGGATTCCATCTGCTCGCTGGGCATCGCCGCCCTCGGCTTCGAGAAGCCCACCCACCTGCACAACTCCGGCACGCTCTGCGAGGGCATGTACACCGAGACGAAGGAGGCCGGCCAACGGTCGGAGGCAGCCATCGATCGATTCAAGGAGGGCGAGTACGGCGCGCTGCTCGTCGCGCCCCTCGACCGGGCGACGTTCGAGCCCGACCTCGTCTGCGTCTACGCCAATCCGGCGCAGGTGATGCGCCTCACGCAGGCCGCGCTGTGGAAGCGCGGCGGCAAGCTCGCGTCCGCGTTCGGCGGCCGTGTCGTGTGCGCGGACATCATCGTGACGACGATGCGCACCGATCGGCCGCAGGTGATCCTCCCCTGCTCGGGGGATCGCATCTTCGGCCAGACCCAGGACCACGAGATGGCGTTCACGATACCGTGGACGCAGATGGAGGAGATCCTCGACGGCCTGCGCGGCACGCACGCCGGCGGCATCCGCTATCCGATCACGCAGTTCATGGAGTACGAGGCGAAGCTGCCGCCACGGTACATGGAGGCCAACCGCGTGTGGGAGGCGGAAAAAGGCACGGCCGCATACACCAATCGCGATCGTGTGGTGGCGGCCTACAAGCGCTCGTTCGCCGACCGCGTGCCCGTCTATCCGATCGTCGCGTCGTTCGCGGGCACGCTCGACGGTCTCTCGATCGAGGAGTACTGCACCAACGTGCCGCGGGCCATCAAGGCGATGCTGAACTACTACGAGCGCTACCAGCCCGATGTCGTGCTCGCCTATAACGACCTCGCGAAGGAAACGGAGGCGTTCGGCTGCCGCGTGAAATATTCCGACTGGGTCGTGCCGTCGATCGACCAGCACGTCCTCGCCGACGACAAGGCGGGGCTGGCGAAGCTGCGCATGCCCGATCCGTACAAGACCGCGCGCCTGCCCGGCTTCCTCGAGCAGTGCGAGGCGCTCGTGAAGGCCAAGCCGCCGGCGGCGATCGGCGCGGTCGCGGTGGGACCGTGGACGATCGCGATGCTCATCCGCAATCCGGAGACGATGCTGCTCGACACCTTCGAAGACCCGCAGTTCATCCACGATCTCATGCGACTCACCACGGATTTCTCCAAGGTGTGGGGTGACGCCATCGTCAAGACCGGCATCGGGCTGTCGTTCTCCGAGCCCACGGCGTCCATCAGCCTGGTGTCGCCGGACAATTACCGCGAGTTCATCGCGCCGTATCACAAGGAGCTCGTCGACTACTTCAAGGCCAAGAAGGTCGGCGTGACCACGCACATCTGCGGAACGACGTATCCGATCTTCGAAGACCTGCTCAATGTCGGCTTCACGACGGTCTCGTTCGATCTGGACCAGCAGGCCGATCCCACGCTCTACGTCGATCAGCTCGCGCGCTTCATGCAGGTGGCCAAAGGGCGGGCCGTGGCCATCGGCAATGTCGACGCGACGAAGTTCGAGAAGACCTCCAAAGAGGCGATGTACGCCGACGTCAAGCGCTGCATCGACACGGCGGCACGCCACTCGGGCTTCATCCTGTCGACGTCGTGCGAGATTCCACCGAAGTCGGATCCCGAGGCCGTCAAGTGGTTCATGGACGCCGCGCACGACTACGGCCGCTACGACCGGATTTTTTGAATGGGGGGCCCCGACATGGCCTCCCATACTGGTCAAGCAAGAGGGGCCACGCCCCCCTCGGACTCCCCCGGCCAGCGCTCGTCGCGCCCCGGGGGACCCGGGGCGCTCCTCGACGTCATCCGCTCGATGTACCGCTACAACGAGTGGGCGAACCGGCGCATCCTCGACACCAGCGCGGGGCTGACGCCGGCGCAGCTGCTCGAAGGCGGCGGGGCCAGCTTCGACTCGATCCGCGACACGCTCGTGCACACCATGGGTGCGCAGTGGTTGTACCTGGAGCGCTGGCAGGGCCGTTCACCGCGTAAGTTCTTCGACGACGCCGCGAGCTTCCCCGATCTCGACGCGATCCGCGCGCGCTGGGACGGCATCGAGCGCGACACCCGCGCGTTCGTGGCGACGCTGACCGACGCCGACCTGGCGCGGGTGGTCGAATACACGAACATGCAGGGCGAGCGGTGGGCGTATCCGCTGTGGCAGCAGATGCTTCACCAGGTCAACCACGCCACGCAGCACCGCAGCGAAGCCGCCATGATGCTGACCCGCCTCGGATGCTCGCCGGGCTGGCTCGATCTCCTCTATTTCGTGGATGTGGAGGCTGCCGCAGCGCAGAAGGCGGAATGATCGGCGAGAGTCACCGGCGGCTCGGCGGCGAGCGGCTGGTCGCCGGCGCCGGGCGCTTCGTCGAAGACGTCCGCGTGCCGGGCATGCTGCACGCGGCGGTGCTCCGCTCGCCGCACGCGCACGCGCGACTCACCGGCATCGACACGAAGCGCGCGAGCGAGCTGCCCGGTGTGCGGCTCGTCCTCACCGCGGCCGACGTCCCCGCCGGCGCCGTGATCCCCAACCGCGTGCCCGCCCCGCCGGGCGCGGATCGCTACCTGCAGCCCGCCATCGCCCGCGGCGTCGTGCGCTACGTCGGCGAGCCGGTGGCGCTGGTCGTGGCGGATGACCCGTACGTCGCGCGCGACGCGCTGGAGCTGATCGACGTCGGATACGAGACGTTGCCGGCGTGCGCGTCGGTGGCGGCCGCCCTGGCGCCGGCGGCGCCACGCCTGTTCGCCGCGACCGAAAGCAACAACGTCGCGACCATCACCATGCGCGTCGGCGACGCCGAGGCGGCGCTGACGCGTGCGGCCGTCGTGATCCGGGAGCGCTTTCGCTATCCGCGCCAGACGGCGGCCGCGCTGGAGACGCGCGGGCTCGTGGCGGTGCCGCCCGACCCGCGCGGCGGCGAGCTGCACCTCATCGGATCGACGAAGTGCATCCACATCAATCGCACGATCCTCGCACCGATCTTCGGCATCCCGCTCGGCGCCCTGCGCCTCACCGAAGTCGACGTGGGCGGCGGCTTCGGCGTGCGCGGTGAGCTCTATCCAGAAGACATTCTCGTGCCACTGGCGGCCATGAAGCTCGGCCGCCCCGTGCGCTGGATCGAGTCGCGGCGCGAGAACCTCATGGCCGCCAATCACGCGCGCGAGGTCGAGTACGATGTCGAGATCGGCTTCGACGGCGACGGGCACATCCTCGCCATCCGCGCCCTGATCCGCGCCGACATCGGCGCCTACGTCCGCACGGCGGCTCTGGTGCCCGCGGAATTCGGCGCCGCTCTGCTGCCCGGACCGTACCGTGTGCGGAACTATGCGTGCGATCTCTGGTCGGTGGTGACGAACAAGACACCGGCGGGCACGCTACGCTCGCCCGGACGTCCGGAGTGCAACTTCGTCCGCGAGCGGCTACTCGACGCCGGCGCGGCGCGGCTCGGCCTCGATCCCGCGGAGATCCGCCGCCGCAACCTCGTGCGCGCCGACGAGATGCCGTATGACTGCGGGACAAAATCGTTCGGCGTGACGACGGTCTACGACTCCGGCGATTTCCCCGCGCTCTTCGACGAGCTGCTGCGGCGACTCCACTACGCCGACGCGCGCGCCGAGCAGGCGGTGATCAACGGCCTGGCGTCGGGCCCGCGCCGCGGGATCGGCCTGGCGATCTACGTGGAGAAAACGGGCCTCGGCCCGTTCGAGACCACACACGTTGCGGTCCGCCCGGACGGTCGCATCGTCGTCGACACGCGCGCTTCGTCGATGGGGCCGGGCCTCGAGACGCTCCTGGCGCAGATTCTCGGCGACGCGCTCGGCATTCCCGCGGCGCGCTTCGACGTGCGCCACGCGGACACCGCGGCGATCGAGAGCGGGGTCGGAACCTACGGCTCGCGCGGCACGGTGACGGCCGGCAACGCGGCACATCTCGCCGCGCAGAAGCTGATCGAGGAAGCCAGGCGACGTGCCGCCGCGCGGTTGGCGGTGCCCGAGCGCGACGTTGCCTACACGGCGGGCGTGCTCGAGGCCGGCGGCCATCGCGTCACGCTCGCCGAGCTCGCCGCCGAGCGCGCACTGACCGCGGGCGCGTCGTTCGAGGTGAAGAAGCTCACGTATGCGGGCTGCGCGGCCGCCGTGGTGGTGGACGTCGATCGCGACACCGGCGCGGTCTGCCTGCGCCGCGTCGTCGTTGGCGCCGACGTCGGACGCGCGGTGAATCCGGCGTTGGTCGACGCCCAGCTCGTCGGCGGCGTGGCGTTCGGCATCGGCAACACACTGCACGAGAATCTCGAGTACGACGCGCGGGGTCAGCTGCTGTCCGGAACGCTCATGGACTATGCGCTGCCGTACGCCGCTGACGTGCCGCCGGTCGATGCGTTTTATCAGGAAGTGCGCGCGACCACGAATCCGCTCGGGCTCCGCGGTCTCGGCGAGTGCGGCAATCCCGGCCTCGGCGGCGCCATCGCCAACGCGGTGTGCGACGCGCTCGGTGTGCGAGATGCGGCCTTCACCGCATTGCCGGTGACGCCGGAGCGCGTGCTCGCGCTGCGGCGCTGACGCACGGTCTCACAATCGGACTGCCGTCACAAAATCGAAAGGGTCGAGCGGGTGGTCGGCCCCTCGATTTTCGGTGGTCGGTCGTTCTACCGTGATGCCAAATTTCTAGGCTCGCCTCGGCGCTCGAAGCGCCTCGGCTCGCACTACCACTTCACCGGCTTGCTGGGCCGATGTGCGTAGCCGCTTTCGCGGCCGCCACCGCCGCCCGGACGGCCGCCGCCTGGCCGGCCACCTCCGGGACGACCACCGCCGCCACCGCCGGTGCGTGGGGCCTGCGGGTTGGATACCTCGACGGTGATGCGACGCCCGTCGAGCTCGCGACCGTTGAGCTGTGAGATCGCGTTCTGCGCATCCTCCGCCGTTCCCATCTCGACGAACCCGAAGCCGCGCGACTGGCCCGAGAACCGGTCCGTGATGACGGTGGCTGACAGCACGTTACCGCTCTGCGCGAAGAATTCGCGCAACCCCTCGCTGGTCGTGGAATAGGCGAGACCGCCGACGTACAGCTTGGACGCCATAGGATTCCCCCGAACTCTCTTCCGCTGTCGTGCTCGCCCCGCGAACCGGAAGAGTCCGTTCTCGTCGGGGGCGAGGTCGGCCGATCACGACCGACAGGTAAAATCTTACACGGGCCACGCGAGCGCGCAACCTCCGGCGCGCGATCGACTCTCAGTAGCTGATCCTTGGGGTGGTGCCTGGCGCCGTGTCGTCCATCTCGGACGCCTGCGGCAGGCTCGGCACCCCGTTTCACTGCAACGCTGCGGCCGGAGCCACGGCGAAACGAGCAAGGCAAGTGCCACACCCAAGGCGCATGAAGCGTGCGATTTCCCACGCGCGCGCTCGCGGGACGACCCCGGGCGGGGCATCGCGCCCGACACGACGAATGCACGCCCGACGCCGGCGCGCGGCGGCGCCGGAATCTAACTGAATTCCTCGGGCCGGATCAGGTAGCCGATGATTTTGCGGTAGAGCGTCTTGGGGTCGATCGCGAGCAAGGCGGCGGCCTTGCCGCGGTGGCCGCTGACCTGTCGCAGCGTGGCGACGATGTGCTGGCGCTCTATCGTCTCGAGACTCGCGCCGGCCACCCCGACCACCGGCGACGGCGCCGCCGCGCCGAGCACCTCGGGGGGCAGGTCGCTCGGCTGGATTTCCTCGCCACGCGAGAGGATCACCGCGCGCTCGATGGCGTGCAGCAGCTCGCGCACGTTGCCCGGCCACGGGTAGGCCTCGAGCGCGGCCAGCGCGGCCGCGCTCAGACGCTTGGCGCCGTACGCGGCGTTGGCCTCGACGAAGTGCTGCGCGAGCAGCGCGATATCCTCGGGACGTTCGCGCAGCGGCGGCAGCGTGACGGTGATCGTGTTGATCCGGTAGTAGAGGTCCTGACGGAACTCGCCGCTCTTCATCGCTTCGGCGAGATCGCGATTGGTCGATGCCACGATCCTGACGTCGACGGTGCGCGACCGCGTGGAGCCGACGCGGAAGAACATCCCGGTCTCTATCGCACGCAGCAGCTTCACCTGGCTGTCGGGCTCCATCTCGCCGATCTCGTCGAGCAGGAGCGTGCCGCCATCGGCGAGATCGATCAGCCCGGGCTTCGCGGCGATGGCGCCGGTAAAGGCGCCTTTTTCGTGACCGAACAGCTCGGACTCGAGCACCTCGCGCGGCAGGGCACCGCAGTGAATCGGCACGAAGGGACGCTGCGCGCGCGGCGAGCGCTCGTGGATGGCGCGCGCCACCAGCTCCTTGCCCGTGCCACTCTCGCCGAGCACCAGCACCGCCGAGTCCGTCGGCGCCACGCGCTCGACGACGCGCATCACGTCGTGCATCCGTGGGCTCTTGGTGAGGATGCCCGAGAAGGGCGCGGCGCCCGCCGCGTGCGCACGCAGCGCATGGTTGTCGCGCAGCAGCTGGCCCTTCTCGGCGGCCTTGCGGATGACGACGTCGAGCTCCTCGATCTTGGTCGGCTTGGTGAGATAGTCGTACGCGCCGAGCTTCATCGCCTCCACGGCGGTGGCGACCTCCTGGAAGCCGGTCATCACGATCACCTGCGGATGCTCGGGGAACGCGCTGAGCTCTCGCAGGACCTCGATGCCCTCTTTGCGCGGCATCTTCATGTCGAGGATGACGATGTCGTACGCGGCGTCACGCAGCCGCGTCAGTGCCGCCTCGCCATCGCTGACGCCCTCGACCTCGTGCCCCTTTCGTCCCAGCTCGCGCACGAGCAGCTCGCGCAAGCGGCTCTCGTCGTCGGCGACCAGCACGCGGATCGACCGGGTCATTGGAGCGGGGTCCGCGAGCTAGGCACGCACCGCGGGTGGGCTGTCATAGATTGTCGTGGCTCCGTTGATTGTCGTGGGTCCGTTCCACGGGGACGATCACACGGAACACGCTGCCCTTGGCAGCGCGGCTCTGCACCTCGATCCGGCCGCCGTGATCGGCGACGATGCCCTGCGCGATGGCGAGGCCGAGGCCCGTGCCCTGTCCGGGCGGCTTGGTGGTGAAGAATGGGTCGAAGATCCGGCCGACAATTTCCTCGGGGATGCCCGGCCCCTCGTCTTCGAACTCCACCTCGATGTCGTCGCGGATGGCGCGGGTGCGGATGGTGAGCCGGCCGCGTCCGTCCATCGCCTCCAACCCGTTCGATGCCACGCCGAGGAAGACCTGGCGGAACTGCCCTTCGTTCACGACGGCCATCGGCAGGTCCTCCGCCAGCTCGGTGACGAAGCGGGCGCCGGCGAAGCGCGACTGGTGCGAGAGGAGCTCGATCGTCTTGTGCACGACGACGTTGAGGTCGGTGCGAGTGCGCCGATCGCCTGGCTCGCGCACGAACTGCAGCAGGCTGCCGGTGATCTCCTTGCAGCGAAACGCCTCCTCCTCGATCAGCGTCAGGTAGCTGCGGAAATCGGTGAGCTCGGCGCGATCCGCCAGCCCGCTCTCGGCGAGCCGCGCCGACAACGCCTCTGCGCAGCCCGCCACGGTCGCCAGCGGATTGTTCAGCTCGTGTGCCACGCCGGCGGCGAGTCGGCCCGCCGTGGTCAGCCGCTCGGTCAGCAGCATCTGCCGCTCGACCTGCTTGGCGCGGGTGACGTCGGCCACGAGCAGCACGACGTGGGCCGTCGCGCCGGCCAGCGGCGCCGCCGTCAACCGCAGCACTTGCACGTCGGCGCCGACGGCGACCTCGTACTCGTCGGTCTCGACGTGACGGCTGGCGACCGCGCGGCGCAGGAACGTCTCCACCTCGGCGGCGAGCGCGCCCGGCAGCAGCCCGAGGAAGGACTTGCCGACCGGTGCCTCGCCGAGCGTGCCCGCGCCCGCGCGGTTGGCGCGCACGATGGCGAGCTCGGCATCGAGGACGAAGACGCCGAGCGGCAGCGTCTCGAGCACGACCTCGACGAAGCGCTTCTGCTGGTCCAACTCGCGCGTGCGATCGGCGACGCGCGCCTCCAGACGCTCGTAGAGCCGCGCGTGCTCGACGGCGATGGCCGCCTGGTCGGCCAGCGCCAGCAGCAGCTCTTCCTCGGCCGGCGAAAACTCGTGGACGTCGCGACGGAAGACGAGGATCGCGCCGATGGCCCGGTCGCCCACGCGCAGCGGCGCAGCCAGCAGCGAGCGCAGTCCCTGCGCGCGCGCCAGCTCGGGATAGCGATGGCGCGGGTCGTTCCAGAGATCGGCGCTCTGCATGGGACGCAACTCAGCGACCGCAACTCCGGTGATGCCCTCGCCCTCGCGCACGCGCACGCTCGAGACCACTTCCTCGGGCAGATCGAGGCTCGCGACCGACGAGAGGAACCCGTGCTCGTCGCGCATCATGATGCCGCACGAGTAGACGCCGAGCACGGTCCGCGCTTGCTCCATGATCACGTGCACCGTGCGCTCGAGATCGAGGCTCGCGGTGACCGCGCGGCCCGCCTCGAGCAGGGCCCGCGTCTCGCGCGCGCCACGCACGCTCTGCTCGAACAGCTGCGCGTTGTGGATCGCGATGCCGGCCTGCTCGGCGAAGGCCTCCAGGACGCGCTGATGATGCGCCGAGAAGGCGGCCGGCCGCGTCGAGAAGGCCGAGATCACCCCGAGCAGCGTCCCGCCGACGCGCAACGGCACGCACAGCATCGAGCGGATCGCCTCGCGCTCGTCCACGTCGCGCCGTGCCGAGCGCGGATCGCGGCGTACGTCGTCCACGCGGATCGGCTGTCCGGTCTCGGCGCACCGGCCCATCAGTCCCTCGCCGACCGGCAGCGCGAGCGTGCGCCACTCGCTGCTCTTGTACCCGTGGGCGGCGGCGTGCACCAGGCGCGTCCGCGTGGCGTCGAAGAGATCGATGCCGCAGCCGCTGCCGCCGATGAGCGCGGTCACCGAGCTGCTGATGCGGTCCAGCACGGAGGTCAGCTCCAGATTCGAGGTGATGAGCTGGCTCGTGGCGTACAGCGCGGCCAGCTCCTCCCCCCGCCACCGGCTGTCGTCGATGAGGCGTCGTTGCTCGATGGCGGACGCGAGCGGCGGCGCGAGCTCCGCCGCGCTCTCGACGTCGTCGTCGTCGAAGGCGCGGTGCCGCGCCGCCGTGAGGGCGACCGCCCCGAACACGCCACCCTGGGCGACGAGCGGGACGAGCAGCGCCGAACGCCAGCCGCGGGCGCCGAGCGTGGCCCGGCTGGCCGCCGGCACCGAGCCCGCCGCGACATCGTCGACGCGCACCGGCGCGCCGGTGCTGACGACACGCTCGAGCAGCGTGCGCTCGAGCGGCAGCCGCAGGTCGCGCAGCACGCCACCCGGTATCGTCCGCGCCGTCACGTCGAGCACCGTGAACTCGTCGCGCTCCGCGTCGACCAGCAAGACGGCGATCGCATCGAAATCCACGAGCCGCGCCAGGCCGTCGGCGAATGCGCTGAG
Organism: Candidatus Rokuibacteriota bacterium; assembly: GCA_003220475.1. Classification (GTDB taxonomy): domain Bacteria; phylum Methylomirabilota; class Methylomirabilia; order Rokubacteriales; family CSP1-6; genus AR12. Next base: position 17,756 of record QHSO01000095.1, on the reverse strand, counting down.
CACATCGTCGCGCGAGTCACGCGATCCGAGCAGGCGCGTGAGCTCGGTGAGCACCGTCATCCGCACGAGACGGCGCTGCTGGCGCCACAGACCCTCGAGCGTGCGGGCCAGGTTCGCGCCGAAGCCCGGCGGCAGCGCACCCCGGCGCGGCGGGCGCCCACGGCCGAGCAGCACGATGCCGCCCACGGTACCGACCGGTATGCGCACCGCGTGCCGCGGCAACGCCGGCGGATCGCGCAGCACGGCGAGCGCACGTCGCGGACCCAGCGCGGCGGTCAGGGGTGCGCCACGCGGCGGACGGAACTCGAGCAGGCCACCGGCCGCGCCGGTCAGTGCCACGACGCGCCGCAGCGCCTGGGCGAGCGCGTCCTCGATCGATTCGGCGCCGGCCAATGGGGTGAGCACAGCCTCCGCGGCGGCGCGCGTCATGGCGGCGTGAGGACGCGTCCCGGCAGACTGCCGGTGTGCTCGCCGTGCTTGATGACGAAGCGACCGTTCACGATCACGTGCTCGATGCCGTCCGGATAGCGGTGCGGATCCTCGTAGGTCGCGCGGTCCGCCACGCGTCGGGCGTCGAAGACAACCAGATCGGCCCGTGCCCCCGTCCGCAGAACGCCACGGTCGCGCAGCCCCAGGCGGGCCGCAGGCAGCCCGGTCATCTTGTGCACGGCCGTGGCCAGCGACAGCGTCCGCTGCTCGCGCGCGTACTCGCCGAGCACGCGCGGGAATGTACCGTACGAGCGCGGGTGCGGCTTGCCCTCGCCGAGCGGACCATACGGCGCGAGCGAGGATCCGTCGGAGCCGATCATGACGTGTGGATGGGCGAGCGCCGCGCGCAGATCCGCCTCGTCGAGCTGGAACAGGATCATGTACGCCTTGCCCGCCTCGTCGACGATCAGCTGGATGGCCGCCTCGACCGCGTCGATTCCCTGTGCGCGCGCGATCTCGGACAACCGCCGGCCCTCCAGGTCCTTGCGCTTCGCGCAGTAGGAGATCATCACGTTCTCCCAGCCGACACGGCTCACGATGCTCTCGGCCGATGGCGACTCCACGGCGGCGCGCACACGCGCGCGCTCGGTCGGGTCCGCGAGGCGCTTGAGCATCGCGTCGATCCCGCCCTCGAGCGCCCAGTCGGGCAGCAGCGTGCGGAGCGTCGTGCTGGAGGCCGTATAGGGATAGACGTCGGCGCGCACGTCGATGCCCTCGGCGCGCGCCGCGTCGATGAGCTCGAGCGCGCGCGGAACGTTGCCCCAGTTCGGGCGGCCCGCGGCCTTCACGTGACTCACCTGTACCGGCAGTTCACCCTCACGGCCGACGCGGATCGCCTCGCTCACGGCGTCGAGCAGCGTCGCGCCCTCGCCGCGAATGTGGCTGGCGTAGAAGCCGCGCTGACGCGCGGCGCTCCGCGCGACGGCGATGATCTCGTCCGTCTGCGCGTAGGAGCCTGGCGCGTAGATGAGGCCGGTGGAGAGTCCCCACGCGCCGTCGTCCATCGCGTCGGCCATGAGACGCTGCATCCGCGTGAGCTCGCCCGCGGTCGGCGGGCGACGCGCGAAGCCCATCGCCGCGATCCGCAGCGTGCCGTGGCCCACGAGGTGCACGACGTTGAGCGCGGTGCCGTCGGCATCGAACGCGTGGAGGTAGTCGCGAAAGCTCGGCCACTCGAACGTCATCCCCTTCGGGACGTACAGGGCGAAGCCACGCAGGTCGTCACGAAATTCCGGGGACACCGGCGCCGGCGAAAATCCGCAGTTGCCCACCACTTCCGTGGTCACACCCTGGCGGATCTTGGACTCGGCGCGGCGGTTGGCCCACAGCCGCCAATCGGAGTGCGAGTGCATGTCGATGAAGCCGGGCGTCAGCACCTTGCCGGTCGCGTTGAGCGTGGTGCCCGCGCGCTCACGGCTCAGATCGCCGAGCGCGGAGATCATTTCGTCGGTGACGCCGACGTCCAGCCGCGAGCCGGCCCCCCCACACCCCCCAACGCTCGTCGCGCCCCGAGTGAATCGTGGCGCTCCTCGGTCTCCCCGGCCAACCCTCGTCGCGCCCCGGCAAAGCCGTGACGCTTCTCGATCTCGCGTTGGCCATCATCGCGCGATCGGCGGCGCGGGCGCCGGGCTGAGCATTCGCTCGCACCAGAGCGCGGCGCCGAGCAGGCGCGTGTCGGCGCCCGGCGCCTGGACGAGCTGCAGCGCCAGCGGCAAGCCCGCCGCGGACACCCCCGACGGCAGCGAGATCGACGGCGCGCCGAGCGTCGACCACGGCTGGCAGAGCGAGGCATCGCCGGTCCAGCCGAGGCCGGCGGGAGCGGCTGCAGGCGCCGTCGGCGACAGCAGCGCGTCGTGCTGCGCCACGAGCGGCGCGACATCGTCGCGCACGCGCGCGCGCGTACGGCTGGCGGCGACGTACTCGGTCCCGAGACGCTTGAGCCCACGCGCGAGCATCTCGGCCATGCCGGATCCGTAATCGGCAAAGTGCTTGGCGAACGTCGGTGCGTGGTAGGTCGCCGCCTCGACCTCCAGAATGACGACCGCCGCGTCGGAGAGCTCGGCGAACGACGGCGGCAAGCGCACCTCGTCGATGCGCGCGCCCGCCTTGGCAAGCTGCTCGACCACGCTCTCGAGGTGGCGGCGCACCTCGGGCTCGGCGCGCGCGAAGAGCTCGCGCGCCACGGCGAGCCGCGGCTGCTCGATCGGCTCCGGCGTCAGCGAGCGCCCCGCCATCACGCCGAGCACGAGCGCGGCGTCCTCGACCGAGCGCGCGAGCGGCCCGATGTGATCCAGCGAGTAGCCGAGGGGCACGACGCCCTCGAGCGGCACGAGCCCGTTCGTGCCCTTGAGGCCGACGACGCCGTTGTAGGCCGCGGGTCTCAAGATCGACCCGACCGTCTGGGAGCCGAGGGCCACCGGCACCTGGCGCGCGGCGACGGCGGCGGCGGAGCCCGACGAGGAGCCGCCGGGCGTGTGGGCGGCATTCCACGAGTTGGTCGTCGGCGCCGGATCGCGGTAGGCGAACTGCGTCGTATGGGTCTTGCCGAGCACGATGGCGCCTGCCGCGCGCAGGCGCGCGACACATGTCGCATCGCGCGACGGACGGGTATGCGCGAACGCGCGCGCGCCCGCCGTCGTCGGCAGGCCGGCCACGTCGATGATGTCCTTCACGCCGATGGGCACACCGTGCAGCGGCCCGAGCGTGGCCCCCGGACGCACGAGGGCATCGGCCGCGCGCGCGGCGGCGCGCGCACCGGTGTCGTCGACGTGGATCCACGCCCTGAGACTCGGATCGACGTCGCGAATGCGATCGAGACACGCGTCCACGAGCGCGGCCGACGTCACCTCACCCGCACGGATCGCCGCGGCCGCCGCTCGCACACCGAGATCAGTGAAGCGCATCGAGCACCTCCGCCACCACCTCGAACCGCCCGAACGACGGCATGAGATAGGCGCCGGCATGACGTCGGCGCACCTCCGCCACCAGTCGCTGGGCCATGTCGATCCCGGCGCGCAACGCGCCGTCGCCGGCGTCGCGCAGTCGCGCGCGCGCGGCGTCGGGCACCGTGATGCCGGGCACCTCGTTGTGGAGGAACTCCGCGTGCCGGAACGAGTGCAGCGGCAGGATGCCGACCAGCACCGGCACCGGGATGCGGCCGGCGCGCGCGAGGAATCCCTCGAGCGCGTCCAGATCGTACACGGGCTGGGTCTGCAGCCACCGCGCGCCCGCCTCGATCTTGCGGTGCATGCGCTCGATCTCGCGCTCGGCATCCTCGGCCGCCGGGTTGAGCGCCGCGCCGATGCAGAACGCGGTGGGATCACCGATGGAGCTACCGGTCGCGTCGAGCCCCTCGTTCATGCGGCGAAGGATGCCGATGAGTCCCACACCGTCGACGTCGAAGACGGCGGTGGCGTTGGCGTAGTCCCCCGTGCGCGGCGGGTCGCCCGTCATCGCGAGGATATTGCGGATGTCGAGCGCGTGCGCGCCGAGCAGGTCGGCCTGGATGCCCATGAGGTTCCGGTCGCGACACGTGAAGTGCATGTTGATGTCGAGTCCGGTGTGATCGCGGATCAGCAGCGCCGTCGCCAGCACCGACATCCGTACGCGACCCAGCGACCCGTCGTTGATGTCGACGATCTCGACGCCCTTCTCCTTGAGCAGCTTGGCGCCTTGCACGAGCTTGTCGACGGTGTGGCCGCGCGGCGGATCGAGCTCGACGGTGACCACGAACTCGCGCGCCTCGAGCTTGCGCGCCAGCGGCGTGGGCGGCAGCATGCGTGCGATCCCCGTCGTCTCGACGGGGGCGGGCCGCGGGGCCGGCGCCCGCGCGACGACGCGGCGCGGGGACGGAATGCGCCGGTCCAGGGTCTCGCGCATGGCCGCCGTGTGCGCCGGCGTCGTGCCGCAGCAGCCGCCCACCAGACGCGCGCCGGCCTCGACCATGCGGCCGGCGTAGTCGGCCATGTAGGCCGGCGACGACAGATAGATGAGGCGCTCGCCGATCCGGCTCGGCAATCCGGCGTTCGGCTGGATCGCCAGCGGCAGTCCGCCCGACTCGGGCACCATACGCTCGAGCACGTCGTAGAGCGTCGAGGAGCCGACCGAGCAGTTGGCGCCGAGCGCCTGCACGCCGAGCGCGCGCACGGTGCGCGCGACCTCTGCCGGCGGCCGGCCCATGAAGGTCACCCCCTCGTCGGTGAACGCCATCTGCGCGATCACCGGCAGATCGGTCACGGCGCGGATCGCCTGCACGGCCAGGGCCATCTCGGCCAGGTCCGAGAATGTCTCGACGACGAACGCATCGACGCCACCCTCGAGCAGCGCCTCCGCTTGCTCGCGAAAGGCCTCGCGCGCCTCATCCGCCGTGACGGTACCGATCGGCTCGAGGTACTTGCCGAGCGGTCCCATCGAACCGAGCACCCACACGTCGCGGCCGGCCGACTCGCGGACGTCACGCGCCAGCCGCGCGCCACGCCGGTTGATCTCGCGGACTTGCGACTCCAGGCCGTGCACGGCGAGCTTGAAGCGATTGGCGCCGAACGTGTTCGTCTCGATCGCGTCGGCGCCGGCGCCGATGTAATCGGCATGCACGCCCTGCACGACGCGCGGATTGTTCAGGTTGAGGACGTCGAAGCAGGCGTCCAGCGGCACGCCGCGCGCGTAGAGCACGGTGCCCATGGCGCCGTCGCAGAGGAGCGCGCCTTCGGCGAGGCGCTCGCTAAACGCGTGCGGCATGCGTCTGCCTCAGCGCGGCGAGTATTCGCGCGACGACCTGATCGACGCCGAGGCCCGCGGTATCGACGGTCACGTGCGCGCGCGCGTAATAGGGCTCCCGCGCGCGATAGAGCGCCTCGATGTCCACGGCCGCGCGCTCGAGCATCGGCCGGCCGCCGAGGCGGCCCGCGCGCTCGAGCAACTCGGGCAGATCTCCGCGCAGCCACACAACGGTGCCGAGGGCGCGCAGCGTCTCCATGCGGTCATCGCGGCAGGGCAACCCGCCGCCCGTCGCGATCACGTCGCCCGACTTCAGCGCGAGTGCCTCGAGCACCTCGCCCTCCAGACGGCGAAACGCCTCCTCACCGTCCTGCCGAAAGATCTCGGGAATCGAGCGGCCGTCGCGCGAGACGATCATGTCGTCGGCCTCCACGAAACAGCGTCCGAGGCGCCGCGCGAGCAGCCGCCCACACACCGACTTTCCGGCGCCCATGAACCCGACGATGACGATGTTGTCGCGCGCCATGCCCCGACATCCTATCATCGTGCCCACACGCCATCGCCGCACTCCCCGCCGCGCCGGAACTGGAACCTCCGTACTTCGCTACCGCCTCGATCCCCCGATCATTTGCGCCACCGACAGGCACGCCGCATCTCGATCTCCGTTGCGAGTAATGCGTCGGACCCGGCTAGGAATCGGTGCACCATGACAGGCGCACCGCATTGTCGATTTGCGTGGTCTCACGGGGCCCCGGCCCGCACCCCGGGCCGCACTCCCGCTGCCTCCCGCCCCGGCCGCCGCGTGGACGGCCGGGGCGGGCGGCCAGCTCACGCCCGCGCGCGAACAGCCGCGAGAACGCGATCCGGCAGCAGCGGAACCTGGCGCACCCGCGCGCCCGTCGCCGCGAAGATGGCATTGCTGAGCGCCGGCGCCACCGTCGTCGTGCCCGGCTCGCCGAGACCCGTCGGGTACTCGGTCGACGGCACGATGTGGATTTCGACCTCCGGCACCTCGTCCATCCTGAGCACCTGGTAGTCGTGGAAGTTTGACTGTGCGAGCGCCCCGTTGGCGACGGTGCCGCGTTCCTTGAGGGCGTTGCTGATGCCGAAGAGCAGCGAGCCTTCGATCTGCGAACGGGCGCCGTCGGGATTGACGACGATGCCGCAGTCCACGGCGCACACGATCTTCTCCACCTGCACCTTGCCGCTGGCCGGGTCGCCAGGCGCGGCGCGCCACCCAGCATCGACAGGCGATACTGCACCGGGTCTGCGCCGGCGAGCTTGGCGAGCTCGTCCATGAATGTCTCGACCGCGAAGAACGTATAGTTCGGCGCGACGGCGCGCACATACCCGACCGGAATGCCCGTCTCGACCGGCACCGCCCGCACGACCTGATTCGGGATGTCGTAGACGTGGTCGGCGCCGTTGAGCGCGAACTGGTCGAGGCCCGTCTTCTTGTCGACGAAGTCCGGCCCCCAGCGCTTGCCGGGATGCGAGGCCACGAGCGTGTTCTCCCACGCGACGACCTTGCCGTCCGGACCGAGCCCGGCGCGCACGACTTGCAGCGTCGCCGACCGGTAGAAGTCGCGCCTCAGGTCTTCCTCGCGCGAGCGAATCAACTTCACGGGCCGCTTCACCTCGCGCGCGATCAGCGCCGCCTCGACCATGATATCGGGCTCGAGCCGCCGCCCGAAGCCGCCGCCGAGATACTGCTGGTGGATGCGGACGTTCGTCGGCTTCACGTCGAGCGTGGCGGCGAGCGTGCCGACGGCGAACGTCTGGAACTGGCTGCCCGTATAGATGTCATAGACGCCGTCGGCGAACCGCGCGACACAGTTCATCGGCTCCATCTGCATGTGCGCGACGTAGTCGGTCATGAACGTGGCTTCGTGGCGCCGCGCCGCGCCGCTCATCGCCGACTTCACGTCGCCCTGCTCGTGCCACGGCGTGGCGTTGGAGTCGTCCTTCGCTTGCGAGAACTTGGCGAAGATCGACTCGGTGCTGACGTTCGCGTTCGGGCCGGGATTCCAGCTGACCTTGCGCGCATCGCGCGCCTTCACGGCCGCCTCGTAGGAGTTGGCGACCACGGCCACCAGCTGCGGCAGCGTGACCGTCGCGACGTAGCCCTTCACGCGCTTGGCTGCACTGTCGTCCACCGCGGTACGCGTCGCGCCCTCGCGCACGGGCGGATAGACGACCTTCGCGTACACCATGCTCGGCAGGAACGTGTCGATGCCGAACTTCGCCTTGCCCGTCACCTTGTCGGGGATGTCGAGGCGCGGGATCCACTGCCCGACCACGCGGTAATCGGACGGCTTCTTGAGCGTGATCTGCTTGAGCTCCTCCTCGCTGAAGGTCTTCGTGATCGGCATCCGCGCGACGATCTCGCCGTAGCGTAGCGCGCGGCCGCTCGGCAGGTGCCGCACGACCCCGCGCTCGGCGACGCAGTCGGCCGGGCTGACGTTCCACGATTTCGCGGCGGCGTCGATCAGTGCCAGGCGCGCGGCCGCGCCGGCCCGGGAGAGCGCGTCGAACGTCCAGTTCACCGACCAGCTGCCGCCGGTGAGCATGAGCCCGAACTTCGGATCGCTCGTCGGGTAGTCGATGCGGACGTCCTTCCAGTCCACCTCGAGCTCCTCGGCCACGATCTGCGCGAGCGCGGTGCCCACCCCCTGGCCCATCTCGGCCTTGGTGATGTGCACGGTCACGAGGCCGTCGGGCGTGATCGTCAGCGCCGCGTTCGGCTCGTAGGTGGCCGCGCCGTCGGCGGCGCCGGGGCCGGTGAGCGGAAAGCGGATGGTGAGCGCCGCGCCGGCCGTCGCGGCCGATGCCAGGAACGTGCGTCGCGTGACCGGCGTGCTCATGACCGCCCCCCCTGCGCGACGCGCTTGATCGCGCGCTTGATCCTCAGATACGTCGCGCACCGGCAGATGTTGCCCGACATGGCGTTCACGATGTCGGCATCGCTCGGGTTGGGATTACGCGCGAGCAGCGCGGCCGCGGCCATGATCTGACCGGACTGGCAGTAGCCGCACTGCGGCACCTGCTCGGCGATCCAGGCGAGCTGCACCGGGTGCCGACCGTTCGGATCCAGGCCCTCGATGGTCGTGATCTTCTTGCCGGCGGCCTGCGCGACCGTCGTCTGGCACGAGCGCGCCGGCTGACCGTCGAGGTGCACGGTACACGCGCCACACTGCGCGACGCCGCACCCGAATTTCGTGCCGGTCAGCTGCAGCCGCTCGCGAATGACCCACAGCAGCGGCGTGCCGGGATCGACGTCGACCGTTTGGGACTTGCCGTTGATGAGAAGTGTCGCCATGCGCGCCCCTTCGTTGGAGGTAAGGCAACGATGTGGCCGGGAGCCTAGCACGAAAGGGGCGGTGCGACGCAAGCCGCGCGACGTCAGGCGCCGCGGCGCGGCTCGACCCAGAGCGTCCGCACGACCTCCCAGGCGCCGGCCAGGAACGGCACCGCGACCAGGCCGCCGATGAGCCCGGCCAGCTGGAAGCCGGCGAGCAGCGCGACGAGCACGGCGAGCGCGTGCAGCCCCGTCGCGCGCCCGACGAAGTACGGCGCGAAGAGCTTGCCCTCCACCGTCTGGCACAGAATCATCACGGGCACCGTGATGGCGGCCCGCACGATGCCGTCGTTGAGCGCCGACAGCGTGGCCAGCACCGTGGCCACGGTCGCCCCCACGAAGGGCACGATGTTCAGGACGGCGGCCAGCGCCCCGATGAGCAGCGCGTACTTGACGCCGATGATCGACAGCGCGATGGCGATGAGCACGCCGACGAAGAAGCTCGACACGAGCTGCCCGCGCACGTAGCCGCCGATGCGGTTCAGCACCGCCGGCGCCAGGCGGGTGGCCGTGGGCCGATGCTCGCGCGGCAGCAGCGTCAGCAGCGTGTGGCCCACCTCGCGCGCGTCGATGACGAGATAGGCGGCGACGACGAGCACCGCCAGCACCTCGAAGACGGCGCCGACGGCGCCGGTGGTCAGCCGCATCGCGTTGCCGAGCAGAATGTTCGCGACCCCTTGGACACCGTCGGCTTTGGGCGTCGGCAGCGACGCGCCCCATTGGCCAAGCCAGTAATCGACGTCGCCGAGCCAGCCGCGGACGTTCTCGATCAGCTTCGGCAGCTGCTCCATGAACTGGCGCCACTGCTCGCTGAGCGCGGGCCACAGCAGCCGGCCCATGAGCGAGAAGACGCCGGCCACCGCGACGTAGACGGCGAGCACGACGAGACCGCGCGGCACGCCCCAGCGCTCGCCGAAGCGAGCAGCCGGCAGGATGGCGGCCGCGATGATGAGCGCGGTGAAGACGAGCACCCAGATCTGCCACGTCGCGATGAACAGCCAGACCGCCGCCGCGACACCGAGCAGCTGCAGGATCATCGGCCACGGCAGCCGGGCAACCATCGTCAGCGATGCACGGTACGCCGCGCGGGCGTGCGGCGATAGGCGCAGTCGCGCATCCAGCAGCGCGCGCACTGGCTGAAGTAGTGATCCACGCGCGCGCGGCGGCCGGCGCCGACGAGCAGCGAGATCGACTTGCCCGGTGTCATGAAGCACGCCTCGTTCAGGGTGACGCCCACGGGCGCGCCGGGACACAGACGGAACAGCGCGTGCTGCTCGGCGACGTTCCAGTCGGCGTAGCCCGGGCTGATGCGGTTGGTGACCGCGAGTCCCGCGGCGAGGCCCTGCTGGCAGAGCACGTCGTTGACGTATTCGGCGAGGCTCTCGACGGCGCCCGAGCCGACGCTGTCGAGCATCGAAGCCAGCGGCAGCTCGCGCGACTCCCAGAGCGCGGCCACCCGCCGCTCGAGCGCATCGCCGATCGTCACGACGGACGCCGCGACGTGTTCGACCTCGCCCCAGCGCTCGGCCGTTCGCGGAATCGTCAACGTTTCGCCCCCCACCTCGATCGTGTCCGGCCCACGTCGACGCACCGGCATCCAGCGGAGGGCCGCGCGCGGCGCCATCAGTCGCGCGCCCTCGGCGAGCGCGTCGTCGAGGAGCGCGCGGACGTCCGCCGTGGGAACGTCCACGCCTTTCTTATAGCCCTGGAAGCGAAGGACCTCGTCCGGATCGATGGCGAGCGCCAGGTCGCCGAGGACCTGCACGCCCTCGCGCAGCATTACGTCTTGCGTGATCGAACGGCCTGCGCGATGAGCCGGATGTGCTCGGGGTTGGAGCCGCAGCACGCGCCGACGATGTTGCAGCCGGCGTCGAGCAGCGCGGGATACTCGCGCGCCATCGCCTCGGGGCCGAGCTCGTAGGTCACCGTGTCGCCCGTGGTGATCGGCAGTCCGGCGTTGGGATAGGCGACGAGCGGCGCGTCGGTGACCTGGCGCATCTCGCGGATGATCACGATCGCGCGATCCGGCCCGCGCCCGCAGTTCATTCCGACGACGTCGGCGCCGGCCGCGAGCAGATTCTTCGCCACCTCGGCCGGGCTCTCGCCCCACATCGTCCGATCGCGATCGTGCATCTCCTCGTACTGGAAGAACATGGTCGCCATGACCGGGAGATCGGTCACCGCCTTGCACGCCCGCACCGCCGCCGTCGCTTCCTGCGGGAACATCATCGTCTCGACGGCGAACAGGTCGACACCACCCTCGGCGAGCGCCTCGGCCTGCTCGCGGAAGGTGTCCTCGTAGGCGTCGTCGGTGACGCCCTCGTCGAGCGCATAGTCCTGCGGCAGCCGGCTGGTGGGCCCGATCGAGCCGGCGACGTAGCCGTGCGGCGGCGCGACTTTTCTCGCCAGGCGCGCGCCCTTGACGTTGAGCTCGCGCGTGCGGTCGCCGAGCGCGTACTCGTTGAGCTTCAGCCGCGCGCCGCCGAAGGTGTTGGTCTCCACGCTGTCGCTGCCGGCGTCGAAGTAGCCCTGGTGGATGCCGGCCACCACGTCGGCGTGCGTGTCGTTCCACAGCTCGGGACACGCGCCGTTGAGCAGGCCGGCCGCGAACAGCATCGTGCCGTAGCCGCCGTCGAAGACGAGGATCTGCCCGGCCTTGACCCGCTCGATGACGTCCCAGCCGCGCGCCTTCATGCCGACACCGCCACCCCGAGCAGAATCTTGGCCTTCACGACGGCGAGCGTGGAGTCCTTGGCGTAGCCGTCGGCGCCGATCTCGTCGCAGAAGGCCTGGCTCACCGGCGCGCCGCCGATCATCACCTTCACCCGCTCGCGCACACCCGTCTTGATCAGCGCGTCGATCGTGCGCTTCATCCCGGGCATCGTCGTCGTCATCAGCGCGGAGATGCCGACGATGTTCGCGTTGTGCTCCTGCACGGCGGCCACGAACTTTTCGGGCGCCACGTCCCGGCCGAGGTTTACGACCTTGAAGCCGGCGCCCTCGAGCATCATGGCCACCAGATTCTTGCCGATGTCGTGCAGGTCGCCTTGCGCGGTACCGATCACGACGATGCCGTGGTAGTCACTGCCGCCGGCGGCGGCGGTGATGAGCGGCTTGAGCAGGTCGAGCCCCGCATACATCGCGCGCGCGGAGAGCAGCACCTGCGGCACGTAGTACTCGTTGCGGCGGAATTTCTCGCCGACGACGTCCATGCCCGGAATGAGCCCCTTGAAGATGAGGTCCTTCGGGTCCATGGAGAGGTCGAGCCCCTCGCGGGTCTTGGCGGCGACCGTGTCCTTGTCGCCGACGATCAGCGCCCGAGCCATCTTCGGATAGTCGAACGGCTCGCTCATGCCCCTCCCGCGCGCAGCATTGTGCTCAGCCGAGTTCTAACACGAGGCCGCGGGCGCGGCAATCACTTCAGCCGGCTGGAGAGGTATTCGACGAGCGCCGGCACCGAGTCGGGATCGAGCGCGGTGAACGTGATGCCGACCTCGTCGCCCTCGCGCCACGCGATCACCGCCTCGGCCACGATGGCCTTCGGCAGCGCGCCGCCTTCGCAGCGCAGCTGCACGCGCTGTCCCTTGACCCAATCCTCGGGCACGCCCTTGAGGGCCATGCCGCCCTCGCTGATGTCGCGCGTCGTCACGCGGCACATTCGGCCATCACCGGCGATCGACAGCGTGGCGGCGACCGCGAGCGTGGCGCGGGGGTGCTTGCGGATGCTATTGGGCAGGACGGCGTAGATCTTCACGGGGTGCGTCTTACCCTTCACGGTGACGTCGCCCAGCTCCTTCGTGATGAACTCGTCGCGCACCAGCGCGTACGTGGTCTCGCTGATGATGATGTTCGTCTTGTAGTCCTTGGTGAGCGACTCCAGGCGCGCGCCGAGGTTGATGGTGTCGCCGATGGCCGTGTATTCGAGACGCTGCCGGGAGCCGAGCGTGCCGACCACCGCCTCGCCGGTATTGATCCCGACACCGTTGCGGATCTCGATACCGAGCCGCTCTTCCCAGCGTCTGGACACCGCAAGCGTGCGCTCCTGGAATTCCAGCGCCGTGCGCACAGCCTTGATCGCGTGCTCCGGATCCGGCAGCGGCACGTTGTAGAGGGCCATGACGCAATCGCCGATGTACTTGTCCACGGTGCCGCCGTGACGGAAGACGATCTCCGTCATCTCCGAGAGGTACTCGCGCAGCATTTGCGCCACCTGCTCGGGCTCCACCTTCTCGGAGATCGAGGTGAACCCGCGGATGTCGGAGAACAGCACGGTCAGCAGGCGACGACTCGTCGTCAGGCTGCCCTCGTCCTTGTGCCGCACGACTTCGCGAACGACCGCGGGCGAGAAGAACTGCGACAGGCGCCGGCGCTCGCGCTGCTCGCGCACGAAGTGCTCGACGACCGTCGCGCCATAGCCGAGGACGAGGGCGACCGTCCCCGCCATGCCGCGCATCCAGTAGTCGGCGACGACGAAGCCGCCGAAGGCGGCAAGCGTGAGCGCCGCCCAGAGTCCCGCCGCGGCCAGCAACGCGCGGAAGGCGTGCAGGCGCAGGACGAGCACGGAGCCGAGCAGGGCGGCGACGACAGCCAGCGCGGTGGAGATCGGCCGGGGAATCGCGCGGATGGGGTCGCCGCGCACGAGCGTCTCGAGCGCGTTGGCGTGGATCTCCACGCCGGGCATCTCACCGCCGTGTGCGAACGCGGTGCCGAAATTGTCGTGGAACACCTCGCTGGTTGGGCCGATCAGAACGACCTTGTCCCGCCAGTACTCGGCCGGAATCTCGCCGCGCACGACGCGGTAGTACGACACCCATGGGTAGGTCCGCGGTCCGCCGCGGAAATTGATGAGGATGCTGTCGCGGTCGGGTAGCGGCGCCACGCGCACACCGGCCTTGGCCAGCAGCGCGTGCAGCTGAACGTCGAGCGTCGGTAGACGCTCGGTCTCCAACGCCGCCCAGAGCGGCACGCGCCGGACCTGGTTGTCGGCGTCGACCGGCATGTTCAGCGGGGCGATGCCCGCGGCGCCACGGCGGATGACGGAGATCGGGGGGTTGAGCGTCCGACGCGTGTAGAAAGGTTGGATGTCGTCGGCGATCGCCGCGCCGAGAACGACGTTGCCCGCAGCGGCCACCGCGGCGCCGAGCGCCTCGTCATCGGCGGCCCCGCGCGACGACGGCAAATCGAACATGATGTCCATGCCGATCACACGCGGCCGGCCCTCGGCGAGCTTCCTCAGGAGCTCGGCGTGAATCGCCCGTGGGAACGGCCACTGCTCGTTCAGCTCAACGACGGTCGACTCGTCGATGGTCACGATGACGACGTCCAGCGTCGGCTTGCGCGGTCCGCGCCACTCGAAGAGCTGGTCGAGCGACCAATGCTCCAGGTTCTCGAGCAGGCCGAATTGCACGAGGACGACGACGGCGACGGCGGCGAGGATGCCCGCCAGATGCTTGCGACCGACGTCGAGCGGCCACCGCCACCAAACGGTCATCCTCGACAGATTATGCTAGTATCGGCCGGGAATGAAGATTCGAGTGCTCGGCGCCTACGGAGCCGAAGGACTCGGTCAGCGCCCCACGTCCTTCCTCGTCAACGACCGCATCCTGATCGATGCCGGCACGGTCGGTGGCGCGCTCACCCTGCCCGAGCAATCGCAAATCGAGCACGCGCTCATCACGCATTCGCATCTCGACCACGTCGCGGGCCTCGCCTTCCTCGCCGAGACACTCGCCTTCGCCGAGACGCGCTCGCCGCTCACGGTGGCGAGCCTCGAGCCCGTCGTGAATGCGCTTCGGGTCGGTGTCTTCAACAACATGGCGTGGCCGGACTTCGCGCAGATCCCGGCCGAGGCGCCGGTCATGAAGTACCGCACGCTCGTGGAGGAGGCGGAGCAGCGCGTGGGCGACACATGGGTCACGCCGGTGGCGGTGAACCACGCGGTGCCGACCTCCGGCTTCATCGTCCACGATGGCAGCACCGGCTTCCTCTTCTCCGGCGACACCGGGCCGACGGACGCGCTGTGGAAGGCGGCGCGCGGTCTGCGCGGGCTGCGGGCGGCGTTCGTCGAATGCGCGTTCCCGAACCGCATGGCGGACCTGGCCGCCGTCGCGGGGCACCTGACGCCCGAGCTCCTCCGCCGCGAGATCGACAAGCTTCCCGCCGACCTGCCCGTGTGGATCTATCACGTCAAGCCGCAGTTCTACGACGAGATCGCCGGCGAGCTCGCGCGCATCGACGCCGCACGCCTCACAATCCTCGAGCAAGACAAGACCTATACGATTTAGCTCGGAGGGGGCGGTCGAGCCCCCCTCCGACGGTCGCACGGCTTCGCCGTGCTCCTCCCGGCCTCCCCAAAGAACAGGATTGCGCCGGCGAAGCCGGCGCTCGAACGCGTGGTCAGGTGCGCGGCGAATGGGTGCGTGGTCACGACGTACTCTTCGGTCGGCTGGTCGGTGAGGATGCCGGGACGCAAGCGGCGCGCTTCGGCGTGGCGCGGGAGGAAGTCGGCGCGCTTGAGGAGCTCCGTGCTCATCGTGGCTCCTCACGCGTCTCCGGCACCAGCACCACGGTCTCGCTCGACAGCTCCACACGTACGCGCTCGCCGACGCGGAAGATGCGTCCTTCGTGCTGGGACGGCAGCTCGACACGCACGGGCATGGCGCTGCCGATATCGACCTCATACAGCTGCCGCGCGCCCTCGAAGATGCGCAGGCTGACGATGCCCGGCAGTCCGGGCGCGCGCCCCATGGCCGCGTCCGTCATTGACAGCAGCTCCGGACGCAAGACGAGCAGACCGCGGCTGCCCTCGCGATAGTCGCCGAGACCGGCCACCGGCACGCGATGACCAGCCTCGGTCTCGACGACCACGCCGAGATCACGGACCTCGACGACGCGAACGGGCAGAAAGTTGGCGGAACCGAGGGCCTCGGCCACCACGCGCGTGCGCGGATGCTGGTAGACCTCGCCGGGCTCGCCGATCTGCGCCACCTGCCCGTCGTGCAGCACGGCGAGGCGGTCCGAGAGCGCGAGGGCGTCGGCCGCGTCGCGCGTGACGTGGATGGTGGTGACCGCGAGATCGCGGTGGAGCTTGGCCAGCTCGAAGCGCAGCGTCTTGCGCGTCAGCGGGTCCAGATGCGCGAGCGGCTCGTCCAGCAGCAGCACGCGCGGCTCCGGCGCCAGCGCGCGGGCCAGCGCCAGCCGCCGCCGCTGCTCGAGCGTGAGCTCGGGCGGCCGACGATCCGGCACGGCGGCAAGGCCCAGGCGTCCGAGCACGGTTTCGACGCGTCGTGCGATATCGTCGGCGCGCATGCCCTGTTGCTCGAGACCGAAGGCGACGTGCTCGCGCACGCTCATGTGCCGCCAGAGCGCGCCCTCCTGGAAGACGTAGCCGATCGAGCGCGCACCCGGGGCGAGGACGGCGACGTCCTGCCCGTCGACGAGCACGCGGCCGGCGCTCGGCGTCATGAATCCCGCCACGGCGCGGAGCACGTCCGTCTTACCTGAGTGCGGGGGCCCCAGGAACGTGAAGAACTCGCCGTACCGGATGTGGACGCTGATCCCGGTGAGCCCTGGCGGCACACCGCCGCGCGTGGCGAGCGCCTCCAGCCGGATGTCGACGAGCGGCCGGCTCACTTGTACCCCCTTGCGGGGTATACAGACTTCGCGCGCGCAGCGCGGGCGAGCGGCACGCACGCGACGCCGATCAGCGCCAGCGCCGCGTAGAGCGCCCCGGGCGCCGCCCAGGCAAGCAGCGTGGTGGCGAGCACGGGCCCGATGAAGGCGGCGCCGATCCGCGCAGAGTTCACGACGCCGATCGCCACGCCGCCCGCGGATTGCGCGATGCGGGCGACCGCCAGCGGAAACACCGGCGCCACGCAGAGCACCTGCAGGAAGCGCAGCGCGCCGTACACCCACACGCTGCGAACGGGTGCGAGTGCGGCGACGAACAGCGACGAGAGAACGAGCAGGGCCGGAATCAGCCGGCGCTCGGGCACGAGCTCGGCGAGCCGCGACGCCAGCACCGAGCCGAGCGCGGCCGCAACGGCGGAGCCGAAGATCACAAGCCCGCCGACCTCGAGCGTGCGGTCCTCGGCGACGCCGAGGTCGACAAGCACCTGCGGCAGGATCGACGTGAGGAAGAAAATCTGCGTGGAGCCGCCGAGCACGATGCCCGCGACGCCGAGCACGTCCCGCCAGTCGGGCCGCGGCGCGCCGGCCGTGGATGCGCGATCGCCGGCCGCATCGGGCACGCCCCACTGCACGAGCGCGCCGCAGCCGAACAGGATCGCGGCGCCGACCACGAACGAGGCGCGAAAGCCGAGGCGCGCGGCGGCAATGGCGCCAACGAGCGGGCCGACCACCTGGCCGATGGTCATTCCGGATTGAATGGCGGCGACCTGACGACGGACGTCGCGCGGATCGTCGGAGCGGCCGGCGCTGACAAACGCAAAGGTCGACGCAGCGCCGGTGACGCCGAGCACGATGCGGCAGAGGAACAACTCGATCAGCGTCCGCGCGGCCGCCGTGCCGAGGAAGGCGAGCCCCTGCGTCACCTGCACGACCGTATAGAGCGTCTTCGGGTTGCCGCGCTCGGCCCAACGTCCCCACACCGGCGCCGTGACGACCGTCGCGAGCGGCGTGATGCCCATGATCCAGCCGGTCCACGTCAGCGTGGCCGCCGCATCCCACGTCGATATGCGGTGGATGTGAAACGGCAAGCTGATGTACACGAACGACCACGAGAACGAGCCGAAGAACATGGCGAGGGGCAAGATGTGCCGCTCGTCCAGGCGCGCGGGGATCACGCGGTCAGCGAGGCTTCCTGTGCAAGGGTCAGCATGGTCAGCGAGTTCAGTATAGAGGATGCAGGCTGGCGGTCGGCAAGCAGCCCGCTCGCTGGCACCGAGGTTGCGACGAGCTCAAAACGGCAGCGCAGCTGCAGCGCGCCGGAAAGGCAGCGGCGTGATGATCAGGGCGTTTGCACTGACCTCAGGAACCGTACTCCTCGTCTTCATGCTTGCCGGCTGTGCCGCCCTCCCGCTCGCCGCCCTTGGCGGCGCAGCGCTGGAGTCGGGCGCGGGCGCCGTCGTCAAAACCGGGACCGAATACACCACGGGCGGCACGGCGCATCGAACGTTCACGATTCCGCAGAACGCCGTCCGCGCGGCGGTGCTCGAGGCGTTCGACCGCACAG
>QHSO01000275.1 GCA_003220475.1 Candidatus Rokuibacteriota bacterium | reverse complement strand
TTCGGCGCGGGCAGCAAGTACGAGAAGGGACTCGCGTTCGATATGATCGCGCAGGCCGCCGGCGGCCTGATGAGCGTGACCGGCGAGCCCGATCGGCCGCCGGTCAAGCCGGGCCCGAGCTTTGGGGATACCGGCACCGGGATGCTGATGGCGATCACCATTCTGGGCGCGCTGCACGAGCGGCAGCGGACGGGGACGGGCCGGCGGCTGCACGTGGCGATGCAGGACGCGATGCTGCACTACATGCGGACTTGCTTCGCCGCTCAGGCGCGCACGGGGAAGGCTGCGCCCCGGCGCGGTGCGAAATCCGTCATTGGGCGCGGCTGATGAAGCTGATCGGGCGCGAGGAGTTGATCGACGATCCGCGCTTTGCCACCGGTGAAGCCCGCGTGCAGCGGGAGGCAGAGGTCGACGCGATCATCACCGAGTGGACGCGCAAGCACACCAAGGAAGAGGCGATGACGCTGGTCAGCGGTGTCGGGGTGCCGGCCGGCGCGGTGTTCGACACTATGAAGCTGCAGAACGATCCGACCTTCGAGAAGCGGGGGATCATGCAGGTGATGGATCACCCGAACGGCGGGTTCAAGATGCCGGGGTGGCCTGTGCGGGTCGACGGCAAGCCGCCGCGAGTCACGGCGCCGCCACTGCTGGGCCAGCACAACGCCGAGGTGCTCAACGCCTGGCTCGGCCTCGGCCCCGCCGACGTCGCCGCGTTGAAGAACGAGGGGGTGTTGAGCTAGTCACGCCCTCTTCAGGGACCACTTGTACACGCGCTGCAGCGTGCCTCCCATGAGCGTGCGCTTGTCGCTGTCGGACAGGCGATCGGTGTTGCGGAACGCATCGACGCCCTGCTCGTACGTCAAGAGCTTGACCGCGCGCGTCCAGTCGGTGCCCCACATACAGCGCTCGATGCCGAACGCGTCGAAGATCCGCGCGAGCGGATCCCAGATGTCCTTGAACGGGTAGGCCTCGCGCGACAGCGTGCAGGCGCCGGTGATCTTGATCGCGACGTTGGGCTGGCTGGCGACCTCGAGCACTTTGGACAGATCGGCGAACGGCTGCGCCGGCGGCGGCGGCTCGAATGGCTGTTGTAGACCGAGATGGTCGATGACGATCGCGGTGTCCGGATTGCGGGCCGCCAGCGCGCGAGCCTGCGCGAGCCGGCCCCAGCACAGGATGTTCACCGGCAGCCCGTGCCGTGCCCCGGCGGCCAGCACCCGGTTGATCCCCGGATCGGCGGGGTCCTCCGATACGCCGCGGGTCATCATGATGCGAATGCCGACCGTGCCTGGCGTGCGCGCCCAGTCGGCGACCGTCTCGGCGACGGCGGGGTCAGAGGGATCGACCGGTTTGATCAGCGCGAACCGATCGGGATACCGATTGCGCACCTCGATCGCATAGCTCGCGTCGTAGCGGTACATGGTGAACGGCGAGACGAGCAACGCCCCGTCGACGCCGACGCGATCCATCGCCGCCACCATGTCGTCGCCCGTCACCTGCGCCGGACCGGTCAGGACTGCCGCCCAGGGCCGGCCGGGGTGATCGCGCTCGTACGCGTGCACCTGCGCATCGATCGTCAGCATGGCGTTCGTCCTTTCGTTCTTCCACGAGCCGTCATCGAAGACCGACGGCCTGCAGAAGTTCTGTATATCGCCGATCCGAGCGCAACGCATCCAGTCGTGGATCGAGCTTTAGCCACACCAGCCAGTGCGAGCGATCGGCGAGCGCCCGGGCCAGCCAGGCGAGCGCCTGATCGTTGTCGCCGCGGCCCGCATGAACGAGAGCGACGCCATACGGCGTCACATATCGCTCCTTCGCCAGACGGTGCAAGCCATCGAGCGTCTCGAGCGCTTCGTACGCGCGACCCGACACGCCTTCGACATGGCCGATCGCCGCTCTCACCACCGGCCAACCGTGCAGCGCCGACTCGATTCGGCGAAATTCGGCGATCGCGTCATCGTACCGTCGCTGGGCTTGATACGCCCGTCCGAGCCACAAACGCGCGAGCGGGAAGTCCGCGTTCATCTCGATGACCATCTGCAGCTGCTGGATGGCCGCATCGTACTGATGGCTGTAGTACAGGACGAATCCCAAGTCCGTGTTGATGATCAGCGAGGTCGGGTCGAGTGCCTGCGCGCGCCCGATCGCCGCCCGCGCCTCCTCGAACCGCCCCATCGCCGTCAGGAACACGGCGTACCAATGGTGGGCGGTCGGGTAGTTGGGGTTGAGCGTGAGGGCGCGCCTGAACTCGGCCTCGGCGCCGGTCCAGTCCCAATCGTAATAGAAGCGCACGTACGCGAGTGACGTATGAGGCTCGGTCAGTGTGGCGTCCAGTCCAACGGCTCGCGTTGCCGCCTCGTTCGCCCTCGGAAAGACCTCTCGCGGCGCGAGGTGGCTGAGATAGCCGAGCGTGGTATACGCATCGGCCAGTCCCGAGTAGGCGCGAGCGTAGCGAGGATCGCGTTCGATCGCGTGCTCGAAATACTCGGTGGCCTTCTTCAGACCGATCTCGGTCCGCTGATTCCACTGATAGCGGCCCTTGATATAGAGCTGGTAGGCTTCGGGGCTCTCGGTCCCGACACTCACTTCGCCCACCTCGCCGATGAAGCGGTAGCCGCGCTTGGGAATGGTCTCGATATATCCGTCGCCGAGCACTCGGCGCAGCACCGAGACGTTCCTCGTCAGGCCGCCCTCCTCGACGTGGGTCTCGCCCCAGATCTGCTGCAATAGCCACTCCTTTGTCGAGAGATGCTGGTGGTTCTCGACGAGGATCACGAGTGTCCGGTACACCTGCGGCTCGAGCGGCACGCGTTCGCCGTTCCGCAGCAGCAGGCATTCGGCCGTGTCCAGCCTGAACGGACCGAACGTGTAGGTCTTTCCCGACGCGCTCACCGGCACCTTCAGAATTTCTTCAGCATTTCTTCAGGACGCTTGCAGGACGGCCGCCGCGGCTCAGTCGTAACGTCAGCGCGCAAGGAGGCTCACCCATGCAATGGCCGGCGCTTCGAAGCACGCTCGTGACCATCGTGGTGCTCGTCATGCTCGTCACCCCTGCGTCCTCGGACGGACCCGGCGGGGGAGAGGGCGATCGAACCATGGAGGTGATCGGCGCCGTCCTCAACACCGGCTCGTCGTCCGCGCAGTACGGTTATATCAGCTCGATTCCCGGTATCCCGGGCATCTTTGCCGGGAGTCCACCGAACGAGACCACGGCCTTGCTGACGTTCTACAGTGACACGACGACGCTGCGGGTGATCAACCACGGTCCGCTGCGTATCGTGAACCGCGAGGGCACGATGGCGGTGTATTTCCGGGACACGCCCGGCGCCGACTTCGCGAATCCCGAGTCGTTCCGAGGCGGCACACCGGTGATGGTGTCGACGCTGCGGCATCAGGTGATTCTCGACACGACGACGAACCAGTTCACCACGATCTTCCTCAACACGGTCACGTCGGGTGCGGGGTTCACGGTTGGCGGCCGGCACCACGATCTGGGGAAGCCGGGACAGACGTTTCGCATGACGGTGTTCGGCCGCCCGAGCACGTCGGGCCCCGGTCAATTCGTCATCGCGGGATACACGGCTGGAATGGGCGCCCGATGAACGCGGCGTGTTCCGGCACGGGGCCGTTCTCGCCCAGCAGCCCCGTGCCGTGACGACTCAGCGGCTCAGCTGTGCCACCTGAACTGCTGCGGCTTGCGGACCGACTCCTGCGAGATCATCACGTTGACGAGCGCCGGACCGGGATACGCCGTCGCCTGCTCGAGCGCGTTCTTGAGATCTTTCGGATTCTCGACGAACCAGCCCTTGCCACCGAACGCCTCCATCATCTTGTCGTAGCGCGCACCATAGATCAGCGCGTTGGGCTTCAGGTTCTGGAGCGGGTTGTCCGGATGCTTGGCGTGTCCGGGACCGATGCCGCCGTTGTTGAAGACGACGATCTTCACGGGCAGCTGATAGCGACAGACGGTCTCCATCTCCATCCCTGAGAAGCCGATCGCCGAGTCGCCCGAGACGGAGATGATCGGCTTGTCGGGATGCACGACCGCGGCGGCGATGACGAAGCCCATGCCGATGCCCATCGTGCCGTAGCTGCCGGCATCGAGGCGGTGCCGCGCCTTGGCGTTGAACAGCTGGGTGCGGCCGATATCCATCGTGCTGGCGCCTTCGCCGATGATGATCGCGTCGTCCGGCGCCCACGCGGCGACGTCCTTCAGCGCGCGGTAGTAGTTGGCGGGCGCCTGATCGTCGGCCAGCTGCGGCGCGATCTGCGCGGCGTTCGCTGCCGCTTTCTCGGCGATCGAGGCGTGCCAGGGCGAGTCGTTGGGGAAGACCCACTCGCGCTTGCCCAGCGCTTCGTTGATCTGCGCGACGATGGCCTTGCCGTCACCGACCAGCCCGACCTCCGTCGGCGCGTTCTGGCCGATCGACTCCGCCGCGATGTCGAGCTGTACGATGCGGACGTTCTTGTTGAAGCGCGGCGGCAGGCCGAAATGCATGATCCAGTTGAGCCGCGCGCCCATCAAGAAGACGACGTCGGCATTCTGCAGCACGTGGCTGCGCGCCGCGCCGACGGAGAGCGGATGGTCGTCGGGCATCACGCCCTTGCCCATCGGCGAGGCGAGGAACGGCACCTTGGTGCGCTCGATGAAGGCACGCACCTCGGCCTCGGCGCGCGAGTACGCCATGCCCTTGCCGATGATGACGAGCGGTCGCTCCGCCGTCCGCAGCACATTCAGCGCGCGATCGACGTCCGCCGGCATCGCCTGCGTGCGGGGCGGATCGGGGCAGCGCGCCGGCTCGTCCACCGTCGACTCGTCGACCTTGCCGGTGATGATGTCGTCCGGCAGGTCGAGATAGCTCGCGCCGGGCGCCCCGTAGATCGAGTTCCGCACCGCCATCTCCACGTAGAACGGGATGCGGTGCACGTGCTCGACCGCGTGCGCGAACTTGCAGAACGGCGTCGCGATCAGCACCTGGCGCTCTTCCTGGAAGGCCCCCATGCCGTTGCGCCACGACTCCGATGCGCCGCCGATGAGGATCATCGGCCAGCGGTTCTGCTGCGCGTTGGCGAGGCCGGCG
>QHSO01000094.1 GCA_003220475.1 Candidatus Rokuibacteriota bacterium | reverse complement strand
CACGATGGCCGCCCTCGGCCACGCGATTCACATCTGAACGACGCGGGGAGTGGTCGAGTGACCACTCCCCGGTCTGCCCTAGTAGCGACTGCCGCCGGTCGTCCCTGTCGTGGAGCTATCCGTGCCTTTGTTGGCCGGCGCCGCCGACGGTGTCGTGGTCCGGCCCGTATCGCTCGTGCTGTCGTTGCTGTGGCCCGCGCACGCCGACATCGCGCCGACCATCGTCAGTGCGAGGAGCGCCGAAACGATTCGCGGCATGCTTGCACCTCCTTAGATGCGCTGAGCGCGCCACAGCATGCCATCAGTTTCGGGCCGTCGCATTGTCGCGCTACACTGCCCGGCATGGACTTCGAGCTGAGCGCGGAGCAGTTGGAGTTGCGGGAGCGGGCGCGCGAGCTGGCGGATCGAACGTTCGCCGAGCGGGCGGCGCGGTGGGACGCGAGCGAAGAGTACCCGTGGGACAACGTGAAGGACCTGGCGGCGGCGGGGTTCATGGGCATGACCGTGCCCGCCGCGTACGGCGGCGGCGGGCGTCCGCTGCTCGACGTGGTGCTGGTCATCGAAGAGATCGCGCGCGCCTGCGGCATCACGGGGCGCATCGTCGTCGAGGGCAATCTCGGCACCGTCGGCGCGCTCAACGCCTACGGCAACGAGGCGCAGAAGCGGCGCTGGTTTCCCTGGGTGCTCGAGGGCGAGAAGCCGGCCATCGCGATCAGCGAGCCCGCGGCCGGCTCCGCCGCGACGGACATGGAGACGCGGATCGAGGAGACGGAGACGGGCTACCGCATCGACGGCCACAAATGCTGGATCACCGGCGCCGGCACCTCGCGACTCTATCTGGTCTACGGCCGCTTCGGCGGGCGCGCGGGCGCCGAGGGCATCGGCGGCGTCTTGGTCGAGCGCGACACGCCGGGCTTCCGCATCGGCCGGCGCGAATTCATGATGGGCCTGCGCGGCATTCCCGAGGGCGAGCTGCACTTCGAGGGTTGCGACGTCCCGCGGGACAACCTTCTGGTCGGGCCCGGCGACGGCTTCAAGAAGCTCATGGCGGCCTACAACGGCCAGCGACTGGGCGCGGCCACGGTGGCGCTCGGCCTCGCCCAGGGCGCGTACGAGAAGGCGCTCGCCTATGCGACGGCGCGGCGGCAGTTCGGCCGCCCGATCGGCGACTTCCAGGGCATCCGCTGGAAGCTCGCCGACATGGCGATCAAGATCGACGCCGCGCGGCTGATGATCCACCGCGCGGCCGCGCGCGCGGGCCATCGCTTCCCCGATGCGCTGGAGGCGGCGAAGGCGAAGACGTTCGCCGCGGAGACGGCGCAGCAGGTCACCAGCGAGGCGCTGCAGATCCACGGCGCGGCCGGCTACGGCCGCACGCTGCCGCTCGAGCGCATGATGCGTGACGCGCGCATGTTCGCCATCGGCGGCGGCACGCTCGAGATGATGCGCAACCTCGTCGCCGATCGCATCCTGGGCTCGCACGTCGACTGGCGCCGGCACTGAGCGTCCGCGGCCGGGCGCCGTGGTGCGCGTGAAAGTTGCGTCTACGGCGGCTTTGACGTATGGATTGATGTCGTGAGAGTCCTGCCGTCGCGCCTGACGACGTTCGTCCTCTTCGGCGTCCTGATCCTGCCACTGTTGGTTGCAGGTGCCACGCTCGTCCACACGCACGACGCACCTGGCATCGGCCTCTACAACCACGAGCACGACCTCGTGCTCATGGGCGTGCTCGGCTCGGTCGCGCCACTGCCGGCCCTGGTCGTCGTCGCCGCGCTCGTCGTCACCCCGCTGCTCGCCGCGGCGCCGCCGGTCGCCGTTGACTCTTCGACGCGCCGGCTCGAGCTCTCGCGCGCTCCTCCGACCGCCTAGCCTCCCGCAGCGTCGTCAGCTGTCGTCGCGCCCGTGCATGGGCGCAGACCATTTCCCCACGGGAGGGGCTCAATGCACGCAGTCGTGATCCTCGTTGTCGCGCTCCTCGTCGCGCTCGGCGCGGCGCCCGTCTTCGCGCAGGACACCGAAGCGCTGCGCAAGGAGCTCGAGCAGCTCAAGCGCCAGCAAGAGCAGTATCAGCGAGCCATCGACGCGCTGAGCCAGCGGCTGCAACGGCTGGAGTCGCAGCCGGCGCCGGTGACCACGGCGCCGCCGTCGGGCCCGACCGGGCCATCGCCGGCAAATCCACAGTCGCAGATGGCGCCGCCATCGGCGACCGACCTGCTCCGCCCGCGGCAGCCGTTCGCGCTCTACCAGCAGCGTGGCAGCGGCCAGCTGCTCTTCGACATGGGCGTGACCGGCGATTTCGTCGGCAACATCACCCAGCACAACGTCCAGAAGTCCGGCACCGGCACCTTCGCCGGCCGCGAGAATCGCTTCTTTCCGCGCGAGGTCGAGCTGAGCCTGTTCGGCCAGATCGACCCCTACGCGCGTGCCGACGTCCGGATCGAGGCCGGGGAAGAAGAGCCGGGCGCGGCGACCGGCGTGAGCCTCGCCGAAGCGACCATCACGCTGTTGACGCTGCCGTATGGCACGCAAGCGAAGCTGGGCCAGATGCGCAATCGCTTCGGCTGGTCGAACGTCATTCACGAGCACGATCTGCCCTGGGTCGACCGCCCCGATGTGTACCGCATGTTCCTCGGCGAGGAGGGGCTGGCCGAGAAAGGTGTCGAGGCCTCGTGGGTGCCCGACTTCCTGCCGTTCTACGTTCAGGTCCTCGGCGGCATTTTCAACGGAGACAACGAGACGGCCTTCGGCCACGGGCGGCTGACGAGCCCGCTCGTGACGGGTCGGGTCATGACCTTCTTCGACTTGACCGACACGATGGCGTTGCAGGTCGGCGCGTCGGTGGCCAACGGCGAGACGCCGGAGCGGCTGCGGAGCACGCTGGTCGGCTACGACATCAAGTTCAAGTACCGGCCCGACGGCTGGCTGCACCCGCTGCTGACGCTCGCCAGCGAAGGCATCTACTCGATCCGCCGGACCGAGCGCGGAGTCGACGTCAACGGCGACGGCATCTTCGACACGTTCCAGAAACAAACGCGCAACAGCTTCGGCTGGTACGGCTGGACTGAGCTGCAGCCGTGGCGGCGCTGGGCCTTCGGCGCGCGTTACGACTCGACGCAGTACTCGGCGAGTCCCGGCTATCAGTGGGCGGTCGAGCCGTACGTGAGCTTCTATCCCTCGGAGTTCCTGCGCTTTCGGCTCGCCTACAAGCACACCGACCGCACGCAGCGCGACGTGCTCGATCTCAACGGCAACGGCGGGAGCGGGCGGATCATGGACGAATGGCTCTTCCAGGCGACGTTCATTCTGGGCGCGCATCCGGCGCACGCCTTTTAGAAGGAGACGCGGTGTGATCAGGCGAATCAGTGCGCTCGTCGTCGTCGCCGTAATGGTCGCGGCAGCGATGTCCCCGCCGGCCGCCCAGGCCGCACGCAAGCTGCGGGTGGTCACGACGATTCCCGATCTCAAGTCGCTGGCCGAGGCCGTCGGCGGTGACCTCGTCGATGTGGACAGCCTCACGCGAGGCACGCAGAACTTCCACGAGGCCGAGGTCAAGCCGAGCATGATGCTCAAGCTGCGCCGCGCCGATGCCGTGATCGAGAACGGGCTCGACCTCGACGCCTGGGCCGACGTGGCGATCGAAGGCTCGAACAACCAGAACATCATGCGCGGCGGTCCCGGGCGCATCGAGATCTCGCGCGGCGTCGAGGTGCTCGAGGTGCCCACCACGCGGGTCGACCGTTCGATGGGCGACGTCCACCCGCGCGGCAATCCGCACTTTTCCCTCGACCCCGGGCTGGCGCCGATCATCACCCAGAACATCGTGGATGGCCTCGCGCGCCTGGCGCCGGAACACCGCGCGGCGTTCGAGCAGAACCGCAAAGACTTTCTGGCGAAGCTCGACAGTCACATGGTCGAGTGGAACAAGGCGATGGAGCCGGTGAAAGGCAGCAAGGTTGTCGTCTACCATCCCGACTTCATCTACTTCCTCACGCGCTTCGGCCTCGTCCAGGCCGCGACGCTCGAGGATCGACCCGGGATTCCGGCGTCGCCGCAGCACCTCGTGAACGTCATTCGCCAGATGAAGGAGGAGAAGATCAAGGTCATCCTCGTCGAGCCGTGGAACGACGTGAAGCTCGCCAATCGCGTCGCCGAGGAGGCGGGCGCCAAGGCGTTCGTGATGGCCACCGCCGTCGGCGCGGTCAAGGGTGCGGACAACTACATCGCGGCCATCGACTACAACATCACGACGCTGTCGAAGGCGCTGCGGTAGCGGCGGATGCTGTCCGACCTGATCGCGATTCTCTGGGCGCCGTTCCTGATGTGCCTGGTGCTCACCGGCATCCACGCCTACCTCGGCGTTCACGTCCTCGCCCGCGAGGTGGTGTTCGTGGACATCGCGATGGCGCAGATCGCCGCGCTCGGCGCCACCGTCGCCTTTCTGCAAGGCCACGACATCGACGCGTGGGAGTCGTATGCCTACAGCCTCGCCGCGACCCTCGTCGGCGCCCTCGTACTGGCCGTCACGCGCAGTCGGCGCCGCAACGTGTCGCAGGAGGCGGTGATCGGCATCGTGTACGCCGTGTCCTCGGCGGCGGCCGTGCTCGTCGCCGACCGGGCGCCGCACGGCGCCGAGCAGGTGCGCACCATGCTCGTCGGCAACCTGCTCGCGGTGCGTCCGTTCGAGGTCGCCAAAGTGTTCGCGCTGTACTCGCTGGTAGGCCTCGTGCACTGGCTCTGCCGCCGCCCGTTTCTGCTGATCTCGACCGACCCCGCCGCGGCCTTCGCCCAGGGCTGGCGCGTGCGCCTGTGGGACTTCCTCTTCTACGCCTCGTTCGGCGTGGTGGTCGCCAGCTCGGTGCGGATCGCCGGGGTGCTGCTCGTCTTCTCCTATCTGATCGTGCCGGCGCTGGCCGGCGTCATGCTGGGCGGCAGCGTCGGCTCGCGCCTGCTCATCGGCTGGAGCTTCGGCACGCTCGTGAGCGTGATCGGCATGGTCGCCTCGGCCGCCCTCGACCTGCCCACTGGTGCCACCGTCGTCTGCGCCTTCGGGGCCACGCTGATCGCGTTCTGGATTGCCGCGCGGCTCTCGCGACGGCTGGCGACGCTCGGCGCCCGCGCCGGTGCCGCCGGTCCGGCGCCGGCGAAGCAGCGTCCGCGGTAATGCGCCTCGCGCCAAAGGTCCTGCTGGGCGTTGCGCTGGCCGGCTGCGCGCCGACCTCGCCGCACGTCGGGTCGTTGGCCGGCGAATGGCAGGGCCGCATCGCCACCGCGCGCGGCCACACCGCCGCGCGGCTGACGGTGACACCGGACGGGCGCTTCGAGGGCACCGCCTTCTTCGCCGGGACGGATCGGCCGCTGTACGGCGCGATCGTGGCGCTGCCGGATGGTCGGCTGCGTTACATCGGCAGCGAGGGCGAGGGGGCGGTCAGCGTGAAAGGCGAAGCACTGCGCCTGCGCGGCGACGACGGCGCCACCGGCGGCGTCTTCCGCCGCGCAACCGGCCCATGAGCGTGCGGCGCGCGCCGGTGATCGAGGAGCGCCCCGGGTTCCCCGGGGCGTGACGAGCGCCGGGGGGGGGGGCCATTTCGGGGCCTCCACCCTAGTGGTGCAGGAAGCCGAGGCGCGTGAAGAGCAGAAAGCCGTTGAGCGTGCTCACCACGCCGATCCCCGCCACCGCCAGCGAGAAGATGAACATCGGCCGTGAGGCGGCCAGGATGGAGACGGATGAGCAGACGATCGCGATCTGCAGCAGCACCTCCGCGTAGTCGAAGTAGGGATCCTTGTCGCGGTTGACGTCGCGCTCGTGCTCGAGCTTCTTCGCGTCCTTCTCGATGTCCTTCTTCTCGGTGTTGTAGCGCGTCTCCTCCTCGGCGAATCTCGCCGCCAGCGCCTGCAGCTTCTCCTGACGCGGGCCGCGCGCGGCCGTCGCGTCGGCCAGCTCCGCCTCCAGCACCAGCTTCTGGGCGCGATAGAGGTGCTCGCGCAGAACCTTGGCCTGGTAGAACGCCCACTGGTCGGACGACTGCTGCTGGGCCAGCAGCATCTCCTTCATCGCATTGGCGCCGCCGAGCGATGCGATCGCGAGCACGACGGCGTAGACGGCGGTGGTGAGAGCGACGCGACGGCTGAACGACTTGTCGCGTCGCTCCTCCAGCTCCTCGGGATTGGGAAGCTCGACCTCAGGCACGCGGCGGGGTGTTGCCCTTTCGCATCTCGTCGCGCATCGCGTCCTTGCCCGCCTCGAACGCGCTCATGAGCCGCTGCGTCTGCTCCTCGAACACCTCGCGGCTCTTGTCGAGCCAGTCGCCCGCATGGCCCTGCGCCATCTCCTGCGCGCGACGCGCGAATTCACCGCCGCGCTCGATCAGCTGGTCACGGATCTCCCGTCCGGTCTTGGGCGAGAGCAGCAGCGCGGAGGCGGCGCCGATGATGCCGCCGAGGAAGAACCAGCCCAGATACCCTGCCGCGTCGTTCCGGTCATCCGCCATGATGATCTCCTTGCGCCTTCGCAAACCGGGCCACGAAGACGTCGAAGCCCTTCTTGAGTCCGGCCGCCACGCCGATGAGCTGACCGGCGCGCGTGAGTCCGGCCAGTCCGTTGACGGCGCGGCCCACGCCGTCGGCCACAGCATTCACCCGTTCGGTCACGATGCCCACGCGCTCGATCTCGTCTTTCGCCTCGCGCGTGAGCGTCCGCACGTCTTCCGTGAGCGCATGGGCCTGGCCGATGAGCGGTCGCAGCTCCTGCTCGACGATGGTCAGCACCGTCTCGGCGCGGCGAACCGTCCGCCGGAGCGCGAGAAGCACAGGGACCGCCGCGGCGGTAAGCACGACCACGCATGCCACCAGTACCGTCTGCACCCAGGGTTGCATGGGAGACTGAATTATAATCTGAGCCATGTCGCCAGACGAGCGCCTCGAAGAGCTGCGGCGGCGCAATCGCGCTGCCGAGCTCGGGGGCGGCGAAGAGCGCATCCGCCGCCAGCACAAGGCGGGCAAGAAGACGGCGCGCGAGCGACTCGAGCTGCTGCTCGATCCCGACTCGTTCCTCGAGGTCGATCGCTTCGTCGTCCACCAGACGCACGACTTCGACATGGCCGAGCAGCGGATCCCCGGCGACGGCGTCGTGACGGGATCCGGGCGCATCCACGGGCGTCCCGTGTTCGTCTTCGCGCAGGACTTCACCGTGTTCGGCGGCTCGCTCTCCGAGGCGTACGCCCGCAAGATCTGCAAGATCATGGACCTCGCCATGAAGACGGGCGTGCCGATCATCGGCCTCAACGACTCCGGCGGCGCGCGCATCCAGGAGGGCGTCGCCTCGCTCGGCGGCTACGCCGACATCTTCCTGCGCAACACGCTGGCATCGGGCGTCGTGCCGCAGATCTCGGCGATCATGGGGCCGTGCGCGGGCGGCGCCGTATACTCGCCCGCCATCACCGACTTCGTGTTCATGGTGAAGAACACCTCGTACATGTTCGTGACCGGTCCCGACGTCATCAAGGCCGTCACGCACGAAGCCGTCACCGCCGAGGACCTGGGCGGCGCGACCACGCACGGCACCACCTCCGGCGTCGCGCACTTCGCGGCCGACGGCGAGGAGGAGTGCCTCGCCCTCATCCGCGAGCTGCTCACGTTCCTGCCGCAGAACAACCTGGAGGACCCGCCGCTGCGGCCCACGCAGGATCCGGCCGACCGGCGCGACGAGGCGCTGCAGTCGATCGTTCCGCCGCAGCCGAACAAGCCGTACGACATGAAGGACATCGTGCGCACGGTGCTCGACGATCGGTACTTCTTCGAGGTGCAGGCGACCTTCGCGCCGAACATCGTCGTCGGCTTCGGCCGCCTCGGTGGACGCCCGGTGGGCGTCGTGGCCAACCAGCCCGCGCACCTCGCGGGTTGCCTCGACATCGCCGCCTCGGTGAAGGCCGCGCGCTTCGTGCGCTTCTGCGACTGCTTCAACGTGCCGCTCGTGACGTTCGTCGACGTGCCGGGATTTCTGCCTGGCACCGCGCAGGAATTCGGCGGCATCATCAAGCACGGCGCCAAGCTGCTGTACGCCTACTGCGAGGCGACCGTGCCGAAGCTCACCGTGATCACGCGCAAGGCCTACGGCGGCGCCTACGACGTCATGGCGTCCAAGCACATCCGGGGCGACGCGAACTTCGCGTTCCCGACGGCGGAGATCGCGGTGATGGGGCCGGAGGGCGCCGTCAATATCCTGTACAAGCGCGAACTGCAAACGACCGCCGATGCCGCTTTCCGCGAGGCGCGGATTCGCGAGTACCGCGAGAAGTTCGCCAATCCCTACGTCGCCGCCGAGCGCGGTTACGTGGACGAGGTGATCGAGCCCCGCGACACACGCGCGCGACTCTGCGCCGCGCTGGCCATCTTGAAAACGAAGCGCGACGCGAACCCTCCGCGCAAGCACGGCAACATTCCGCTGTGAGGAACGGCCAATGAGCGAGCGCGAGCCCGAGGCGTCCTGGGGCGTTCCGGTCAAGCGCGTCTACGGGCCAGGCGACGTTCCCGCCGACGCCGGCGGCGAGACGCCGGGGGAGTTTCCGTTCACGCGCGGCATTCATCCCAGCGGCTACCGGTCGCGACGGTGGACGATGCGGCAATACGCCGGCTTCGGCTCGGCGGCCGAGACGAACAAGCGCTATCGGTTCCTCCTGGAGCAGGGCCAGACGGGCCTGTCCGTCGCGTTCGACCTGCCGACGCAGATGGGCCACGATCCCGACGCGCCGATCGCGCGCGGCGAGGTCGGCAAGGTCGGCGTCTCCATCGCCACGCTCGAGGACATGCAGGATCTGTTCGAGGGCATTCCGCTCGATCGCGTCTCGACGTCGATGACCATCAACGCCACCGCGGCGATCCTGCTCGCCCTCTACGTCGCCGTCGCCCGTCGCCAGGGTGTGAGCCCGAGCCGGCTCTCGGGCACGACGCAGAACGACATCCTCAAGGAGTACATCGCCCGGGGCACCTACATCTTTCCGCCCGATCCCTCGATGCGGCTCATCACGGATGTCTTCGCGTACTGTCGCGAGGCCGTGCCCAAGTGGAACACCATCTCGATCTCGGGCTACCACGTGCGGGAGGCCGGCTGCACCGCGGTGCAGGAAGTGGCCTTCACGCTGGCCAACGGCATCGCCTACGTCGAGGCGGCGCGCCGCGCGGGGCTCGAGGTGGACGCCTTCGCGCCCCAGCTGTCGTTCTTCTTCAACGCGCACAACGACCTGATCGAAGAGGTCGCGAAGTTCCGCGCGGCCCGACGCCTGTGGGCGCGGCTGATGCGCGATCGCTTCGGCGCGCGCGACCCGCGCTCGCAGACGCTGCGCTTCCACGCGCAGACGGCGGGGAGTATGCTGACCGCGCAGCAGCCCGAAAACAACATCGTGCGCGTGACCGTGCAGGCGCTGGCCGCCGTGCTGGGCGGCTGCCAGTCGCTGCACACCAACTCGATGGACGAGGCGCTGGCCCTGCCCACAGAGCGCGCGGTCCGTATCGCGCTGCGCACGCAGCAGATCCTCGCGCACGAGTCCGGGGTCGCGCATACCGTCGATCCCCTCGGCGGCTCCTACGCCGTCGAGCGCCTCACCCGCGACATCGAGGCCGCCGCCGAGGACTACATCCGCCGCATCGACGAGCAAGGAGGCGCCGTGCACGCCATCGGCTTCATGCAGCGCGAGATCCAGGAGGCGGCGTACCGCTGGCAGCGTGAGGTCGAGGACAAGCGGCGCATCGTGGTCGGCGTGAACGAGTTCGTTACCGAGGACGAGCCGCCGGCGGCTTTGTTCGCGGTCGACCCGGGGGTGAGCGCCGCGCTCGCCGAGCGCGTGGCGCGCGTGCGCAAGACGCGCGACGCCGACCGATCGCGACGCGCCCTGGACGCGCTGGAGGCGGGCGCCCGCGGCCGCGCCAATCTGCTGCCGCTGCTCGTGGACGCGGTCGAGCAGGGGGTGACGCTGGGCGAGATCTGCGAACGGCTGCGCGGCGTCTTCGGCGTGCACCAGCCGTCGGTGACGTTCTGATGCGGCGCACGCTCGCCGCGGTGACGGCCGGGCTGCTGATGAGCGCGATGGCCGTCGGCCTCGCCGCCGCCGGCATGGCCGACCGCATCGGGGCGACGTTCATGCTGATGGCCGACGAGTTCATCCAGGCCTTCCAGCCGGTCGAGGGCGTCGTCGTCTCGATGGAGGGCGACGAGATCTTCCTCGACATCGGCGCCACGCGCGGCGGGCAGGTCGGCCAGGAATACACGATCTACCGCAAGGGCACGACGTTCATGCACCCGCTCACCGGGCGGCCGCTCGGCCGGTACGAGGAGCTGCTCGGCTGGGCGCAGGTGCGGCGCGTGCAGCCGGAGTTCTCGGTCGCCACCTTCGTGCCCGCGCCCGACAAGCCGCGGCCGGTGCCGGAGGACGGCGCGCGCATCACGCGTGGCCGCATCCGGATCGCCGTGGCCCCCGTGTTCGACATGACCGCGACGGGCTCGGATCTGCGCCGCGTGCCGTACTTGATCGCCACCGCGCTCGAGCGCAGCAAGCGCTTCCAGGTGGTGGACCCCCTCGCGGTCGGCGACATGTTCGCCAGCGGCAGCCTCCGCGTCGAGGAGATGCTCGCGCGCCCCGAGCGCGCCGTGCGCGCGGCGAAGAACCTCGACGTCGCGGGCTGGGTGGTCCCGATGCTGCTCGAGCGCCGGGGGGCCGTGACCCTCGACGTCACGTATATCTCGGCCATCACGGGGATGGCCCTGTTCTCCCGGCGGCTGACCGTCCTGCCGAACAGCGCCGGGGAGGAGCAGCGGTTTCGCTGGGAACCTCCCGTCGAGGATTAGCCATGTGCTATCCTCCTCGCCGGATGAACACCCGGCCGCTCGTCTGGCTTCTGCTGCCGGTACTCGCCGTCTCGGGTTGCAGCATGTTGAAGACGCTCGTCGGCATCGTCGATCCGGGCGAGCCCTCCGTCGTCATCAAGTCCGCGGAGACGCGCTGGCTGCTGATCAAGAACCCGCGCTTCGGCGACGTGCCGAGCGAGCCCGAGTACGTCTGGGTCGAGGAAGACAAGGTCCCTACCACGATCACCACGCTGCTCCGCGGGCAGTCGGCCATCATCGCGTCGCCCGAGATCGTGGCGAAGTACGGCACGCCGCCCGGCGGAGGCAAGATCAGCCCGCGCCAGGGCACGATGTACCAGACGGCCGAGCCCGCCAAGGCGGCCGCCGGCAATCGCTCCGGCGGCGCCGCGGTGACGGCCCCGCCGCCGCACTCGGCCGCGCGCATCAC
The DNA here is from genome assembly GCA_003220475.1 of Candidatus Rokuibacteriota bacterium. GTDB lineage: Bacteria > Methylomirabilota > Methylomirabilia > Rokubacteriales > CSP1-6 > AR12. The sequence goes on along the minus strand of QHSO01000094.1, from coordinate 706 downwards.
CGCGTCCGCGGTGGCGACGCCGGTGCCGGCCGCGGTGCCCAAGCCGCCCGAGCGTGGGTACGTCGTCTACGTCGAGAATACGCGCGTCGTGATCGATCTCACCAACCTCGACGGCCTCCAGACGGGCAGCCTCGTGAGCGTGCGCCGCGATCGAATTCCCATCGTGCATCCCGTCACCGGCGAAATGCTCGGCGAGCTCGACGAGGAGGTCGCCACCGCACGCGTGACTGAGATCCGCGACCGGTTCTCGGTGGCCGAGGTGCAGAGCGTCGCTCCCGGCGCCAACGTGCAGGTGCGCGACCGCGTCATTCCGAAGTAGCGGCGTGTCCACGCCGACGCTCGAGCAGGTCCTCAAGGAACGGGTGACCGCCCTCGTCGGCGACGATCTCGCCGAAGTCGAAGCCGAGATCCGTCACGAGATCGCGTCGCCCGTTGGCCTCATCCAGGAGATGGGCGGCTATATCGCCGGCGCGGGCGGCAAGCGGCTGCGTCCGATTCTCCTCCTGCTGGCCGCGCGTCTGGCGGGGTATCGCGGCCCGCGGGCCGTCCGCCTGGCCTGCGGCGTGGAGCTGCTCCACACGGCGACGTTGATCCACGACGACGTCGTGGACCAGGCGCCGCTGCGCCGTGGCCAACCCTCGGCGAACGCGCAGTGGGGCGACGACGCCTCGGTGCTGGTCGGCGACCATCTCTACTCGAAATCGTT
>QHSO01000093.1 GCA_003220475.1 Candidatus Rokuibacteriota bacterium | reverse complement strand
CGCCACATCAGATAGAGCTCGAGATCGACGAGCTCGGGAGCGCCGTAGTCGTAGGCCTCGGCGCGAATGCCGGTGAGACAGCCGCGCAGCCGCCGCTGGAGCGAGCCGAGGCTTTGCCATTCGAGGCGATAGAGCGGGTAACCGGTCGGGTGCGCCTGCGGAATGAGGTTGCCCGCGAGCTGCCGTCCCCAGTTATCGTCGTGGCACTGGCTGCAGGCGAGGTTGAGCTGGCCCTGGCGCCGCTCGTAGATGGCGTGGCCGGCATCGAGGAACGGTCGCATGCGGTCGTCGATCGTCACGGCGATCGGCAGCCCGCGGGATTGCCGCGCGACGTAGGCGCCGAGCGCGAGGAGCTCGCGGCTCTCGTACGCAAGCGGCGGCGCCTGCTGTCGGTCGACACGACAGTTGTTGATCCGCTGATCGAGACTCACCGGCCGCTGCTTTGCAGCATCGAAGGCCGGATGGTGGGCGGCCACGCCCTTCATGCTCACCGCGGCTTCGCCGTGACAGTCGACGCACGCGCGGCTTGCGGCGCCCGTCGGTCGCTTCCAGAGCGCGGCGCCCTCGAGCACCCACAGCATGCCGGGGTTCGCCGTGTCGTCGTCCTGCATCGCGCGCAGCTCGCGGCCCATGAGCTCGTAGCCCGAGCGCCGATCGGAGAGCGCGATCTCGCCGGCGAACGCGGACGCCGCCAGCGCCAGCAGCCCGAGCGCGATGAGCAGCCGCCGCACTACTCGACAGTGATCGCGGCGGTTTCTTTGACCGAGAAGCCGTTGTCGCCGGTCCACTCGAAGGCGAGCGTGCCGCTCTCGGTGGCGATCGTCGAGAAGACGATGAACGGATTCGCCGAGATCGCCGGATGCAGGTCGGCGCTGAACACCTCGGCGCCGTTGTAGCTGCACACGAAGCGGCGGATGATGTTGCGCGGGATCACAGCGCCGACCTGCGTGCGGCGAAAGCCAGTCTCCATCACGTGCGAGATCAGCGTCTTGATCTCGACGATCTCGCCGCGCTTGGCCCGCGGCGGCACGTTGATCAGCGCGCTCGCCATCGCTAGATCCCGTCTTCCAGGCATGCGGCGAGCGTGACCACGACCGCGGCGCTGTCGGACCACAGCGAGCCGTCGCTGAGCTGGCAGACGGCGACGACGTTCTGCGAGTCGGCCAGCCGCATGCGCGTCGACACACGCGCGCGCCCGGCGCGCGGCCCGAGGTGGAAGCTGACGACATAGGGCTGCGGATTCTTCTCGGTGAACACGTGCACGACCCGGACGTGCTCGGCCTCGGTCATCGGGCTGTCGACGGTGACGGTGAGCGGCACCGCGTTGCCGTTCTCGATCAGCGGCGGCAGCTCGAGCTTCACCTTGCCCGGCGTGATGCGCGCGGCGCCGACGACGGCGCGAATGGCCTCCTGCATCTCCGCGGGCGTGGCGCGCGCAGGCTTCACGCTGACGATGCCCGTGAGCCCCAGGCCGGCCGCGACGCCGCCGGCGATTTTCAAAAACGCGCGACGCTCCATGTCAGTCCTTCAACGTCATCAAGAAGGCCACCACGTCCTCGATCTGCTCGGCGGTGAGCACCGGCTTGCCACGCCACGTCGGCGCGACGCGCACGAGGCCTTCGGTTCGATGATACGCCGGCATGATCGACGCGGGATTGATCCGGCTCGAGTCGACGATGCGCAGCCGTAGCTGGCCCTCCGACCAGCGCGAGCCCGCGCCGCGCAGATCGGGCGCGAGATTGCCCTGGAAGCGCTCGTCGGGAAAGGGACCGCTGTGGCAGAGCAGGCACAGACCGACCTGACGATTGGCGACGATCGCGCGGCCACGCGCGGGATCGCCTTTGGCGCCGGTGAGTGACTGCGGAATCGCGTCCTGCGCGTGCGCCACACCGAGCGTGCCGACGGCCGCGACGATCGCGGCCAGCGCCGATCTCACCCGAACACCTCAGCGGTGATCGTCCGGAACCACGCCTCGGCCAGCACCGCCTCGGCGGCACGCGTCGCGCGCGGCGCATCCGCCGGGCTGACGCCGCCGGCGCCGGGCACGTCCGCGAGCTGGCCGCCCGGGGACGGCTGGTACACGCCGGCGACGGAGATCCCATAGTCGGGCGCGACGAGGCTGTAGCAGGTGTTGATCAGCTTCGGCGTGGATGGCGTGCCGCCGGTGAGCAGCGTGGCCACCGCCGCCGCGCATGTCTTGGCCTGCGAGTTGGCCGCGAACGCCGATTTCGGCATCGCGCCCGCGATCGCCGCGTCGCCGATGACGTGGATCCGCGGCTGCAGCTTCGACTCGAACGTCACCGGATCGATCGGACACCAGCCCGTCCGGTCGGCGACGCCGGCGGCGTCCGCGATGCGCCCGGCCTTCTGCGGCGGAATGATGTTGGCGACGTTCGCCTGATGTCGACCGAAGTCCGTCACGAGCGTGCGCGTCGCGACGTCGACCGAGGTGACGGCGCCACCTTTTGAGAGCGGCACCCACTCGAGCAGTCCCGGGTACAGCTCCGCCCAGGCGGCCTGGAACAGCCGCTGCTTGGAGAACGCGTCCTTCGCGTCGAGCACGAGCAGCTTCGATTTCGGCTTCTTCGTCTTGAGGTAATGCGCGATCAGGCTGGCGCGCTCGTACGGTCCAGGCGGACAGCGGAACGGATTCGCCGGCGCCGAGATCACCACGAGCCCGCCATCGTCCATCGCCTCTAGCTGGCGTCGCAGCAAGAGCGTCTGCTCGCCCGCGCGCCAGGCGTGGGGCATCTGCGCGGCCGCCGCCTCGTCGTAACCGGCCAGCGCACCCCAGCGAATGTCGATGCCGGGCGCGAGCACCAGGCGGTCGTAAGCGAGCCGTGCGCCGTCAGCGAGCGAGACCGATCGTGCGGCCACGTCCACGCCCGTCGCCGCCGCGCGCACGAGCGTGATGCCGTCGGCGGCCACGCGCTCGTAGGTGAATTGCTGCGCGCCGAGCTCGCGCAGCCCGGCGATCACCGCGTTGCTGAACGGGCACGCGGTGAACGTCGCATTGGGCTCGACGAGCGTCACCGCGATGCGCGGCTCGGCCTGATGAAGCGCGCGCGCGCAGCTGGCGCCTGCGAAGCCGCCGCCCACGACCACCACCCGTGGAGCAGCACCCTGCGCGATGGCGGGCAGTGGAACGAGCGCACTCGAAACGGCGAGGCCGAGCTTGAGGAAGTCGCGGCGGCTGGTCTTCACTTCTGCGCGGCGAACCAGGCGGCGATCGCCTGGATCTCGTCGTCGGTGAAGCCCTTGGCGATGCGGTCCATGACGGTGCCGGCGCGTTGTCCCGAGCGGAATTCCTGCATCGCCCTCACGATCGCGGCGCGATCGTGCCCGGCCAGCCGCGGCACCGGCGACGCGACACGTGCCGAGGCGGGGTGACAGCCCGAGCACGACGCGGCGCCGGCCGGCGGCTCCGCCGACGCCGCCGCGGCCGCTGCGATCGACGCGAGGCCGATCGCAGCGACCAGGGCCCTGCTCACTGCTTACACCAGCGTGATGCCGTGGTTCTTCAGCGGGACCGTGCGGATGCGCTTGCCGGTGGCGGCGAAATACGCGTTGAGCACGGCCGGCGCCGCGACGCAGATCGTCGGCTCACCGACACCGCCCCAGAAGCCGCCCGAGGGCATGACGATCGATTCGACCTTCGGCATCTGCGCGATCCGCATCGAGTCGTAGTTGTTGAAGTTGGTCTGCTCGATGTGCCCGTCCTTGACCGTGCACTCCTGCAGGAACAATCCCGACAACCCGTAGACGAACGAGCCAGCGATCTGCCGCTCGATCTGCGCCGGGTTGACGGCGTACCCGCAATCGGTCGCGGCCACGATGCGCTGGATCTTGATCTTGTCGCCGTCCTTCACGGAGATCTCGGCGCACGCCGCGACATAGCTGCCGAACGACATCATCTGCGCCAGCCCGCGATACACGCCCTGCGGCGCCGGCTTGCTCCACCCCGCGCGGTCGGCCACCGCGTTCAGGGCGGCGAGGTGCTTGGGATGCTTGGTCATGAGCTTGCGACGGAACTCGAGCGGATCCTGGCCGACGGCATGCGCCATCTCGTCCATGAAGCACTCGAGGAAGATCGCGTTCTGGTTGATGTTCACGCCGCGCCAGAAGCCGGGCGGCACGTGCGTGTTGCGCATGGCGTGATCAATCAGGAGATTCGGCACGCTGTAGCCGATCCCGAAGTCGCCGCTCGGGTTGAGACCCTGGAACACCAGCGGATCCTTGCCTTGCTGCAGCGCCTCGGGCCGCACGGATGTCAGGATCGACTGCCCCGACAGCCGCATGTGCAGCCCGGTCAGGTTGTTGCTGCTGTCGAACGCGCCGACGAGCTTGCACTGCATCACCGGGTGATACCGGCCGTGCAGCATGTCCTCTTCACGCGTCCACAGGAGCTTCACCGGAGTGCCCGGAATCTGCTTGGCGATGAGGACGGCCTGCGTGACGTAATCGTGGAACGCGCCGCGCCGTCCGAATCCGCCGCCGAGGTGCAGCTTGTACACCTCGCACTTGTCCGCGGGCAGCCCCGAGGCGGCCAGCGTGGCGGCGAATGCGGCCTCGCCGTTCTGCGTCGGCACCCAGACCTCGCAGCGATCCGGCGTGTACTTCGCCGTGGCGTTCATCGGCTCCATCGGCGCGTGGTTCTGGAACGGATAGGCGTAGACGGCTTCGACCTTCTTGGCCGCGCCCGCGATGGCCTGCTTGACGTCGCCGTTCTGGTTGGCCACGAACGCCTGATCGGCGTCCAGACCTTCCTTCAGCATCGCGGCGATGGAGTCGCTCGACACTTTCGCGTTTTCGCCCTCGTCCCAGACGATCGGCAGCGCGTCGAGCGCGGTCTTCGCTTGCCACCACGTGTCGGCCACCACCGCGACCGCAGAGTCGCCGACCGTGACCACGTGGCGGACGCCGGGCATGCTCGTCACCTTCGCGGCCTCGTAGCTCTTCAGCTTGCCGCCGAACACGGGACAGTCCTTGATGGCCGCGTTGAGCATGCCCGGAAACTTCAGATCGAACCCGTAGACCTGCGCGCCCGTCAGCTTGTCCATCGTGTCCAGCCGCTTGACGGACTTGCCGATCAGCTTCCACTCCGTCGGGTCCTTCAGCGCCGGCTTTTCCGGCGGCGTCAGCTTGGCCGCCGCTTCCGCAACCTTGCCGTACGTCGTCTTGCGGCCCGACGGCTTGTGCGTGATCACGCTGTTGGCGGCGCTGCACTCGGACGTGGGAACATTCCACGCGTTGGCCGCGGCCTGGATCAGCATGATGCGCGCCGTGGCGCCGCCCTCGCGCACGTACTGGTGCGAGTCGCGGATACCGCGGCTGCCGCCCGTCGAGAAGTCGCCCCATGCGCGCTTGCGCTTCACGCTCTGACCGGGCGTCGGGTATTCGGTCTTCACCTTCGACCAGTCGCACTCGAGCTCCTCGGCCACCATCTGCGCGAGGCCGGTGAGCGTGCCCTGTCCCATCTCCGAGCGCGCGATGCGGATGACGACCGTGTCGTCCGGACGGATGACGACCCACGCGGTGACCTCGGGCGAGCCATCCTGCGCGCGCACGACGCTCGGCCCGAACGGAATCTTCAGACCGATGGCGAGTCCGGCCCCGAGCGCGGTGCTGCCGATGACGAAGGAACGGCGCGTGAGCTTCGGAATCTTGGTGATCATGACGCCCTCCTATGCCTTCGCCGCGGCGTGGATGGCCTCACGCACCTGCTGGAAGGTTCCACATCGACAGATGTTAGTGACCCGGGCGTCGATGTCCGCGTCGGTCGGCTTCGGCTTTTCCCGAAGGAGCGCGGCGACGGCCATGATCATTCCGGACTGGCAATAGCCGCACTGCGGGACCTCGTTGTCGAGCCAGGCCTTTTGCACCTTGTGCAGCGCGCGGCCGTTGGCGAGGCCTTCGATCGTGGTGATCTTCTTCCCCTCGGCGGCGGCGACGGGCATGACGCAGGAGCGCACCGCCGCGCCGTCGACGTGCACGGTGCACGCCCCGCACTGGGCGATGCCGCAGCCGTACTTCGTGCCGGTGAGGCCGACCTGCTCGCGGATTGCCCACAACAAGGGCGTGCTCGGGTCCACCGCGACGTCGTGCGTTTTACCGTTGATCGTCAATCGGGCCATAGGTGTCCCTCCAGGCTGGCGGTGCTCTGGAATATCCGCGATGAACGGCCGGAATACAAGTCCCCGGGGGCGACTATAACAACTTCACCGAATCGCCCACCGAAACACGACCGGCTTGGACGACGTACGAGTCGAGCGCCAAGCGTCCCCCCATTTGCTGCACGATGCGTCGCAGGACCGACGGGTCGTGCTCCAGCGTATCGGGATCGTAGGTCGTCATGACGCAGCGCCCACGAAGCTTCTCGAATGCGACGATCGCCTCGCCGATGCGGGCGCGGCGCCCCGGCCACTCGCGCTCGGCGAGGCCGTCGACACCCGACACGAGGATATTGGGACGGAAACGCCGTCGATCGAGGCCCAACGCGTCGATTGCACCGTCGGTGGCCACGAGCAACGGCAGCACGTCGAACCGGTGCGGTCCGTCGTCACGCGCGAGCCGCGCGCCCGGCCCGGCGATCGTTTCGATCGCCTTGGCGACCTCGGGCGACGTCCACGGCGTTCCGCCAACCAATGGCTCGCCCGTCGGGCTCGTGGAGGCTCTGAGACCGAGCAGCCCGGGTATCGTCCGCGACGTTACGATCCGGCCTCGCGCGTCGTGAACCTGAACCACGCGGTCGCCCGGAATGCCGTCGAGCAAGATGTCGACTGCGTCGAGCTGCTCACCGGCGAGCGATTTGACCGGATAACGCCAGAGCTCCGCGACGCGCATCGTCACACTCCACCCGTCGAAATGAGATGCGCCCGGGCGCGTCGCGGATGCTCGTCGCTCTGGACTCGCGTCGGGCGGCGGCCTGCCGAGGGCGTCCGTCGACGTCCGCGGACGTACTATCATGGCGGGCACCATGACGCAGACTGCGGAGGTCGTGATCGTCGGCGCGGGGATCATGGGCGTGAGCACCGCCTATCATCTGGCCCGTCTTGGCGCCGGGCGAGTCATCGTGCTCGAGCGCGATACGGTCTGCTCGGGATCGACGGCGCTGGCCAGCGGCGGGATCCGTCATCAATACGCCAACCGGCTCGGCATCGAGCTGACGACGCACAGCATCGTCACCTACGAGCGGTTCGAGGCCGAGTTCGGCGTGGATCCGAACTTTCGCCAGCACGGCTATCTCATCCTGATCGCCGCCGAAGACGAGCTGGCCGTGGCGCGGCGTAGCGTGGCGCTGCAGCGCGAGCTCGGCGTGAACGTGGAGCTGCTCGACGCGGCGGCGACGCGCGAACTCTGCCCCTATCTCAACACCGACGACCTGCTCGGCGCGACGTACACGCCGCGCGACGGCTACGCCGATCCGTACCTCTGCGCGACCGGGATCGCCGCCCGTGCGCGCGAGCTCGGCGTCGTGATCCACCAGCAGCACGAAGTCACTGCATTCCTTCGCGACGGTGATCGCGTACGCGGCGTCGTCACGCAGCACGGCGCGTTCGAGGCGGGCGCCATCGTCATCGCGACCGGCGCGTGGTCGGGCGTGGTGGGCACGCTGGCCGGCGTCGACATCCCGGTGCGTCCCCACCGGCGCCACAAGTTCATGACCGCGCCGTTTCCCGCGGACCGGATCCCCGCCGCCACGCCGTTCGTCATCGACCCGCACCAGAACTTCTCGCTCCGGCGCGAAGGTCCGGGCCTGCTGCTGGGTCACGGCCGTCGCGACGAGCCCGACGGCTTCGGCACGGAGATCGACCGCAGTCTCGAGCCGCGCGTCGTCGAGCGCGCGATCCACCGCGCGCCCGCGCTCGCGGAGGCGAAGCTCATGCGTTCTTACGCGGGCCTCTACGAGATGACGCCGGATCAGACGGGCATCGTCAGCGCCGTCCCCGGCGTCGCGGGACTCTACGTCATCGCCGGCTTCAGTGGCCACGGCTTCATGCACGGTCCCATCGCCGGTCAGCTCATGGCCGAGACGCTCGTGCACGGCCGCGCCGTCACGATGGACGCGTCGCCCCTCGACCTCGCACGCTTCGCGCGTGGCGAGACGCACGTCGAACCGCTGACGTTCGTCTGAAGTGCGGTAATGCCATTTCATGGCATTGTCAGTGCTATGAGAGTTGTCATTGATCGTGCAGGAAGGATCGTCGTCCCCAAGCCACTGCGACCGGCTCTCGGGCTGGCGACGGTCGACTCGAGATCCAGATCGTGTCCACTCCCATGCGGTTGAGGAAGCGAGGCAAGCGCTTGGTGGCGGTCCCCGAAGCCAAGTTGCCTTCGCTCACCGCCGCGCAGGTTCGCGAGACGCTGGAACGCATACGGCGGTAAGGACCAGCCTCAGTCCAGCCGGAACAACCGCCGCGGGTTCGCTTCGCCGATCCGCCGGATCTCATCCGCGCTGAAGCCCGCCGCGCGCAGGCTCGCGAGCGGATCGTGGTCGGCGGGGGGAAACGAATCGTCGCTGCCGATCACGAGCCGGTCGACGCCGACGCGGCCGGCCAGATAGCGCAGCGCCTGCGCGTCGTGAAGGATCGTGTCGTAGTGAAGGCGGCCGAGGTACGCCGACGGCGCCGAGGCGGCGGCGATTCCGATGGCGGCGCGATCGCTCCGCTCGAACATGACGTCGAAGCGGCCGATGACCCAGGGCAGCGTCCCTCCTCCGTGCGAGAGGATCAATTGCAGCCGCGGGAACCGGTCGAGGACGCCGGCGCCGATGAGCGAGCCGACGCAGAGCGTGGTGTCCGTCGTGTACTGCACGACCTGGGTCATCGCGAAGCGCCGCGTGCGCGGCGTCGGGGTGGGCTGCACGGGGTGCAGGAACACCGGGACAGCGAGCTCCACGGCGGCGGTCCAGTATTCGTCGAGCGCAAGCTCGCCGAGGTTCATCCCCTCGACGTTGGTCGCGGCGACGGCGCCGACGGCGCCGAGCTGCGTGACCGCGAACTCGAGCTCGCGGGCCGCGCGCGCGGCGTCGGGGAGATAGCCTGAGGCGAGAACCGAGAAGCGATCGGCGTGGCGCTGCGCGAATGCGGCGAGCGACTCGTTGAGCACGCGGTGCCAGGCCGTGCCCTGCTCGACGCCGAGCCCGTGGCCGTGCAGATCGGTCCACGACGAGAGGATCTCGCGGTCGATTCCGGTCTTGTCCATGCTCGCGATGCGCCGCTCGGGCTCCTCGATCAGCTTTGCGAAGAACGGACGCAGCCGCAGGCCATACGCGAACTGCAGCGCGTGACAGGCGGGCTCGGTCTCGATGACCGACACACCATAGCGCGCGCCATCGCGGCGCAGCTTCTCGACCAGCGCGGGCGGCATGTAATGGGCGTGGACGTCGATCATCGCGCCTTGGCGTCGGCCAGGCGTTGGGCGAGATTTCTCGCCGACAGCGGCAGCTCGCGGATGATCACGCCCGTCGCGGCCAGCGCCGCGGCGACCGCATTGGCCGCCGCGGCGCCGGTGGCAACGATGCCGCCCTCGCCGGCGCCCTTGGCGCCCAGCGGATTCGAGGTGGACGGCGCATCCTCGAGCGTGATGCTCTCGATGCTCGGGAAATCGGCCGCCGTCGGCAGCGCATAGTCGGCGAGCGTGCCGGTGAGGAGCTGTCCGGTCTCGTCGTAGACGAGCTCTTCGAGAAACGCGCCGCTCAAGCCCTGCACGGCCGAGCCGAGCGCCTGGCCGTGCACGAGCGCCGGGTTGATGGCGCGGCCGACGTCCTCGACCGTCACGAGCTTCACCACGTCCGTCGCGCCCGTCTCGGGATCGACCGCGACGTGGGCGACGTGAGCGCCGTAGGTGTACGTGAGCGCCGTGGTCGTGAATTTTCCGGTCGCCTCCAGCGGCGCGGCGTCCGCCAGCGCCAGCACGGGCGGCGCCGCGGCGTCGTCGCGGCGGTAGACGACACCGTCGCGATAGTCGAGCGCGCGCTCGTCGAGTCCGCTGCGCTCGGCGGCCACGGCGACGAGCTGCTTCTTGAGTACCGTCGCGGCCGCCGCGACTGCGCTGCCGCCGACGACGACGGCGCGGCTGTGATAGGTGCCCCAGCCTTCGGCGACCAGATTGGTGCTGCCGTGGAAGACGGTGATCCACTCGAACGGCACGCCGAGCTCGTCGGCCAGGATCTGCGCCATGACCGTCTCGTGGCCCTGGCCGGACGAAGCGCAACCGCTGGAGAGCTCGACGCGCCCCGGCCCGCGCACGACGATGCGCGCGGTTTCCGCGGGCCCGGCGCCGCTCGACTCGACGAAGCAGCCGATGCCGACGCCGTGCATTCGGCCGTCGATCAACCGGCCGTTGTCTTTCGCGAGGCGGGCGTAGTCGCTCGCTTCGAGCGCTCGGCGCAGCGCCGCACCGTAGTCGCCGCCGTCGTAGGCGCCGGAGGCTTCGTACGGCACGAGCGCGCCGATCGACCACGGCAGCTCGGCCGATGTGATCAGGTTGCGCAGCCGGACCTCGGCCGGATCGAGGCCGAGATCGGCAGCCATCAGGTCGAGCAGCCGCTCGCGGAAGAAGTTGGCCTCGAAGCGGCCCGGCCCGCGATACGTGCCCGTCGGCGTCTTGTTGGTGACGACGGCGGCCACCTCGCACGTGAAGTTCGCAATGCGATAGGGGCCGGGCAGGAATTGCGCGGCCTTGGCGGGAACCACGCCGCCGTTGGTGCGCACGTATGCGCCCATGTCGGCCAGCACGCGGCCGCGCAGTCCGAGAATCGTGCCGTCGGTGTGCGCGGCGATCTCCAGCTCGCACACGATCTCGCGCGAATGATTGGTGGCCACGAAGCTCTCGCGGCGATCC